>CAZNVL010000052.1:0-16096 GCA_964576565.1 uncultured Flavobacteriaceae bacterium | reverse complement strand
GGTGGGTCACCAGTTTCGGGGAATCTATTAACACCAGGTATAGCGGGTACTTATACTTTTGTAGCCACGAATATTGCGAATGGTTGTAGCAATTTGTTTACAGTTTCAGTAACACAATCTACTGCGGCACCAACAATGACTGTTATAGCGGTCAACAACAATTACAATATCAAGTGTTCGCCCAATACGGTTACTTTAGTAGTAAATGCTACACAAGCAACCGGTGGCGGTGCACCTACACCATACTGGACAGATGCCACCGGAACAACTACTCTGAGCACATCTAATACATTCTCTACCAATACACCGGGTAATTATGTATGTGTAGTTTATGATCCTGTGCCGGGTGGATGTGTTATTTCTCAAACTATTACAGTGGGTATTGATACACTTAAACCAACCGGTGGATATACTTTGAATGTACCGACGAATACTTTGAATTGTAATTATCCATCGGCTATTATTACCGGTACTTCTCCTGTGAATGGGGCAACTTACGTATGGTACACACCGAGTACGGTGCCACAACAAACTTTGGCGGTCAACAGCACGAGTAATATCAGCCAGACCACAGTTGGGACGTATACAGTAGAGATTACGGATCCGAATAATGGCTGTAAGCGTAAAATACCTGTAACAATCTATCAGGACAAGCAGCCCTTAGGATTGACGGCCAAAGCCACGCCCACGGCCTTGACTTGTAAGGATTTACAAACGACCTTGCAATTTACGCCTAATCCAATTAGCGATCCATTGACCTTTACGTGGACGACACCGCCGCCAACTTCTACAAACACTACTGAAAATCCGATTACTTTTTACGCAGCAGGAACCTATACCTTGTGTACCACACGCACGTTGAATGGTTGTCAATCTTGTACCACTGTTCTTGTAGGAAGTAATACTACACCGCCGGCTACAACGGCAGTTGGACCTTACACCATTGCTTGTGGCTATACCAATACTACAGTATATGCAGGCGTTACACCAAGCACAAATCTTACTTATGTGTGGGATGGACCGCCGGGGGCTACTATTACGCCAGTAACCGGCTACTCGCCAACAGTTACACACGCTGGGGATTATGTAGTTGTAATTACAAATACCACTACCGGATGTGCTGCACAAAATTTTGTTTCTGTGGTGAATGGTACCATCCATGCGGCGTTTACTCCAAATGTTACAGAAGGCTTTGCACCACTTTCTGTTTCTTTTGCTAATAACAGTAGTTATGGAAATCCGGCTAACTTAAGTTATAGCTGGTCATTTGGAAATGGAAGTACGGTTACAACAGTGGCAAGTTCTTCTGTAACAAATCCTGGAACCTCCACAACTTACAACACACCGGGAACATATACCGTAGTAATGTTTATGCAAAACGGACCTTGTGTGGATACGGCTATGCGCATTATTAGAGTTGATATTCCATCGGATATTGAGATACCAAATGTCTTTACACCTAATGGAGATGGAACGAATGATTATTTCATCATACATGCCACTAATCTCACTGAAATTCAATGTGTTATTTTGGATAGATGGGGTGTTGAAATGTATAATGTAACAACCGATAAAGGCAACATTCAATGGGATGGAAAAACAAAAGCAGGAAAAGATGCACCTGCAGGTACTTATTTCTATACCATTAAGGCAAAAGGAAAAGATGATAAAACTTATGAAAAACAAGGGTATATTACCTTACTTCGTTGATAGAAAATTTGTTTAGTGAAGAAGTTCTTTTTCATTTGGAAAATAAAAAATATTTATCGTATATTTGCACCTCTCTAAAAAGAAAAGTATATGTCTAATCTATTGGAAGAAATTAAAAAAGAGTTGATGTTGGGTTCAAAGCACCCTGAGTTCAAGGCAGGTGATACGATTACCGTACACTATAAAATTAAAGAAGGGGATAAGGAAAGAATTCAGAATTTTACGGGTGTAGTTATTCAGATAAAAAATGAACCAGCCACGAGAACATTTACAGTAAGAAAGATTTCACATGGAGTAGGAGTGGAAAGAATATTTCCCTTGAATTCACCTTATATTGAAAAAATTGATGTGATTAAGAAAGGTAAAGTTCGGAGAGCACGAATTTATTATGTAAGGGATTTAAGTGGAAAATCTGCCAAGATCAAAGAAAAAATTAATTTTAAGAATGAGGAAGCCACTGCAGATATTAATGCATAATAAGAAGATTAATTCAAATCAGGGAGAAGGGGGGCGTAATGCCCCCTTTTTTATTGGCTAAAAGAAGCGTTTCATTAAGAATACAATGTTATTTTCAATACATTTGGCACTTCAAAAAATATGAAAGTAGGTCTTGTTGGAATAGGGTATTTAGGTAAAATTCACTTGAAACTTTTGAAAGAATTGTTTCAGGAAAAGAGAATATCAGGGCTGGGGATTTATGATATTAATTATTCCGAATTAGAAAGATTGGCAAAAGAATTTGAAGTTCAAAAGTTTGAATCATTAGAAGAATTAATTGAAAAAAGTGATGTCGTTGACATAGTCACGCCCGGAGAAACGCATTTTGAAATAGCGAAAAAATGTATAGAAAATAAGAAGCACATTTTTATTGAAAAACCTGTTACAAAAACAGTAGAACAGGCCGTTCATTTAAAGGAATTGTCGGAGCAAAATAAGGTGTTAATTCAGGTAGGGCATGTAGAACGGTTTAATCCGGCTTTTTTAAGAGCCCGGCCGTTTTTGGGAAACCCTTTATTTATTGAAGTCCACCGTTTGGCCGTGTATAATCCAAGAGGTACGGATGTATCGGTTACTTTAGATCTGATGATTCATGATTTAGATTTAATTTTTAATATTAATTCTTCAAAAATAAAAAATATCTATGCCAACGGTATTGAAATAATAAGTCCTACTACAGACATTGCCAATGTTCGGATTGAGTTTGAAAATGGAAGTGTGGCCAATATCACCACCAGCCGTTTGTCCTTAAAAAACATGAGAAAGTTTAGAGTATTTCAAAAAGAGGCGTATATCTCCATCGACTTGTTGGATAAAAAACTGGAAGTTATTCGTATTAAAAATGTGGATGCTTGTACACCAGAGGATGCATTAATTTTTTCACCCGGTAATGGCATGGAAGATAAAGAAATAATCATAGAAAAACCGGCTGTTGTTTTAGTGAACGCAATAAAAGAAGAGCTCCTTTCGTTTATAGCTAGCATAGAACATCAAACTCAACCGATAGTGAGTATTGAGGAGGCCATTCGGGTATTGGATGTGGCGTACCAAATAGAAGAAAAAATAAAACAAAATAAAATTTCTTTATTGAATAATAGCTAATGCGAACCATCAAATTATTATATTTTTGTTGTGTAACAACAGGGCTTATTCTTTTTACGGCGTGTAATAAAGAAAAATTAAAAGCACCGGCTCCTTTTTATATGAATATACCGGCAGTGAGTGTCCATACACTCAGCGGACAAGGGACGACTGATCATAAAATCACAGAGATTTGGGTATATGAAAATGGTCAATATAAAGGGGCTTATCCCGTTGGTAGAACAATCCCGATTACCTCTTCTCCGGCGAAACTAAAATTATTTGCAGGAATTAAAAAAGATGGATTATCTGCAGTAAGAATCATATATCCTTTTTATGCGGCTATTGAAATAGATACTGCTGCTTCTGTGAATCAAATTATTAACAGACCACTTGTTTTTCAATATTCTTCTGCGGCTAACTTTAAATGGCTGGAAGATTTTGAGAATTTTGGAGGTATAGGAGGAATAACTATTGTAAAAGGAACTGGTTCAGATACCAATGTGGTCATTTTAGATAAAACGATGAACGCTAATGCCGATGTTTTTGAAGGGAATAAGGCCATGATGATAGCGCTTGATGCTACCCATCCGTATGCGTATTTAACTTCTGCTAGTACTTATACACTTTCGTATTCAGGTACGTATTTAGAACTCAATTATAAGTGCAATCAGGTATTTGAAATAGGATTGTATAGCGGAGTGCTTATCAAATCTGTTATTAGTTTAAATCCAACGGAGGGAGTATGGAATAAAATATACATTGATCTGACGCCGTACTTAGCCTTGATGGGTGGCACATCGTCTAACAACTCTATAGGCATTTACTTTAAAGTTCAAAAAGCAACGAATGTAACTTATCCTCAAATTTTGATAGACAATATTAAACTTATTAGTTACTGATGGACAAAAAAAAATTCACTTTAATTAATATCTTTCTGGATTTTAGTTCTGCGGCTCTTGCGTGGACATTTTTTTATATTTACCGAAAGTACCATATTGATTACTTTAAAACGTTTGTAGAACCCACAACATTATTGGATGTACAATATTGGCGAGGGGTTATTTTAGTACCTTTATTCTGGTTATTAATGTATTATTTGTCAGGGCATTATAACAATGTATTTAGACGTTCCAGAATTAATGAATTGTATCAAATTTTGTTTGCTTCTATTTTAGGAACGATATTGTTGTTTTTTAATTTGCTTCTGGATGATTATGTGGCCAATTATAGATATTACTACAAATCGGTGGTTGCTTTGTTTATTTTTCATTTTTCTTTTACGGAAGTAGGCCGTTTTATATTGTCTTCTTACATCAATAATAAAATAAAGTCAAGAGAATGGGGCTTCCCGACTTTGATAATTGGAAGCAATGAGCGAGCGTTAGAAGTAGTTAAAGAAATTAATCATTTAAAAAAGGGAATCGGATTTGATATAAAAGGATTTGTGCATATTGAAGGGATAAATGGATTTTCAGAAGAATTAAAAAAACTTATACCTCATCTTGGAGAATGTCACTCTATTACAGAAATAATACATCGTTTTGAGATTGAAGAAATCATTGTTGCAGTGGAAACCAATGAGCATGATAAATTAAATGCGTTAATGAATGAATTGTACTATTTGGATTTGCACATTCACTTAGTACCGGATACTTATGATTTATTAACAGGTCAGGTAAAGTTGGATGCTGTTGAATCCTTGCCGCTCATTACTTTAGAAATTGTTCCGATAAAGCAATGGCAAATTTCAATGAAACGCTTTTTTGATATTGTAGTTTCACTGATAGTGTTAATTTGTTTTAGTTGGTTATATGTGCTTTTGAGTATAATTGTAAAACTTACTTCGCCAGGGCCAATTATTTTCAAACAAGAAAGAATTGGCAAGAATGGAAAAAAATTTTTCATCTATAAATTTCGTACAATGTATGTGGATGCAGAAAAAAATGGGCCTGCACTCTCTTCCGAAAATGACCCGAGGATTACCCCTTTTGGTCGGTTTCTGAGGAAAACAAGGTTAGATGAGTTACCGCAGTTTTTTAATGTACTAAAGGGTGATATGAGCGTTGTAGGACCAAGACCTGAACGCGAATACTATATAAATCAAATTGTCTTAAAAGCCCCGCATTATAAGTTGTTACATAAGATTAAACCGGGAATAACGTCGTGGGGACAGGTGAAATACGGCTACGCTGAAAATGTGGATCAAATGATTGAAAGAATGAAATACGATATTCTGTATCTTAAAAACATGTCTGTTTTACTTGACTTAAAGATATTAGTGCATACTTTATTAGTGATTATTCAAGGTAAGGGAAAGTAGTAGGTAAAGTATAATTTTTGCAAATTAAAAAATTTAAAGATTAGTTTTTAGAAGACGCGTCAGTACTGATTTTATGGCAATTACTTTTAGAAGGATTGTATTTGACAAAAAAATTCAACCACGTAATTCTTGATACTCTGAAAGTCATGGGTGATAAAATTAAAATAGAAAGAAAGAAAAAAATAAGATAATGCAATAATTCCGCATGAATGAAATAAGTATTGATGGTAAAAGTAACAATGAACCACCCTGCCATCCAGGCATAACTTACATACATGGCGCCATAATAGAATCCTGTTTCTCTTTCAAAAATTTCTCCGCAACAAGGGCATTCTGTATGCATTTCATCAAAATGCTTTAAATTGTAAGGATTGTTGTATTTGAACACATTTCCTTTATGACAACGCGGGCACTTGTTGCCAAAAGATGAATACAAGGTTTCAATAATTTTCATAAAGGTATTTTTTCTGTTGCAAATATAAATCTGAATTCTTCTGCTCAATTGTAATTAAAGTTCCTTTTAAAGTGAAGATAGTTTAAAAAATCAATGGTCTACTTGACTGAAATTCAGATTTACTTTTTTTATCCTTAAAATAAGTTGAAGGAGGACGATTAAGAAAGGGACATATTTTAATCCTTTTGGCAAATGAAAATAATTTAAAATAATATCGGATTTTCTTTTCATTCTTTCGGAAATCAGAAACATACAAGGTACTAGAATTAAGGTTAAAAATGTTCCAAATATCAAACCAAAAATCATTGTCCAGCTTAAAGGTCCCCAGAACACGTTATTGTCTCCGCCAAAGTAAATGTGTGGCTCAAATGATTCAAATAATCCCAGGAAGTTAATATTTAAACCGACTGCTAATGGAATAAGCCCGAGAATAGCGGCTGTTGCTGTAAGCAAAACGGGGGTCATTCTCACAAAGCCGGCCTGATAGGAAGCAATCATTAACGATTTGCCTTCTTTCAGAGATTGTTCTGCAAATTCTATCAATAGAATACCATTCCGGACAACAATTCCGGCCAACGCAAAAATTCCAACACCAGTCATGACGATACTCATTGGTATTTTAAAGATACCAAATCCTAAGAGTACACCAATAATACTTAAAATAATTTCCGATAAAATAATGACGGTTTTACCAATAGAATTAAACTGTATGATGAGTACCAACAGAATTAAACCTACAGAGGCCATTAAAGCATTGCTCAGAAAACCTACGGTTTCGGCTTGTTCTTCCTGTTCACCGCCTACTTTAATACTTACCGTTTGAGGGGGCTGAATGGTTTTAATAACTTCTTTAATTTGTCCCACGATGTCATTAGGATTAAATCCCTGTTTTACATCTGATGATAGGGTAATAATTCTTGTTTTATTTTTGTGTTTAATACCGCCGTAAGTATTGACATATTTTACATCTGCAAAGGCGGAGAGTGGTAAACTTCTCAAAATACCACCCATATTCATATCTCTAAATGTTATTTTCAGATTTCTAATAGCTTCTATGTTTTTTCTTTGTTCAGGCAAATAGCGAATTTGAATGGGGTATTCATCTTCTACATCTTTGAATTTGGAATATCGGTCAATACCATAAACGGCTTTGCGTATTTCTAATGCCAGTTGTGCTGTTGATATACCTTCTTTATTGGCTTTTTCTCTGTCAATTTCTAACCAGATTTCTGGTTTATTATCAATAAAATCGCTTTTTAGTTCAACAATTCCGGGGTTTTTCAAATTATCAATTTTTGTTTTTACAAGATGTGCATAATATTTGATTTCATTAAAATCATCGCCTTGAATTTCAATCACAATGGGTTTGGGTAGAGGGGGACCCATTTGTTCTTTTGAAACTACAATGCGGGCATTGGGGATATTCCATTTGATATTTTGCAATTGATTTAAATAATCAGAAGTGCTTACCCCGTTACGTTTTCCATATTCAACAAAATTGATACTGATTTTTGCTTTGTTGGGATAGGTATTTTGATCGTCGTCTCTTGGGTCTGTAACAGCAATGGCTACATTGGTGATGACGGATTTTACAACAGGGTTATTTTTACCTAAAATAGAATCTACTTTGGCCGTTACTTGTGCGGCTACTTTATCGGTATATTCTGCTGCTGTGCCTTCCGGCAATTCAATATAAATGTATATATTGTTAGGGTCCCCACTTGGGAAAAAGAGCACGGGTGGTTTTCGTAATGCAAAAAACACTATACTAAAAATAAAAAGAAGTACTGTGTACCAAAGCATTTTTGTAGGTCTCTGTAATGCCCAGTGTAGTATTTTACCATACGCATTTTTAATCGTTGGCCATATATTTTCCTGCCATTTGGCAATGATTTTATACAGCCATAAACGATGAAGAATTAAGAATAAGGCCATTGTGAATACGATATTCCCTAATGCTTTATTGCCGGAGGCGTATGAAAAAATAATAACTAATAAATAAATTAAAAGTTGTAGCCAACCGTTTCGGTTGATTTTACCATAGTTTTTTACTTCTTCATGATGGGGTTTCATAAAGTCCACTGCAAAAACCGGATTAATAACATAGGCCACAAATAAGGAAGCAAACAATGAAATGATAAGAGTAACAGGTAGAAATATCATGAATTTTCCAATGACGCCTTTCCAGAAAGCAAGAGGTACAAAAGGAGCAATGGTAGTGAGTGTCCCGCTTAATACGGGTAGAAACACTTCGCCGGCGGCTTTTTTGGCGGCTGTTACAATGGGGACTTTTCCATTATCAAAAATACGGTGTGTGTTTTCTATGACTACAATAGCATCATCCACTACAATGCCTAATGCTAATAAAAATGCAAATAGCACAATCATGTTCATACTATAGCCCAATGATGGCATTATCAAAAAGGCAATAAACATGGAAAGAGGTACGGATAATGCGACAAATAAAGCGTTGGTTACTCCCATGAAAAACATTAAAATAAAAGTTACTAATAAAAAACCAATGACAATGGTATTGATTAAATCTTCTAAAGAAATTTTAGTGTGATCAGATTGGTCGCCTGTGATGACAACGTCGATATCTTTGGAAAATTCGTTTTTTTTAAGTTTATCAATGAGTTTGTATATTTTTTCTGATGCTGCAATTAGATTTTCGCCCGGTCTTTTGATGACTTGAAGTGTGATAACATTTTTTGTATTCATTTTAGCGTAGCTTTCCATTTCAGCAATAGTGTCACGGATATTGGCGATGTCTTTCAAATACATTTTAGCACCGCTTTGTGAAGTGATGAGGATATTTTTTATATCGTCTATAGTTTTAAATTCTTTTTTAATGTTGATGGTTCTTTTTTGAGTGCCTACCGGTACATTGCCGGCTGAAATAGTGATGTTTTCTGACTGAATGGCTCTTTCGATATCTCCAACAGATAAGTTAGCTGCTTGTAATTTATACATATCTAAGTTAATCTGAATTTCTCTTTCCGGTGCGCCAACCATTCTCACTTCTGTAATTTCTTTCATGCTTTCAATTTCATCTTTTAATCGGTCGGCGTATTTTTTTAGATGGATTAATTCCATTGGTCCGGCAAGGTTGATGAACATAATGGGAATATCAGAAAAAGCAATTTCTTTGACATAAGGTTCTTTGGTAAGGTCTGCCGGCAAGTCCGGACGCGCTTCATCTACTTTGTCTTTTACATCTTGTCTTGCCTTTTCGGGTTTTATATCAGAGTTAAATTCTACAATGATTAAAGAAACGTCTTGTAAGGATGTGCTGGTGATTTTTTTAATACCCGGAATAGATTTTAATTTTTTTTCAAGTGGTTTGGTGATAGTGTTTTCAATGTTTTCAGGGGAATTACCACCGTATATTGTGGTAATGATATATTTTGGTAAAACGATGTCTGGAAAACTTTCTTTCGGTAAAGAAATATAAGTCATTATTCCGGCAATGGTGATGAAAACAGTAAGTATGTAAATGGCTATACGATTATCAATAGCCCACGAACTTAATTTGAATTCTTTAAAAGTATTGGATGACATAAATTGGATGTTTTAATGAGACATTAAAGAACAGAATTGTTTTGAATAATAACCGGTGTGCCTTCCTGCAGAGAAACGGTTGTTTTGATGAGTAAATCATCGGATTGAAGCCCCGAAAGTATTTCTGCTCTGTCTTTTGATAATTTCCCTATTCTGATTACTACTTTTTTTACTTTCGTATTTTCCACAATGTAAACATATTTATCACCATTTGTGTCTGTTTGGATATAATTGATAGGAACGGATACTACTGGTTGTGCAGAGGTATAATTGTTTATTTCTAAGATGGCTACCTGATTAGGATGTAATTTGGAGTTATTCCCTAAATATATTTCAATGTTAAATGTTCTTGTAATAGGATTGATGGTTCTGGAAACGTAGGTAATCTTTGAATAAAGGGTGTCCTGAATATCGGGCAGAATAATTTTGACTTTATCATTTGAATGAATTTGTCCGATATAATTTTCCGGAATATCGGCTTTGGCTTTAAGATGATTGAAATTAATAATTCGGATGGCCGGCATACCGGGTGCTACCATTTGACCCACTTTAATGTCAATGGCATCAACGGTTCCATCAATAGGGGATATAATTTTGGTCATTCGTAATTGTTCTTGTAAGGATGCTAGTGTTTTTTCTAAATTTTCTTTTTGAGATTTAACTTGCAGATATTGCACTTCTGTTCCGATTTTTTGTTCCCAGAGTTTTTTTTGTTTTTCGTACAATTCATTGACAAAATCCAGATTGCTTTGCAGCGCTTGTATAGATTGTTGAAGTGTTCGTGCGTCTGTTTCTGCTAAAATTTGTCCGGCTTTGACATCATCGCCTGTGTGTACATAAATTTTTGTGATTGTACCGGGCATTTCAGAAGAAAGAGAAATGTTATCATCTGCGTCAATTTTTCCCTGGAAGCTAAGATAGGATTGAAATATCCCGGCATGGAGTTTTTCAGCTGAAATTAAAATGGGCTGAATGCTGTCTTTTCGTAAAGCTTGTATTTTTGTTTGAATTTCTGAAAGTTGTTTTTGAAGTGTGGCTTCTTGTTTTAAGAGAGCGGCAAGATCTTCTTTTTGTTGAGATTGACATCCTGCCAATAGAACGATTGAAAGGAGGGAGATTTGTTTTTTCATAATTGATACAATTAAAAGTTATTGGATATTGCCTAATGCTTTATCCAGATCTGTTTTTGCTGTGAGTGCATCATAGAGTGCTGTGATATAATTGGTTTGTGCTTCTTTAAGTGAAGTTTCAGCATTTACTACTTCTAAGTTACTTCCTACGCCGGACTCGTATTTTTTTATAGCAGTGTCAAACACAGATTGGGCGAGTTGAAGGTTGTTTTCCTGTGTTTTGAGGGAGGTCAGGGCATTTTGATAGTTCACTAATGCGGATTGATATTCTAATTGTACAGATTGTTTGATTTGTTCTAGGGAGTAATGGGCTTTTAATACGTTGTATTTGGCTTGTTGTATTCTGAAATATCTTTGACCGGAAGTAAATAAGTTCCAATTGAAGGTAAGCCCGATGAGTCCGATGTTAAACCATAGTTTGTCTTTTGAGAAATCAAAAACATCGAATTGAGTGCGTTGAGCATTTTTTGAATAAGAGCCGTAGGCCACAATGGATGGTAAAAACTGCATTTTATAGCGGCCTAAATCAATTTCATTTAATTTTTTTTGTTGATTGAAAATTTGATATTCTATTCTTTTTTCGGGAGAGAATTGTAGTTCTTTTAGTTCGGTTATTTTATCCTTGAATGCGGTGATAGAGTCCGTTAGAATGATAGAATCCGTTAGTGGATAGTTCATTTGATATTTCAATAATGTATGTGCCAGTCCAATAAGTCGCAAAAATTTTTCTTGTTCAGTTAATAGATTATTGTAGGCAATTTGAATTCTATCTAAATCTATTTTTTCTACAAAGCCGTTTTGATATAAGGTTTTAGTGTCGTTCAGGAGTTTTTCTAATTTATGTATGTTGGCTTGTATGATTTGAAATCGTTCTTTGGCTACCAGTGCATTGAAATAGGCCTTGGTTACTTGCACGTGTGTTTCAATTTTTGTACGCTGTACGTTTTTTTGGGTGAGTTCAATGAGTCCTTTTGAGGCCTGAAGGGCTGATATGTAGTCCGAACTAAAAATGATTTGAGAAACAGAAATGCCGGCGGTGGCATTGTACTGTGTTCCAAATTTTACAGGGATATAGGTTCCCGGAGGGGCGCCAAAAAATTGTCCGGGAAGTAAAGAGGTAGGTAATTCTAAATAATCTTTTAAGTCAAAGGAAGCAGAAACCTGTGGTAAGCCGATACCGGTGTATTCCCAATTTCTGGCTTTTGCAACTTTTAAGTCCATTTCTGAGGCGAGGTAATTGTTGTTGTGTGTGAAAGCAAAGTCAATGGCTTCTTTTAAGGAAAAGGTTTTGGGATTAGTTTGTGCGGATAAATTTTCGGATAAGAAAACGAAGGAAACTAAAATTGTTTTTAGAGTTTTCATAGATGTAAAAAAATTAATGTCGTTCAAATTGTTGAATAATTTTTATGCCTTTTTCGGTGGCAATACCGTATAAGAAGTGCTTGGTGAGTTGGTTTTGTAACTCATTAAAGCTGAGATTAAATTTTTGTAAAATATCTGTTTCAAAGAGTAAATTGATTTGTAGAAGTCGTAAATAAGCGATTAATTGAATATTAATATCCTTACGAATAAGTCCTTGTTTTTGTCCCTTTTCAAGTCCTTTGATAATTGTTTGCATAATAAAAGATGATTTAAATTCTTCCAGATATTTCCATACTTTAGGATAGTATGTTTTTAGGTCTTCAAATACAACAGGATTGATGTGGTTCATCATCTCTGATGAACATTGGACAATGTTCATTGTTTCTTCAATGATATTATCGGATTTTTCAATGAGTTTTTGAATTTCTTGTTTATGATGGTGGAGATGGGCTTTTACCAATTCAAACACAATAGCGTCTTTATTTTCAAAGTTTTCGTATATGGTTTTTTTGGAGATTTTGAGTTTAGAAGCAATATCATCAAGGGTAACGGATCTAATGCCTTTTCTGAAAAAGAGTTCTTGTGCGGCGGAGAGTATGTTGTGTTTTACATCCATATTCGGGGCGTAAAACTATGGAAACTTTTTTCGTTTTACAAGTTTCCTCTGAAAATTTTAAACACATTTAACAATTTTAATGTGGCGCTCTGCCTGGGATCCTTGGAATGATGGTATCTTTACGAAGACATGGATGTTTGTCCGGGCAGTAATCATAGATGTATAGAGGGAGTAGGCGATATTTCTTTTTGGAAGAAACTTTGATGGTAAAATCAGGAGTTGAGTAGCTGGTTTGTAAGCAGTTGGGGTCATAAAAATTTTTGGGGAAGTCAGCAGGGTATTTTTTATAGAATTTCCACGGGTAATACAAATAAAAAGTTCCTTTTTTGTAGGGTATTTGGAATTTTCCATCTGCATTGGTTGTAATGGTGTCAATTGTTTTGTTGGGGTATTGGAGGATCCATTTGGTATTTGATAAAGGGAAGTAGGTGCTTGTATCTGTATTTTTGATACCGCCACATTTGGCTTTTTTATAGTGGAGTGTGATGGTAAATTGAGCAAAAATAGGTGTGGAAAAAAATAATAGAAAGGTAAGTTTAAAGATTTTAAAAGATAAATTGAATTTGTTTGTTTTCATATTGATGTATTTGATTATTGGAGGTTTGTACGGTGATTTTTCCGTCATCTGAAAGGGCAATAATTTTTCCTTTAAATATAGTTTCTTTTTCTTTGTATAGAAAATCACTTTGCCAGCCATATAAAAATTTTAAGTAGTGGTGGTGGATGGTATTTAATTGTTGTAATTCAAGTAAATGGAAATAGTTGGAAATAATTTTTTCAAGAGATGTAATTAATGAAGCGATGGAGTAGTGGTGAGAAGTAACAAGTGATAGAGAGGTGGCAGTTTTATTAAAACGATCAAAATCTGTTTGGTTGACGTTGAGTCCGATGCCGATGATTGTTTTTAGGATGTATTTTTTTTCAATATTGTTTTCGATTAAAATACCGGCTATTTTTTTATATTGTTTATTGAGTAAAATGAGCAGGTCATTAGGCCATTTTATTTTAATGCAATGTTCTTCAACAGCGTGTTGTTTTAATAATTCTACGAGTAAGAGGGCTGTCCATCTACTGATGTATGTATTTAAAGAGAGGGGGAAATACATTGGTAAAACGATAGAGCATAATAAATTTTTGGAGGGCTGGCTGTACCATACATTGTGTTGTTGTCCTCTGCCTTTAGTTTGATAGTCGGTGTAAATAATGGTAGGTGTTTTAAGTTCTGCGAGATGTTGTTTGGCGTAATTATTAGTACTGTCTATTGATGTGAGATAAATTTTTTCAAAATGCATAATAGCCCTGTTGTAAAAATAAAAAAGCAAGGGTGAATTATCCCCTGCTTTTTTGGACGTAGTAGTGCAAAAATGTATATGATGTCTGTTTATTCTTCTACTTCTACCATTTTGAATGGAATGCCTACAATGGTTTGATAATCTTGTCCGGCTTCCATCATATCTTCGTCATCTTTTTCATAGAGCCATGTAACATCAACCTGGGCACCATTTTTGATTAATTCCTGAAGTTTTTTGAATATGTCTAAAATGCATTTGGAAGAACTGGTATTAAAGTATTCCAGTTGAACCGATACTGTAATTTTGTCTTTTGTTTTTTCAGCAATCCATGTATCTAATGCGTTCAGAACGGGTGTGTAAAACTGTACAGAATTTTCAGGAATAGAACGTCCTTTAATGGTGATTGTTTTTGTCTTTGGATCGAGCATTAAATAGGGAGTTTTGGGTGTAGCTTCAACTGTGATTTTTTCCATAGTGGTTAATTTATGATGGTTAAGAATTGGATTTTTTTGTTATGATTTATTAGTGATTTTGATTTTAAGAATAAAGAAGGAGATATTATTGGATATAGGTAAAAATTCGTAAGCCAATTTTTCTCCGGATTTCCTTGCTATATCAATGATGCCGAGCCCGCCGCCGCCTTTCATGGATATTTCACCGTTTGTAAGCACTTGTTTGTAATATTCTTTAAGTTCATCTTTTGTAAGCTTATTGATATCGTCAATTCTTTGTTTTAAGCCGGCAACATTTGTATTCAGGATATAATTACCTGTCAGTATAGAGTATCCTTCTTCTGTTTTGCCTATCATAAAGATAGCCGACCGGTCCTTACCATTTATGTAAGAAGGTATTTCCTCCATGTGATGGTATAAATTTTGTAAACACTCTACTAAAACATGATATACTTTCTTTTTAATTTTAGGTTCTTCCTGAAAGCTTTCTAAGCGGTTTTCCATAATCTGCAAAACGGAAGTTAATAAATCAGAGGTGATATCGCCCTTAAAAGAGAGGATAATCCCAGATTCTTCCATTGCCTGATAAATAGAGAATATGTTTTCTAATTTCATTGCAGCAAGTGTGCTTGATTAGTTAAGTGTAATTTCAAACAAATTTCCATCCACTGTGACCGTAGCTTTATTATCGCACACGCCACTGCCGTAGTTGATGGTTCTTGTTTTTAATCCTTCCGGAGAAAGTGTGATGGTGCCTTGTGTGATGTATTTGCAGTTGCTGGGTTTTATCAGATTATTGATAGTAACGGTATAGTATCTGTTCTCACGATTTTTACCCTGAGCCGAACCGTTTACAATGGTGATGACATCATCCGAAGGGTCAGTGGTATTTTTTGTGTCAACCGATACAGAACGGGTTGAATTGTAGGTAATAGTCCATGTTGAAGCCGTGCATACAGCATTGTATACATTCACTGTGTATGTGAATACGCCATTGTTATATCCACCGCTTCTGAACACAATGCTATCGGCCGCATAGCTAACGGTACCTAATTTATAGTTAATAAACTGAAGCAGCATAGAAGAACCGGGTTTTTTAATACCGCCGTTTCGGAACGTAATCTTCCATTTACCGGTTCTTGGAACGCCATCGTACATATAGCCGCCGCAGGTTCCAAAATCGTATTCATAGATTGGATCCTGATGTCCGGTACTACTCCACAAGGTATCGCCTGAAACCCATGTTAATGTATCACAGCTTGATAATACGCCTGTAAATCCTTGCATTAATCTTGGCGGGGAGCTTTTAGTTTTAATAGTCAGATTGGTAGCGGTGGGTCCCACTTGTGCGAATTCTTTTTCACAAATAGAATAATCGATAGCAGTTTGTGATTCTGTATCTAATTGAGTGCTTTGTTCTGACTTTTTACAGGACCATATTATCAGAGAGCAGATACAGACGATGCTTATTTTTGCTTTAATGTGATTCATAAGATTTAAGTTAATTTTCGGCAAATATAAATAATAATTTTCTTAAATACAAATATCTTTTTGAGTCCGTTGCCACTGTTGTCCGATTAAAGTGTTAAAATTGGGCACTAACTAATTAAAAACTACC
>CAZNVL010000051.1:0-16212 GCA_964576565.1 uncultured Flavobacteriaceae bacterium | reverse complement strand
TGGTAGTTGTTTTTCTTCCGATAACCTTTTTTATGTAGTAACAAAAAATCAACAAATGTCTACTTTTATAGCAATGTCGGAATTTTAATGTTAGTTTTTTTGTTACGATTCAAAGGGGATGGATTGTTTTCTTTGTACTTTTTTAATTGCTGAGTGAGTTTTTTACAAATTATCAAACCATTGTCTTTGTCGTGGTATTTTGAACTCGCTGAGCATAGAATGCTTTAGATAGATGTTAAACATATAACTTCGGAATTGTCCAAAAGGTACCCAACGAATGCTGGCTTCCCAGCACTTTAAATCTCTTTTAATGTCAATACTGGAATAGGCAAACTTTTTATTTTTAAAATCATAATTAGCGGAAGCCCCTATTTTCCAATATTTAGTAAGGTTCCAATCTATACCTGTAAAAATAGTTTGGGTGATATTTTTGATAGTCGGATTGTTCATATCTATATTTAAATTGTAGTTACACGAAATACGCCACGGCAAATCAGGTACATTGACACCTCTCTCGGCAGAATTGGAATACTGTGGTATAGGTGGTTTAAATTGTGCAATATCACCGGAGCCAATGGCCCCGTTCAAAGCGATTTGAAAATTAGTCCATCGTAATAATTTATGCTCTTGTTCAATTAAGTATTTATTATATCGACGATTGGTAGATGGGTCATAATAGTAAGGGTCGGCAGTAGCGCTGATGAGAAAATCAAAAAACTTCCACAATTTGTTACGGGCACTGAATTGAATATTGGAAAATTGAAAACTATCGGCTGCAAAATTGTAAGAACCAGAAATGCCTAAGTTTTGAAGTAAAGTAATTTTTTTAAAGCTGCTGCCGGAATCGGTTTGTATCTTTTTCTTGGCTTCTAAATTGTTATTCAAATTAAAACTTAATACATTTTGTTTTCCACTGCTTATTCCACCGTACAAACTGTTTTCAAACACTGAATAGGTGTATTCTTTTTTGTTATTATCAGTATATGTTTTAATATATCCAAGCTGGGTTGCAATATCCGGCCTGTAAGTGTAATTAAAAGTAGGGATCAGCATATAACGAATTTGTTTAAAAGAGCCCTTATTAAAAAACAGATCGGTATATACTTTGAAGGCAATGGAGGTATTCGCGTTAAAGTCAAAACCGTGTTTCCATTGACGAATGGTGTCTGTTATCAAAGCATTATTTTGAAAGGATTTTTGTATGTAATCCGGATAACTCAGCAATGAAAAATTTAAACCGGGGGTTATGGTGATGTATCTGAAAATAGCAAAGCTAGTATTGACAGGCATTGTTTGCTTTATTCCTGTTCGCATTCTTTGGTAAAGTGACTTTTGTTCAAATAGGGTAGTATCGGTTCCTTTGACATTAATTTTACTTTCTAACACATAAGAAATTCCCAAACGGGTTAATAAATTAGAGGGCTTATTGCCTTTCAGATTAAAAGGAAAAAAACGATTCACATTGATGGTGAGTTGTGGCAGATTCATTTCTGCATAATGAGTTTGACTATTTTGTGAGTGCATTGCATTCAAACTAATAAGTCCAAAAGAAAATGTTTTACTAAAAGCAATGTTTGACATAAATACATTGTTAAGATATTGTGCGGTATTGATGGCATTGTATCGGTTAAATTGATTAGAGTTAAAATTTACATCTGCTGAAAAACGCACGGATGGGGAGAGTTTATTTTCCTGGAAGTGCTTCCATTGAATCTGATACGATTTTGTTTTTTGTGCCTGCTGTGGAATATCACGATCCCCTAAATAATATTCTGAATAGCCCAAAGACAGAGTACCACGAAATTTATACAGCACATAGTAATTGCTGAGTGCCCGGGCGCCCCAACTGCCATTGGTATAAATGTCCCCGCGTAAAAATAAATCCATTTTATTGCTCATAGCCCAATAAAAACCGCCGTCTCTTAAAAAATAACCTTGTGTTGGCGAATTACCAATAAATGGCATTAAGAAGCCACTGGTACTGCTTTTGGTGTTGGGAAAATAACCGAATGGTAAAAACAAAGGAGTAGGAATACCTGCAATCTGCAAGTACATTGGTCCTGTAATAATTTTGTCATCCGGAATTACTTTAGCTTTTGTGGCCACAAAAAAGGTTTTTGCATCTTTGTATTCACAAGGAATACAGCGTAAATTTTTTAGGTATAAAATTTCTTTTTCATCTTTTTTAATTTCATTACCATATACTATTAAATTACTTTCGGTAGTGTAAGCATTCCAAACTTTGCCTTTATTGGTTTGTATGTTGTAAGCCATTTTTTCGGCTTCCATTTTATTATTACCTTCATTGAAAACGGGAGTATCACTTAATTTTCCTGTACTATCTACGCTGCCTTGTGCTTTTACCGTATGGGTTGTTTCATCTACTTCAATATAGCCGGCAGTCATTTTTATGGATGAATTATTTTCAGATTTTGTTTCAATTTCTGCTTTGTTGTATAAAATAGTTTGTTTGGACTTAGGATAGAAGGCAATAGAATCTCTGGCGATGGCTTTTATTTCTTCATTAAAATCAGAAGCGTACAATGAATCCGGTTCAGCAAATACAGCCACACTATCACTTGTCGTATTTTGTGAAAAAAAACAAAACGGCAGGAAAATTATCCACAACAGAATGATGATATTTTGCGAATTTGGAAAAAACATTAATCCTTTACTTGAAGTAAATTTATCCCCCGATTATTGGCTACAAAACTAATTAAAAAAATAGCCATTTAAGTTTTGAGCATAACAATTTAGATAATTTATGTTTTTTTTATTCAAAATAAACAGCCGGTTAGCCGTATTGTTTTGGCTTTTAGGGCTTCATTTTTTTTATGCGCAAGAGAAAAATTTTTCTTCCATTAAAACAATAGTAATTGATCCGGGACACGGTGGAAAAGACCCCGGCACCAACGGTACTTTCTATAAAGAAAAAGATATTGCCTTGTCCATTGCACTAAAATTAGAAGAATACTTTAAAAAATACCTGCCAGAAGTCAATGTGATTTTAACCAGAAGAACTGATGAGTTTGTAGAATTGGAAGAGCGGGCACAAATTGCCAACAGGAACAAGGCCGATTTATTTGTATCCATTCATTGCAATGCAGCAGGCAAGCCCGTTATGGTAAAAGATCCGAAAACAGGAAAGTTGCGTCCTAAACGAATTAAAAACTCTAAAGGGAAATACGTCATTGTAGAAACGGCTAATCCAGAGCCCTTTGGTTCGGAAACCTACGTGATGGGATTAAAAAACGAAAAAGGTAAAATGACAGTGGCTATGCGGGAAAATGCACCAATTTTATTAGAAGATAATTACAAACAAAAGTATCAGGGTTTTGACCCAGAAAGTGAAGAAAGTTACATCATAATGAGTAATTATACAACGGCTTATGTGATACAAAGCGCCAAATTAGCGATGAAAATACAACAGGAATACAAAACAAAATCCGGCAGAATTGATAAAGGGGTGCACCGCCAAAGTATATGGGTATTATGGCGTACATCTATGCCGAGTGTGCTTACAGAAATAGGGTATCTTACCAATCCGAACGAAGAAAAGTTTTTGGGATCAGAACTTGGACAGAAATACATTGCGGCCTCTATTTTTAATGCTATAAGAAAGTACAAAGCAGAAGCAGAAGGTAAAAAAGTAGAATTTAATGATGCTGTTGAAAATTTACCACCACTAGAGAATGAAAATATTGAACAAGGTATTTTACCTAAAATACCTAAAAATGGAGAGGAAGATAACGGACATCAGAGTGAAACTAACAAAGACACTGCAAAATCTGTTGTTAATACCAATAAAGCAGATACCACCGTGTTGAATGATAATTCAAAATCCAATGAAATTATATTCAGAGTTCAAATAAAAGTGAGCGATAAACCAATCAACATACAAGAAGAAAAACCACTTGAAAATGTATGGTATTATATGACCGGTAATTTGATTAAATATACATCCGGCAAATTTAAAACATTAGAAGATGCTCAGAAACATCTGGCTGACTTAAAAAACGCTGGATTTAAAGACGCTTTTATTGTGGCCTTTAAAGGATTGGATAGAATTTCAATAGAAGAAGCCAAAAAATCTTTGCAAAATAAAGAGAAGCAATAAGATAGAATGTGTTTGGTTTTTAATAGTTCATTTATTTTCAGTAACTTCGCCAATGAAAATTATTGGAAGTTTAATTTTTTAGTATGATTGAAAAACTGGAAGAAATCAAGCGAAAATTCGAGGATATAGAACTTAAACTTTCAGATCCTTCGATTATCTCGGATTTAAGGAAATTTAAGCAATTAAACATTGAATACAATCAATTAAAGGAGATTGTACAGCACTTTGAGGAATACAAAAAAACATTGGAAGCAATAAAACATGCTAAAGAAATTTTGCTGACTGAAAAAGACAAAGAACTGTTGGAACTTGCCAAACAGGAACTTGAGGAAAACGAGCAAAAAATAAATCAGTTAGAAAGTGCTATTCGTTTGCTTTTAATCCCAAAAGATCCGGAGGATGCTAAAAATGCAGTGATGGAAATACGGGCTGGCACTGGCGGTGACGAGGCCTCTATATTTGCCGGCGATTTGTTTGAAATGTACAAACGTTATTGTGATAAGAAAGGATTTCAGGTGGAAGTAGTGGATTTTAATCCCGGTACGATGGGCGGTTATAAAGAGATTATTTTTAATGTAAAAGGGCAGAATGCTTATGGAACATTAAAATTTGAAAGTGGCGTTCATCGGGTGCAAAGAGTACCTGCTACCGAAACACAAGGTAGAGTACATACCTCCGCCGCAAGTGTTGTAGTACTTCCGGAAGCAGATGAATTTGATGTAGATATAAAAGAGTCGGATGTAAAAATGGAAACCGCACGAAGTGGCGGAGCAGGCGGCCAGAATGTAAACAAAGTAGAAACCAAAGTTATTTTAACGCATATACCTACCGGCATAATGGTAATGTGTCAAACAGAACGTACACAATTAGCCAACCGCGAAAAAGCCATGCAGATGCTCAAAAACAAATTATACGAAATGGAATATCAGAAGCGACTGGAAGAAGTAGCACACAAAAGAAAAACGATGGTAAGCACGGGTGATAGAAGTGCCAAGATCCGAACCTATAATTATCCACAAAACAGAATAACCGATCACCGCATCAATTTGACTTTGTACAATCTGACAGAATTCATGAGCGGCGCTATTCAAGAAATGATTGATGCTTTACAATTTGCAGAAAATACCGAACGACTGAAAGAATCCGGACTGCACGAAACTATGAAGGAATGAAACCAATAACATCCATTTTTTTATTTATTTTCTCTGCGTATTCACTTTATGCAGATTTTGATAAAGAAGCTTTCTTAAAGCAATTCAATAAATGCAACATAAAGGAAAAAATCATCCTTGTAGCCAATACAGACGCTAATGAATTAAAAGATGTATATCCCCAAATTGCGGATACATTAGAAAAGATTAAAAGATATGTTTATACTCAAACTTCAAATAATGAAGCCAAATTTTTATTGGACTTAATTGAAGCTAAAAGTGCCATTTTCAATAATCAGTTTTCAAAGTGTATTTCTATACTGAACACTACCTTGCAATATCATGCGGATAACATTAACGATTCGCTTAAAGCATTGATATTACTTAAAGAATGCTTAATTAAAATCAGCGACTATAATAAAGCACTTGAAATACATAATATTATTGAGAAAAACTGGAACAGAAAAACCATAGCACTATGGATGGGGACATACAAAAGCACAATATATGGTTTATTGGGAATCTATAAATATGCTATTGCAGAACGTATACGCGAATATAAAAATGGTTCAAAAGATTATTGGGAAACGGCACGAATGTATAACGATATAGGCGTATTTTATAATAGAATGCAAAAATACGATAGCGCCGAAAAATACTTTAATAAAGCACTCTCTGAATTAGAAAATGTTCATAAAAATAACATTGATAAAAACTATTTTGATTTTTTTGTTACCCTGATTAAATCCAATCTGGCTGTTGGTTTATTAAAAAGTAAAAGATACAAAGAAGCCCTCCCTTACTTATTAATGGACATCAGACAAAGTATTAAAAATAAAGAATATGAAAGCGCCTTTAATGCTTATATCGGTGTGGTGGAGATATTTCTAAATTTAAATAAACTGGCTCTAGCTAAAAAATATCTGGATACTTTGGATATACTTGATTATACAGAATTTAAGTACCCCAAAAACTTAATCAAAAAGTATTACTGGCTGGCCGCTTATTACGAAAAAGCCGGTGAACTTGAAAAATCTATCAATTATTTGAAACAGTATGTAAAATTAAACGATAGCGTTACACAATTAGAAAAAGAACTTCAGGCAATAAATTCTGAAATCGCTCACAATGCTCAACAAAAAGAAAATTCCATCAAAGAAAAAAACGCAACCCTTTCTATATTAAAAGTACAGCAGGAAAAAGATAAAACAGTCCAAACATATCTGATTATTTTTATCGTTATTTTAGTGGCAGCAGGTTTTATATTATTCAGGTATTATCGCGATACACAAAGAAAAAATGAGGAATTAGAAATGAACAACGCTACTATTCAGCAACAAAATTTAATGATTCAAAAATCACTCAAAGAAAAAGAAATGCTCATTAAAGAAATTCATCACCGTGTGAAAAACAACTTACAAATCATTAATAGCATTATTCGCTTACAATTAAACAAAGAAAATAACACACACGCACAGGATCTTTTAAACGAAATATCTGCACGTATTCAATCCATTGCATTAACCCATCAAATGCTCTATAAAAAAGATAAATTTTTAGAAATCAATGCATCAGAATACTTAAAGCATCTTTGTCAGCAAATTATAACTACCTTTTCTGATAATTCTGATATTGAAATTCATTTTTCTTTTGACAATACAGAAACCCTTGACCTGTCATTAGATACCGCTATTCCATTAGGATTAATTTGTAGTGAAGTCCTTACAAATGCCGTCAAATACGCCTTCCCCGATAAGAAAGGTAAAATAGACATTCATTTTTATTGCAATCAGTCCGAATGTACTTTGAAAATTAAAGATAATGGAATAGGTATTGATTTGAATAAAACAAGACGAAAAGATTCATTAGGCATGGAACTCATTCAAATTTTATCCGAACAATTGGAAGGAAAATATACCTTTAAAGTTGAAAACGGCACCCTCTTTGAACTCAGTTTTCCAAAAGCATAGCGTATGAAAAAAGATAAAATTTTATTTGTGTGTTTGGGTAACATCTGCCGTTCACCTTTAGCAGAAGGGATTATGCTACATTACATACAAGACCGCAAATTGCCAATTGAAGTAGATTCCGCCGCTATTTCAGATTATCATATTGGCGAACATCCGGATCCAAGAACTATCAAAAACGCCTTAAAACATGGCATTGACCTGCGTCCGCTGATCGCCAGACAATTTCAAATCTCTGACTTTTCCACTTTTGATAAAATATTTGTCATGGATCATTCTCATTACCAACACCTAAAAACGATGGCGTCAAATAAAGACAACATGCGTAAAGTGGACTATTTAATGAATGTAATATATCCTCATCAGAATATAGAAATACCCGATCCGTATTACGGAACAGAAGCCGATTTTGAAAAGGTCTTTCAAATGATACATTCCGCTTGCTTAAAAATAGTGCAGAATTATTCTGTTCCCGATTTGAAAAAAAATCTTTAGATATTTTTTGTATTTAATTATTTTTTTACATATTTTTGCAGAAAATAAAACTCTATGAAAACAAAATTTACACTTTTCACTTTTATCTTGAGTTTAAATTTTACCATCTATGCACAACAAGTCCCTTTATTAAACCAATATATGTTTAATAAAATAATGACCAATCCTGCTATGAGTTATCAGAACGATATGGGGGACTTATATGCACTTCATCGTTCGCAATGGGGAAGCATGCCAGATGCACCAGTCAATCAAGTATTAGTATTTTCTACACCATTACAAGCCAAAAAAAACGGTTTCGGTATCATCATCACCCATGATAAAGCAGGCCTGTGGGATCAAACTTCTGGTTATGCCAATTACTCACATGCTGTAAAATTAAACGAAGATGCTACTTTTAGTGCCGGTCTCAATCTTGGTGCATTCCAAAGACGATACGATTTTAACAGAGTGGTCGTAAAAGATAATAACGACCCTGAATTGTATTCCAATTCATTTAGCCGTGCTACCTTTGATATGAGTTTTGGGTTTAACTTTAACTGGAAAGATTTTAATACAGGTTTTACAGCATGGCAATTATTGGATAGTCGTGTGCGCTTCAACGATCCAACAGGACACTTTACCAAATACATCACTACACGGCACATTACATGGAATGCTTCTTATATTATTAAAGTGATTGAAGGTGGGGATTTTCCTTTGAACATAACGCCATCGATTTATTTGAGATATGTCACCGGAGTGGGCCAGTTTTCAATGGCGGCACCCGTTCAGGTAGATGCGCAGGCAGTAGCTGAAAGTGAGAAATATGGCTGGGTGTTCGTTGGATATAAACATGGTTATTCATTAACAGCAGGTATCGGCGCCATTGTTTCAAAAAAACTAAGAGCGGGTTTGAGTTATGATTTTCTATACATCAATGCTGTTAAAACCTACTTAGGCCCCGCAGCAGAAATTTTTGTTTCGTATAAATTTTCATTCGCCGGTAAAGGAAACAATTCTCAAACATTATATTAATGATAAAGAACTATAAGTGGATTGCTTTAGTAGCAATCAATCTCTTATTTTGGAATTTTATTAGTGCACAAAATCAGCCCGATTGGGCCAATCAATTCAAAGAAAAAAAAGATTCGTGGCTCTCGTCAGAAGGAGAAAAGTTTTATTCTTCTGGTAATCTGCGAGAAGCTTTGAAATACTATTATGTTTTACACGAAAGAAAGCCCAAAGACGAATTTATACAATATCGCTTGGGCGTTTGCTATTTATTTAAAAGTGATGAACCAGATAAAGCATGGGAATTATTATCACCACTTGAAAATAGTAAGAATAAAAAGTTACAAAATCTTACCTTTTACCTTGGTAGGGCTCAACATATTAAAGGCAATTATCAGGAAGCCAATAAATATTATTCTGCTTTTCTTTCTGCTCAAAAAGATACCACTACGGATTTATATTTAAGAGGAAAATATTTTCTGCAACAAACCATTTCAGCACAAAACGTAATAAAGCGGGACATGGAACTTAAAAAAAATGACGTTGTACAAGTATTGTTACAAAATCAAAATGTGAATTCTGATTATGATGAATACATGCCTGTTACAGATGCTGATGAAACCAAAATACTATTCACTTATCGGGGACCTAAATCCAAGGGAGGCATGTTAAATGAAAATGGCGACCCCGACCCAAATGGTGCTTTTTATGGAGAAGATATTTATGAAGCACTACGAACGCCGGAAGGAGATTGGGGAATAGCACATTCCGTAGATGTTTTAAATACAGAGAGAAACGATGGCGCCGTGGCACTGTCTGCTGATGGACAAACCTTATTTTTATACAGAAACAGACCCGATTCTTCCGGCAATATCTATTATTCAAGATTAGTGGGCAACGAATGGACGGCTCCTGCGGCCTTACCGGGTGGCATAAATTCAGAATATTGGGAAGGGAGTGCTTGTCTGGCGTTTAATGAAAATATGATTATATTCTCCTCCGAAAGACCGGGTGGCTATGGCGGAAGGGACTTATGGCGTTCGGTAAAACTGCCTAATGGAAAGTGGTCTTTACCTGTCAACTTAGGTCCGAATGTCAATACACCGTATGATGAAGATTCACCTTTTCTGTTTTATGATGGGGTTACACTTTATTTTAGTTCGAATAGCCCATATTCAATGGGCGGCTATGATGTATTTTACTCTACATTGCAGCAAGACAGCACATGGTCCTTGCCGGTTAATCTTGGAACAAAAGTTAATACCCCATTTGACGATAAATTTTACGTTATCAATGCCAGTGGTTCTCATGGCTATTATTCTTCTATGAGAAAAAATGGTATTGGCCAGCAAGATATTTATTTGGTTACACCGGGTCACTTTAATAATACTTCTGCTTTTGTATTAAAAGGCATTGTTTACTTAAATGAAACACCGGGATATTCCGATATTACCGTTAAATTTAGTGATCAAAGTAGTGAGCCATCTAACTTTAATTCCAATGCATCTACGGGTAAATATTTACTGGTATTCCCTCTGTCTTTCAAATATGACGTTTCTTTTGAAGCAGAAGGATTTGTACCATACAACATGAAGTTAAATCTGAAAAATGTATTTTCTTTCAGAGATAGTGTTTTAGATATTCATTTATACAATAAAGAGGATTTTGACAAATACATGCGTATAGCAGGAACGGTTTACGACCCTAAAACAGGAAAACCATTGGCCGGTGTAAAAGTAGAATTACGTTCCAAAGACGGGGAAGTGATTATGACCACCACTACTGATGAAAACGGGAATTATGTATTTAATAAAGTTCCAAAAGGCAAAGAATATGAAATTAATGTGGACTATCCGGGAGAAGTATTTGTAGAAGGTAAAGCAACCGATTTATATGGGCAAAGTGGATTAGCAGGCGTAAGCATCAACGACCAGATTACGGATAAAGATGGCAGCTTCAAATTTAATGCGTATGGTACAGGTGCAGAAGATGCTTACATGAACATTGCCGGAAAAGTAGTACACCCCAAAACTAAAAAGCCAATACCAGGAGTTAGAGTTCAATTACGTTCCAAAGATGGCTCTATTGTGCGTAATACGATAACCAATTATGAAGGTGATTTTATTTTCAAAAAAGTACCGAAGAATAAGGACTATGATATATTTGTAGATTATCCAACTGCATCAGTTGTAAATGGTATTGTTACAGACCATACCGGCAAAGGCATTGAAGGTAAAAAAATTGGCGATCAGATTACGGATAAAGACGGTAAGTTTAGCTTGCTGACAAGCAATAAAGGAATGCTTGCCGGGTCGCCCTATCCGCCGGGAACATTTGAAAAGTATCTGATACCATTTAGTAAAGATAATCTAGCCAACTCCATCAAAATGGATGAGGCAATGCTGGCTGAGTTTTTAGCTAAATTCGGCGATTATTCTGCAAAAGATTTGGTATTTAAAGTGCAAATAGGGGCCTACTTATATGCTAAAAATTTTCAATATTTCAAATATGAAAAATTGGATAAAGTGGATAAAAAACTATACGACGATAATTTAACGCGATTTATGTTAGCGACACCATATAAAACATTTAGGCAAGCATGGACCAGACAATGGGAAGCCCGTAAGTATCCGGACCACGATGCTTTTGTGGTGATTTTCTACAAAGGACAACGGATGTTGATTAGCAAAGAGTTAATGGACTTACTCAAAACAGATAAATAATTTTTTTAATTTTAGATGATGTAATAGAATCTGATTTAATTAAAAGTGTGATTAAAAATTTATCTGCATGAGACACATTTAGGAAATTGTATTTCTCCCTGAATGCTATACATGTAAAGCATAAAAAAAATTAATGATGTTTTGTTGTAATAAAGTGTAAAACTTGTAAATTAAACCTACAAAAGAATAGTTAGAGTGGGTATTATTTTTTTGTTTTTGTCAAGTCCCATCTGTTTTTATTGGAATAACTATAATTTTTGTTAAACTCTTTCATTTTCTAAATTGTTATTTTCTATATTTGTCCGCCCAAATGAAATGCAATTTTATTCATAAATTCTTTGCACTTTTTATTACTGTTGTTATTTTAATATCTTACTTTTTTAATGCATATCAATCCGTTCGTTCTTTTAGTATAGAAAGTACGGATATAGGTCATACTAAAGTTTATCATTCTAAATATCCAGCAGCATTAGAAGGTTTAAATTTTATATCTGATAGTGATAATGAAGAAGAAAACAATTTGTCACAATTTGTCCAGATTTTTATAATAATAGATTCGTTTGTATTCATCGCATACTTTACATTTGTCAATAAAGTATTTTTTTCTTTTCAATCAATTAGTTGCTCCAAGTGTCCCTTATTCCTGATGATTCGGCAATTCAGGAATTAGTCCTTGTTTTTCTACTCATAGTTTTTCATTTTATTTATTCATCATTAACTATCATTATTAAAATCCTATTTTATATGATTAAACCTATTTTCATTACAACATTTTCATTGATTGCAGGAATAGGAATAGTGGCCTGTCATCAAGAACATCAGGAAGAAGAAAGTGTTGTTTTTCAAATTACTTCGCCCTTAAAGAAAGATACAACAATCTTACGAGAGTATGTGTGTGTGATAAAAGCTCATCAGCATACCGAATTACGTGCACTAGAAAAAGGATACCTGCAAAAAATCTATGTAGATGAAGGGAAGCCGGTAAAGCAAGGGCAGGTGATGTTTCAATTATTACCTATCGTATATCAGGCCGAGCGTCAGAAAGCAGCCGCAGAAGTCAATTATGCAGAAGTAGAATATCAAAACGCGCAACAACTGGCTGAAAAAAATGTCATTTCACCGAATGAACTGGCCTTAGCAAAAGCCAAACTTGAAAAAGCCAAAGCAGAATTAGCATTAGCAGAAGCACATTTAAAATTTACGGAAATAGTGGCCCCGTTTGATGGATTGATGGATAAATTCCATGTTCGTCTTGGCGCATTACTGGATGAAGGAGAAATTCTAACCACGCTTTCGGACATCAGTAGGTTATGGGTTTATTTCAATGTCCCTGAACCGGAATACCTTGACTTTAAAAAATACCTTAAATCCGATAGTTCTATTTCCGTTCGACTAAGAATGGCGAATGGAGAAATATTTCAACATAAAGGCGTCATCGAAACTATTGAAGCCGATTTTGATAATGAAACCGGAAACATCGCTTTTCGTGCCGGATTTCCTAATCCTGACAGGTTGTTGAGACACGGAGAAACCGGGAATATCATTCTCACATTTCCATTTAAAAATGCCATTCTGATTCCACAAAAAGCCACGTTTGAAGTGTTGGAAAAGAAATTTGTATTTGTAGTAGATAATAATAATGTAGTTCATTCCAAAGAAATTGAAATTGCCGGGGAGTTGCAGGATTTATTTATTATTAAAAAAGGATTATCAGAAAAAGATCGCATTGTATTGGAAGGTATCCGAAAATTAAAAGACGGAGATAAACTCAACGAGTTCAAATACATTGAGCCGGCCAAAGTGTATAATAACTTAAAAGTGTATGCAGAATAATTTCAAAAATTAAGTTATGTTTAGTAAATTCTTACATCGTCTGGTTTTAGCCATTGTGTTGTCTATTGTCATTGTGTTTGTGGGATTGATTTCCATTAAGACCACGCCCACTTCCCAATTTCCGAATATTACACCGCCGATGGTAATTGTACGTGCGTCTTATCCCGGAGCGAGTGCTAAAGTGTTGACGGAATCGGTGCTGATACCGTTGGAACAAGCCATCAACGGGGTGCCCGGCATGCGCTATATGTTGTCGGATGCTACAAGTGCCGGCGAAGCCAATATCCGTGTGATTTTTAATTTGGGCGTTGATCCGGGAGATGCTGTTGTGAATGTGAATAACCGTGTGATGGCGGTGTTGAACCGTTTGCCAATTTTGGTACAACGAGAAGGGGTAATTGTAACACCGTTAATCCCCAGTATGTTGATGAACATCAATGTTTACAGCACTGATCCGAATGCCAATATGCGTTATTTGTTTAATTATGCGTATGTAAAAATGTTGCCGGAGTTGCAACGTATTAACGGAATAGGGCAGGGGACCATGTTAGGTAGCCGGCAATATGCCATGAGAATCTGGCTAAAGCCCGATAGAATGCGTGCCTACAACATTTCACCGGAAGAAGTAATGGAAGCACTTTCGGAACAAAGTATTATCGGAACGCCGGGACGTTTGGGTAGAGCGGATGGTTACAAATCCCAATCACTGGAATATGTATTAACTTATGTAGGACGTTTTAATAAACCGGAGCAGTACAAAGATGTGATCATTCGTTCAAATGCCAATGGAGAATTGCTTAAATTGAAAGACATTGCGGATGTAGAACTGGGCAGTGAGTATTATGATATTTATTCCAGTATAAGCATTGCCGGAAAGAATTATCCCTGTGCCTCAATTGTCTTAAAGCAGGCCTACGGTGCCAATGCAAGTGAAACCATTGAACGGGTAAAAGAAAAATTAAAAGAAATGGAAAAAGAGTTGCCGCCCGGAATGCATTATGAATTAACGTACGATGTGTCTAAATTTTTGGACGCTTCGATGGAGAGTGTATTGCATACCTTACGAGATGCTTTTATTCTCGTGGCGTTGGTGGTACTATTGTTTTTAGGGGATTGGCGTTCCACCTTTGTTCCTATTCTTGCTGTGCCGGTTTCTTTGATAGGGGCATTTTTGTTTGTAAATATGTTTGGATTGACTATTAATATGATTACATTGTTTTCAATAGTGCTGGCAATAGGAATTGTAGTAGATAATGCTATAGTGGTGGTGGAAGCCGTACACGCTAAACTTGAACAGTATCCCGATATTTCAGTATATAAAGCTGTTCAGATGGTTTTGGGAGAAATTTCCGGTGCAATCATTGCTATCACACTCGTTATGGCATCTGTTTTTATTCCTATTGGGTTTATGTCGGGGGCAGTAGGAATTTTTTACAAGCAATTTTCTGTCACAATGGCTTCTTCCATTATCCTTTCCGGTTTTATTGCTTTGACTTTAACACCGGTATTAAGTGCGATGATGCTCAGGAGATTACATCATCATCAGAAAAAAGCCAACTTGTTCAATAGAATGATTGATAAATTCAATGATTGGTTCTCTCATCTTACGAACCGTTATGTATTACTTATTCAAAAAATAATTCCTAAAAAATGGATAACATTTTCCGGGTTAATCTTTTTTGTAGTTTTAATTTACCTTGTTACGAATCACATGCCTTCCGGCTTTATTCCCGGAGAAGATCAGGGAATGATTTATGTAATTGTGCAAACACCACCGGGGTCAACATTAGAAAGAACGTATGATATAAGCAGAAAGTTGCAGGACATTATTTCAAAAATACCGGAAGTTCAATCGGTGGCCAGTTATGCCGGATATGAAGTCCTTACCGAAGGACGTGGCTCAAATGCCGGTACCTGTATGATCAATCTTAAACCGTGGGATGAAAGGAAGCGTACGGTAAAAGAAATTATTGACGAACTGAAAACGAAAGTAAAAGATTTTCCCGGTGCTACCATTGAATTTTTTGAACCGCCGCCGGTTCCGGGATATGGTGCGGCCGGTGGGTTTGCCTTGCAATTATTAGATAAAACGAATACCGGTGACTACAAGGCGTTAGAAAAAGTAACAAATGATTTTTTGGATGAACTAAAGAAGCGAAAAGAAATTACAGGATTGTTTACTTTTTATTCTGCTAACTATCCGCAATATGAAATTATTATTGATAACAATCTGGCGATGCAAAAAGGTGTTTCTATCAATGATATTATGAATACGCTTTCCATATTTATCGGAAGTACGTATGAATTGGGTTTTATTAAATATGAATGGTATTTCAAAGTATTTGTACAGGCACATCCGAAGTATCGCAGTATGCCTACGGATTTGAAAGATATTTATGTGAAGAATAAATACGATAAAATGGTCGCAATGTCTTCTTTGGTGAAAATCCGGAAGTTGCAGGATGCGAATGAAATCAATCGTTACAATTTGTATCCTACCGCTTCTATTCGTGGAGAACCAGCCCGAGGGTACAGTAGTGGTGAAGTGATGGAAATCATTAAGGAAGTGGCTCAGAAAACCTTGCCCAGAGGATATGATATTGATTGGTCATTCCTTTCCAAAGATGAAGCGGATCGTGGTAATGAGGCCTTGTATATTTTCTTAATTGCGGTAACATTTGTATATCTGGTATTGGCTGCGCAGTACGAAAGTTTTATACTTCCGTTGTCGGTATTGCTTTCTGTTTTACCGGGAATTTTTGGCGCCTTCTTTTTAGTTCGTGCGACTGGTTTGGAAAACGATATTTATACACAAGTTTCACTGATTATGCTGGTGGGTTTGTTAGGAAAAAATGCAGTGTTGATTGTGGAGTTTGCGAATCAGAAGCATAAGTTAGAAGGAATGAGTATTTTGGATGCAGCGGTTGAAGGAG
>CAZNVL010000050.1:0-16341 GCA_964576565.1 uncultured Flavobacteriaceae bacterium | reverse complement strand
AAAAAGTGCTCTTGGGTGAATAGCAGTATTATTAAAATGGTTTATCGGCATTTGAAATGTAAAAGTTGTAAATTGAATCTGTACCCGGTATTCCAATCCAACCGTCAAGTTGTTGAAGAACTGATATTTTTCAAATTTTCCGGATCTACATATCGCTCTAATTCTTACAAAAGGACAGGAAGAAAGTTTTATCGGAATAATTAAAAAGATAATTTTACACCCATCTTAAATTAAAAAATAAAGTAGATACACTCACTTTACCTTAATTTTTCAAATAACTTTAATCAATATCTAAATCCTCTACCACTTCTTTGGAATAAACTTCTTGTCGTTTTTAATTTTTGCTGTATCGCCCTTCACCTCTATGACATACAGCCCATTCCGATAAGCATACTTATCTGCATCCTCCTCCACACGCAAAAATGCCATCCCTCCATATACATTCTTATCCCTGTATTCTGAAAATACTTTTTTGAATACTTTCAACGTCTCCAAAAAATCTTTCACATCCTCCACTTTCAATGTAGTCTTCACTTCTATAGGAACAATATCCTTCCCATTCTTAGCAAGAATATCTACCTCGTATTCTCTACCTTTGTAGAATTTTTCTTCTCTTTGAGAAGTTCCCTCCACATCTATGCCCCGTTCCCGAAGTGCTCTTGCTAAATTTCCACTGACAAGAGATTCTACCAACTTTCCCCATTGGCCAGTAAACATACCCTCTGTTTGACGAATTTTTCTGTCGGTTTCTTGAAATTTTCTTTCAGTTTCTTTTGATAACTCAGCAATGATTCTTTCTGTTTCTTGAATTTTTTCAGTAAGAATCCGATCTGTTTCTTTAAGTTGCTGAGTTGTTTCTTGTATTTTTTTATCCGTTTCTTGAAATTTTTTATCGGTTTCTTCAAACCTCTTTGCTGTTTCTTGAAACAACAACCATATCTTTTCAAAACTTAATTCATTTCCTCTTCCTGTTTTTCTCATATCTTTTTTAATTTATCCTTGCAAATTTACAGACTTGTTCCGATTTATCGGAAAAATCTTACAATTAAAAATTTCCTCCCGGCATGCTTTGTGGTTTATTGTTTTTTCTACTTTGATTTTACCACAAAGGACACCAAGGTTTTCAAGAAGGACACAAAGAACATTTCCTTTTCCTGTCCTTTAAAACATCTAAATAATAGTAACACAAAAATTATTGTGTTTCGTAAAAAAATTGACCTATATTTGCCCCCCTAAAATTTTAATCTATGAGCGAAAATGTTATGTTTGTAGTTCCGGTTCTTGGGCTGTTAGGTTTAATGGTGATGGTATTTCGTTACTGGTGGATAACCAGACAAAATGCGGGAGAGGCAAGAATGCAAGAGTTAGCCGGTTACATTGCACGAGGCGCCATGGCTTTCTTAAAGGCAGAATGGAAAATTTTATCCTATTTTGCTGTTATTGTGGCTATTTTACTTGCTTATAGCGGTACCATTCATGAAATTAATGGCATTAAAATACATTCTCACTGGCTGATTGCTGTTGCGTTTATTATTGGGGCAGTATCGTCGGCTTTTGCAGGTTATATTGGGATGAGCATTGCTACAAAAGCTAATGTTCGTACGGCACAGGCCGCTCGTTCTTCGCTTGCTGAAGCATTGAAGGTGTCCTTTACCGGTGGGTCAGTAATGGGTTTGGGGGTTGCTGGTCTTGCTGTATTTGGTTTGGGGTCGTTATTTATTATATTTTATTATATGTTTGCAAAAGGAACCCCCGTTACAGGAGAGGAGATGAAAAGGACGATAGAGGTGTTAACGGGTTTTTCATTAGGTGCGGAGTCCATTGCTTTGTTTGCAAGGGTTGGAGGAGGGATTTATACCAAAGCCGCTGATGTGGGTGCTGATTTAGTAGGAAAAGTAGAAGCCGGCATTCCGGAAGATGATGTGAGAAATCCTGCCACTATTGCGGATAATGTAGGTGATAATGTGGGTGATGTAGCGGGCATGGGAGCCGATTTATTTGGTTCGTATGTGGCCACGATATTAGCAACGATGGTACTGGGTCAGGAAATTGATTCTAAAGATAATTTTGGAGGATTATCGCCGATACTTCTTCCGATGGTTATTGCCGGTATTGGTTTGATTTTTTCAATCGTCGGAACATGGTTTGTGAAAATTAAAGATGAAAAGTCCTCTGTTCAGAATGCTTTAAATTTAGGGAATTGGTCGTCTATACTTTTAACTATTCTGGCCTCTTATTTTTTAGTAAAATGGCTGTTACCTGAAAGCATGGTATTAAGAGGGTTTGAGTTTACGGCGAACGATGTATACATTTCAATCGTAATTGGCTTAATTGTAGGGGCTATTATGAGCTGGATAACGGAATATTATACGTCTATGGGTAAACGACCTGTCTTGTCTATTGTACAAAAATCCGGAACAGGCCATGCAACAAATATTATAGGTGGATTGGCTGTAGGTATGGAGTCCACTGCTATTCCAGCGATTGTTTTGGCGGGTGGCATTATTACATCGTATTATTTTGCGGGTCTTTATGGGGTGGCGATTGCAGCGGCTGGCATGATGGCTACCACCGCTATGCAACTTTCCATTGATGCTTTTGGTCCTATTGCAGATAATGCGGGCGGGATTGCCGAGATGAGTCAGTTGCCACCGGAAGTAAGAGAAAAGACCGATATTTTAGATGCTGTTGGAAATACGACAGCGGCTACCGGAAAGGGTTTTGCTATTGCCTCGGCTGCCTTGACTTCCCTCGCTTTATTTGCGGCTTTTGTAGGTGTAGCAGGCATTGAGGCAATCAATATCTATCATGCGGAAGTATTGGGCGGTTTATTAATTGGAGCGATGATACCGTACTTATTTTCTTCTTTAGCGATTTCAGCCGTGGGCAGAGCCGCTATGGATATGGTGAATGAAGTGAGACGGCAATTCAGAGAAATTCCGGGTATTATGGAATATAAAGCGCAACCGGAATACGAAAAATGTGTAGAAATTTCTACCAAGGCGTCCATTCGGGAAATGGTGGCACCGGGAGCACTGGCCATTATTATTCCTGTGGTAATAGGGTTTACCTTCGGACCGGAAGTATTGGGCGGATTATTGGCAGGTGTAACGGTGTCAGGGGTATTGATTGGTATTTTTCAAAATAATGCTGGCGGTGCCTGGGATAATGCTAAAAAATCGTTTGAAAAAGGTGTGGTGATTAATGGTGAAACGTATTACAAAAAATCAGAGCCCCACAAAGCATCTGTTACTGGCGATACTGTGGGCGATCCCTTCAAAGATACTTCCGGACCTTCTATGAATATATTGATTAAACTCATGAGCATTGTTTCTTTAATTATTGCACCTTACATCGCTGTCAAAAACACTAACACGGCTTCTACTAAATTCTCTTCTGCTACCACCGAAAAAAACAAAAATCTTGAAACAGCAGTGGTTTCCTTACCTATTGAGGAAATAACCGGAAAGTATAGGATTGATGCGGCTCACACATCCGTTCAATTTTCTGTGAAGCATTTGGTAGCTAATACCAATGGCGTGATAGGTGTAGATAGTGGTTACATTGATTTTAATGCAGATACTAAAATTTTTGCAGTACTCAATCCCGCCAGTATTAATACACAAAATTCTACAAGAGACGGGCATTTGAAAGAAAAAGAAGAATTTTTTAATATAGCAAAATATAAATCGATTGTGTTGTCTGTTACTCATGTGGTAAAAGATTCTTCGGATGCACAGTATGCTTATTCCGGAACCGGAAAATTGACATTAAAGGACGTTACAAAAGATATAATTGTAAAATTCAATATCAGTGCAAAGGATACTGTGGCGTATGATTCTCAGAAGTTCATTGTTGTTGGCTTTGAGGGAAAAACAAGTATTAATCGTTTAGGATTTAATATCGGTCCGAATCTACCTATTGGGGAAATTGTGAATATTAACTTTTCAGGGGAGGCCATGCAGCCATTGAAATAATTGGCTATTGCTATAATATATAGAGAGGGGTAGTTCATTATTGTTTTTGTTTGAGAGATGAAAATGTAAAGAATTCAGATAAGATGGGAAGTGTCTTTTGTCTTTTTTGAAGAATAAATTTGTGATATTTGCAGCCAAACAGAAACACCGATGAAAAGAACAATAAAAAAAATCCTGATTGCGAACAGAGGTGAAATAGCATTGCGGGTTATTCGTTCTGCCAAAGAAATGGGCATTAAGACGGTAGCAGTTTATTCAGAAGCGGATGCGTATGCTCCTTTTGTAAAAGCAGCGGATGAGAGTTATTTGTTAGGGGCTGCTCCTGCCCATCAATCGTACTTGTTAGGAAATAGAATTATAGAAGTGGCTTTGCAATCAAAGTGCGATGCCATTCATCCGGGGTATGGCTTTTTAAGTGAGAATGCGGACTTTGCGGAACAAGTTATACAAGCGGGTTTGATATTCATAGGTCCGCCGCCGGAAGCTATGCGTAAAATCGGTGATAAACTGAGTGCCAAAAAAACAGCAAAAGAACAAAACGTACCGTTGATTTCAGGGTCTGAGGGGGCTATCAGATCTCTTAAAGAAGCCCGAAAAATTGCTGAAAAAATTGGATTTCCGTTATTGATTAAGGCCTCTGCCGGCGGAGGTGGAAAGGGTATGCGTCTGGTAACAGGCATGGAAGAGTTAGAAGAGAGTATTCAACGTTCTATGAGTGAAGCGAAATCGGCCTTTGGAGATGATGCGGTGTTTATTGAAAAATATGCAGAAGAGCCCAAACATATTGAGGTACAAATTTTAGGGGATCAGTATGGACATGTTGTGTATCTTTTTGAACGTGAGTGTTCTGTTCAAAGAAGACATCAAAAGGTAATAGAGGAAGCGCCTTCTTCTGTTGTTCATGAAGATTTGAGAAAACGAATGGGAGAATGTGCGGTGGCACTTGCCAAAGCCGTGGGCTATTACAATGCGGGTACAGTGGAATTTTTGGTAGATAAGCACCGGAATTTTTATTTTCTGGAAGTGAATGCGCGATTACAGGTAGAACATCCGGTTACAGAAATGATCACAGGATTGGATCTGGTAAAAGAACAGATTAAGATAGCTATGGGTGAGCCCTTGTCTTTTCGTCAAGAAGAATTGAGTATTCAGGGGCACGCTATAGAAGTACGGGTCAGTGCAGAAGATCCGTTGAATGATTTTTTACCGGATGTGGGGAAGTTATTGATGTATAAGAGACCACAAGGGCATGGCATAAGGGTAGATGATGGATACGAAGAGGGTATGGAAATTCCAATATATTATGATCCGATGATAGCCAAACTGATTGTTCATGGTAAAAACAGGGAAGCCGCTATTGAAAAAATGATACAGGCCATTAATGATTTTAAAATTGTTGGGGTAGAAACCACACTGGATTTTTGTAAGTTTGTTTTAAGGCATCCGGACTTCATTTCCGGAAAATTTGATACGAGTTTTGTGTCCCGATATTTTCAGAAGCAGTCATTGGAAGAGAAGTTATCAGAAGTTGAAAAAGAAGCATTGGCTGTTTGGGTGGCAGATTTTTTTGAACGGGAAAAGCAGTTGCTTAAAAAAATAAACAGCGGCAATGAACAGCAGCATAGTTCGGAATGGTACAGGAGAAGGCGATAAATGAATCGGTATTTTTTAAGTGGTCGTTTCAATAATTTTTATGAGTTGTTCGGTTAATTGTTGTCGTGAGTAATTTTGGATTTTATTTGCTGATGGAGGTGGTATTTTTTTCTGAATCAATTGAAGTAGTGTTGTTTTCATTTCAGATAAATGATCGGGAGCAATGATTTTACCTGCTTGTGTTTGCTGTATGATTTTTGCGGCATCACCATCTGTTGGACCAATTGCAATGATGGGTTTTTGTATAGCAAGGTATTCAAAAAGTTTTCCTGTAAGAATGCTTTTGCTGTTGGGAGCGTTGTTGATAATGAGTAATAAAGCATCGGCTTCCATTTGTTTTTTTAATGCTTCGGTGTGTGGCAAGTAAGGAACTTTCTCAACAAAGTCCGCAATGTTGTATTTTTCAATGGTTTCAAGAACGGATGAATCTATCTTTCCAATCAGTTGGATTTTCAATAGATCGGAAGAGAGTTTTTTCTCTTGATATAGATTAGAGATGGCTTTCCAGAGTATTTCAGGATTTCTGTTGGGGGGTAATAAGCCCGCATAAGTTAGAATAATTGGGAATGAAGTTTTTTTTAGGGGAGCACTAAATTGAAAATCTTCCCAATCAAAACCATTGGTTATCGTATAAAATTTTTTTGATGTATGTGGAAGTAATGTTGATAGTTCATGAGTGAGTGTGGGACTGACAGAAATAATGGCATCGGCGGATGAAAGAACTTCTTTTTCAAGATGTTGGTGTTTTTTTTGTGCCCATTTGGAGAGTTTTAATTCGTTTAAAAAATCGATATTTGTCCATGGATCACGAAAGTCTGCTATCCATTTAAGATGTGGAAAGCGTTTTTTTATTTTCAAAGCAATAAGGTGCATAGAATGCGGAGGACCTGTGCTGATGAGGAGATCTACAGGATTGTTATGAAGGTATTGGGACAAAAATTGCACAGAGGGGCGTATCCAGAGCATTTTGGCATCGGGTATAAAACAATTTCCACGAATCCACTTGCTGATATTTTCAAAGATGGAGTTTGATTTTTTCTTTTCATTTAAGAAGGAAACGGTAATTTTTTCTTTGGGAGATTTTCCAGTAAGGAGTTTGTAAGCAGAGTAGGGCTCTATGATTTTTGTTTTAATAATTTCAAAGTTTTTGTGAGGGATGTCTTTGAGTAATGAATTATCAATGACTGGTGTTTCGGGATTTTCAGGGGTATAGACGATGCAGTGGTAATTTTTTTGAGTAAGATATTTGACGAATTTGAGCCAACGTTGTACGCCAGAACCGCCCGTTGGCGGCCAGTAATAGGTGATGATTAAAATTTTTTTCATTGATTAGGTTTACCAAAATTAATGTCTATTAATTGTTGATACATATCGTTGAAACGTTTTCTAACTTTTTCTATAAAATCGGGAGTAATGACTTGTTTTAAGTGTTCAAGAGAAGGGATGTCTTCACAGGGGAATTTGAAATGTTGTTCCATTGGTCCTGCTTCAAATTTGACGATGTATTTGTTGTTCCAGATAAAAATTTGAATGGAGATGGAGGGATGAGGAATAGTATCGATCACACGCATAGTTTATTTTTCTTTTAGAAACTTTTTGAAGTTAAAGAGGTTTTGAAATGCATAAATGGGAGAGATGAATTTATCTCCGTCTTCTCTGATGCGGGATTGAATGGCATAAGCGAGGTCTACAAAATGTTTTTTGTTGAGTGTCAGGAGTATTTGTTCTGCTTTTTCGTCGCCGTCAATGATTCTGGCACAGGCCGCCCAATCGGGTTGTTGAATTTTTATCAGGAATTCAAAGGCATTTTCATCGTCCCACACGGCATTGACAAAAGCCGCAAGGTGGTAGTGTTTGTTTTTAATCAAAAATTCAAAGGCCTTTTTATCATCCCGAATGGCGTCTAAAGTGGCGATGAGTTCTTTGTAGTTGTTGAGAATGAGCCAATTAAACGCTTCTGTATTCTGATAAACGTGTTGGGTAAATTTTTCAATTACTTCTTTTGGATATTGTTTGAGTGTGGGGTTCATTGTTTTAGCCACCATTTATTGCTTGATATTTGCTGGTATTGGCGGGGTCAATGGTACTGACGATTTCCAATACTTTTTGTTTTTCTTCGGCAGGTGCTTCTTTGAATATCTTGATGATTTCATCGCGTTTGGTATTCATGAGTACTTGCATATTAAAAGAAGCGGGACGTGCCTGATATACTTTTACAAGAAGTTCAAGGGCTTTGAGGATATTGGCTCTGCCTTCTTCGGGCTTTTCGTACATAATATCTAATCCTTGCCGGTGGTACTTGTACATAAATTCACGAATGCCTTGAAAGGAGGGTTGTAGTTGATTATCCACATACCAATAACGATTTTTTTGTCCTGTTTCACTGGGTGACCAGCCCTTTTCACCAAAACTTTGTGCGTTGGAAGCAATGAGTTGGGCTCTGTTCCAAAATTCTGTTCCGCCATACAAGGAAAAAGTATCGTAATCTATTGCCAGAATGATATTGACGTAATACGCAATGACAGAGGTGAGATTGGTTTCAAAATTATTTAAATTAAATTGTAGTTGAGTGAATTGCTGGTAGAGGATGTGAAAATTTTCGTCCATAATGTTGAGGGTAGGGGTGAAGTAAGTGCTCTTGTACACGGGGCGTCTGGCTTGGACCTGGATGGTAGCATTATAGTCGCCTACATCGTTTTTTTGGGTGATGTTGATAAGCATTGAACATTCAATTTTTTCAATGGCTTCAAAGTTATCATTTGTCCATTTATTGTTGTTAACAAATTCATTAAGGGCTTTTTGTAATTGGTCAAAAATTTGTTTTTCTTGTGTACCTTGAATTTGTTGGGATACGATGGTAATCTGACAATTGAGTTCCTGTGAAAAAGTGGAAGCAGAAGAAAGTATTATTAGTAAAAATAAAATAATGTTTTTCATAAGGCTGCAAAGATGAGAAAAATTTATGAAGACGAAGGAGGGGAGGCGATTATATTACAAAATTCAGGAATTTCATGGATGGAATTGATTTTTTCTAATTGTCCTCTTTTTTTAATTAAAAAGAATTTATAGTTGAATTGATTTAAATATTCCAATAATGTTTGAGCGGTATATCCGGCGGCGTTGAAATTTTTTTCACTGCATTCAATCATCAGAATAGGTTTATATTTTTGAATGGTTTCTGTTGCTCCTTGAAGTACAAAGAGTTCATTGCCTTCTACATCAATTTTAATAAATCCTATATTGGATATTTGATGCTGAATTACAGCATTATCTAATGTGTTTAATTCAATGTCTTCAATTTTTTGAGGATGAGAAAAGTTTTTGGGATGTATTGAAAACAGCCCTTCATTAGAGGTATTGTTTTCATCAAATACAGGGAGAATAGATTGTTGATGGCTTAAACCTTTTTTAATAGGGATGATTTTATCTTGCAAATGTGGGTTGAGTTGAATGTTTTTGATTAATGTGGAATACATTTTTTGAACAGGTTCAAATGCCCACACTTTGTTGTGAGGGCTAATGAATGATGCTGCAAAGAGAGTGTATTCGCCAATGTTTGCACCTATATCAATAACATTTTTTTGTGGGTTAAGGATTTTTTTCATTGCAAAAATTGTGCTCCAATCGTGTGCACCACGCCAGAATATCTTATTTCCTTGATATTTTGAGAGGTCTACTTCAATTTTAAAATTTGATGGAGTTTTCATTATTACATGAGTAGGTTTATCAGGTTGAGGAAATAACAGATTAAAAAATTTGTATAGATAATAGGTGCCCGGCAGGAAGTATAATGTTCTGGTAATGTATGCGAATAAATTTTTCATTCTAATAAAAATTTTTTTAATGAATGTTTAATTGTTGGCCTGTCAAATTTATTTAAGATTGTACTTTGAACAGATGCAGGAGAAAATTTATGATAATTGTTGTATAATTGAAGAATCGCATTAATGGTTTCTTCCATTGAATTGACAGGGACGAGAATGCCATTTTTTTCATTGACATATTCTTCTGGTCCGCCGCATTTTGAGACAATTACCGGAAGGCCGTGTGCAATGGCTTCGGCGGTTACTACCGAAAAAGTTTCAAAGCGGCTGAGTAAAATAAAAGCGTGATATTGGCTGTAAACCTTTGAAATTTCAGTATTCTTAACTCGCCCTTTGAAAAATATAACTTTATTTAATAATCCTAATGTATGTGTTTTTTGTATTAATTTGTCTCTGTCTATTCCATCGCCATAAATGTCCAGTTGGATATTAATTTTTTGAGAAACATTATAGATAACATCTATTAAAAAAGAGATATTTTTGTAATAATCATTAAGATTAGAAATCGTTAGTAATTGAAAGTGTTGATTAAAATCTTTTCTGACTAATGCATCAGGATAATGGATTACATTGGGAATAATTGAAATTTTATCAGATAAAAAAGGAAATCTTTTTATTAAACTATTTTTGAGATATTCGGAAACGACGGATATTTTATCCAATCTTTTTAATCTTATTTTAATTATTTTTTTTAAGAAAAAATTTAATCCATCATATTTATTATCTTCTAATGTATAACCGCTCCAATGCTCTGTTAACAGCCATTTTTTAATTTTTAAGACATCTAATAAAAATGTAAAAGCAATAAACGGATAGGAAACGTTTAAATAAAAAACATCAATTTTTTTTTGTTTTTGTTTGAATTTTAATCCTTCATAAAATGGCAGAAACAAATAAAAGAAAATTTTTAATGGAAAAATGGCCGGAATGTGATAAATAATAACATCTCCAAAATTTTCTTTGAGTATTGTTTTTTTAAGTTTGAATAATTCTTTTGTATGTTTTATGTGAAAACAATGTAAATGACCGAATTCTTGAAGAAGTTCAATATGTTTTTTAATAAAAATTCCGCTGTAATCCTCTGTACTTGTTCTATACCATCCCAGCCAACACAGGACATTTATTTTTTCATTAGATTGTGACATAATGTAAGGTGCAAATAAACAAAATTAACTATACATTAAATAAATTTTTAGATACTTTTCTTTTTTCCATTCTTATTCTTTACTTTTGCGCAAAAAATTTATGAAGCATTCTACTCATCTTTCCTTGATTGTTTTGTTCCTATCATTAGTATTTTTTTCCTGCAAGAAAAAATACGATGAACCACCTCCACAAGTCATACCCAACGGTAACCAGGTTACAATTACTGCTTTGAAGACCATGTATCCCGGACACGATACAACGTTTACAAATGACATAAATCTATATTGTACGGTGATTGCCGATGAAACCTCCGGAAACTTATACAAAGAAAGTTATGTCAGAGACGCTACTGGTGCGATCCATTTAAGATTATTGGCTTCGGGCGGATTATATGTAGGTGATTCTATCCGCATCAACTTAAAAGGCGCTAAACTCACTCAATATCAGGGAGTTTTGCAATTAGATTCTATTAACGTAGATAAAATGATTGCTAAACAAAAGACCGGCTTGAATCCTTCGCCTATTACACTAAATATCACTCAAATTAATGATAATTACTTAAGCCAACTCATTAAATTGAACAATGTAGAATTTATTCCTGCCGACAGAAATCAATACTTTGCGGATGCTACGAATCAACAATCCTTAAATAGAACAATCACAGATTGCAACAATTATCAAATCTTGGTAAGAACCAGTGGATACGCCAATTTTGCTAACCAAAAAACTCCATCTGGTAATGGCTCCATCATTGCTGTTGTTGGAAAATATGGTGGTCAATATCAATTGTATATTCGCAATTACAATGAGGTAAATATGAATGGTCCTAATTGTGGTGCGGTACCTCAATCTACTCTTAATGAAACATTCAGTGCAGCAACAGCCAGTGCTAATATCACTTTAATTGGTTGGGCCAATGAAAATATCAATGGTATAATGAACTGGACAGCCGATAATTCTACCTATACCGGTAATACAGTCGCCAAAGCAAGTTTATTTGGCGCTACTACTACGGGTGCAGAAGATACATTGTGGCTCATTACGCCGGCTATTCAAGCCACTGGCAGTACACAAAACTTATCCTTTGATATAGGAGTGAAGTACTATGATGCCGGCCATCCCAATTTGTTGTCTGTGATGATTTCTACCAATTATAGTGGCAGTGGTTCGCCTGCAACTGCTACATGGACTACTGTTACAGGATTTACTATACCAGCTGGAAACACCACCAATTTACAAACAGCAGGAACAGTCAACTTAACTTCTGTTTTACCTCCAAGTTACACCGGAACTTTTAGAATTGCTTTCAAACACTATGGCAAGAAAGGCACTTACGATTCCAATGTTTATATTGATAATGTAACAATTAATTAAAAATTAAATACCTTCAATATATGAAAAAAATAGCGTATAGCTTACTATTAGCGAGTATAATATTAGTTGCTTGCAATTCAAAACAAGAAGAACCAGAAAAAAATCCATTAGCCGACAGTTTAACTACTGTCAATTCTCAACTAAACTCTCAATTGTCTCAAAAAGAAGTGGCTTTACAAGAATTTATTGAAGCATTTAATGAAATTCAGGAAAATATCAACCAAATAAAAGAAAAGGAAAAAATTGTTACCAACAATACTCAATCGGGTGATGTCAAGAGCAAAGAAGAAACCATTAAAGAAGACATTCAAGCCATTTATGATTTGTTGAATAAAAACAAAATGAAAGTAGCCACTTTGAGTAAGAAATTAAAAGAGTCCAATATCAAAATGGAGAGTTTAGAAAAAATGGTGGCTAATCTTCAAGCAATAATTGATGAAAAAGATAAAGAAATAGAAAGTTTGAAAGATAAAATAGAAGAACTGAATATTGAGTTATCCAACTTACAAACTTCTTATCAAGAACTATCACAGGAAAATGAAATAAAAACAGAAAAATTATACACGGCTTATTATGCAATAGGTACGGCAAAAGAATTAAAAGAAAAAGGCGTTGTTACAAAAGAAGGTGGGTTTATAGGTATTGGCAAAGCCAACAAACTCAAAGATGATTTTAATAAAGATTATTTCACGAAAATAGATATTATGAAAGTAACTTCAATTCCCATCAGTGCAAAGTCCGCCAAAATTTTAACCACACATCCTTCTTCATCCTACAAAATAATAGGTGATAAAAAACATGTAGATAGAATTGAAATTACTAATCCAGATGAATTCTGGAGTGCTTCTAAGTATTTAGTAATCATCGTAGAATAATTTAACAATATCAACATAAAGGTTTGAGGAAATGTCGCTATAAGTTACTACTTAACAAGAGTTTCATTTTCTAAGCAAATGCAAGAAATTTCAAGGGTGAATTTATCGCCTTTATGTAAAAATATTTACGAGAAATATATGGAGATGTGCAAGTTGCAACAATCATCTTAAATAATTCTGCTTTTACAATTTTATCAGAATTTTTTGCTTACCTTTTTCTAAAAAAATAGCATAAAAAAGTTACATTCAGCATTAAAAACATTAGCTGCAAAATTGTAGTCATTTAGTTTTTGAATAATTTTAATTTTTTAAAACAATAAAGCCCCTCCACAAGGGAAGGACTTTATTTGAAAGTTGGTGCTGACCTACTCTTCCGGGATTTAGTCCCAGTACCATCAGCGCTGGCGGGCTTAACGACTCTGTTCGGGATGGGAAGAGGTGATCCCCGCCGCTCTAAGCACCATTAGGTTGAATATTTTTTATTTAAGCAATTGACAATAGATGGTAAGATAATTGTAAGGAAGGCAGGAAGTTACGGGTTATTAGTACTACTCGGCTCAATGCATTACTGCACTTATACCTGTAGCCTATCTACGTAGTCGTCTTCTACGACCCTTAAAAGTAAGCTTATCTTGGGGTGGGCTTCGCACTTAGATGCTTTCAGTGCTTATCCCGTCCGCACATAGCTACTCTGCTGTGCACCGGGCGGTACAACAGATACACTAGCGGTGCGTCCAACTCGGTCCTCTCGTACTAGAGTCAGCTCCCCTCAACTTACTTGCGCCTACCACAGATAGGGACCGAACTGTCTCACGACGTTCTGAACCCAGCTCGCGTGCCACTTTAATCGGCGAACAGCCGAACCCTTGGGACCTTCTCCAGCCCCAGGATGTGACGAGCCGACATCGAGGTGCCAAACCCCCCCGTCGATGTGAGCTCTTGGGGGGGATCAGCCTGTTATCCCCAGCGTACCTTTTATCCTTTGAGCGATGGCCCTTCCATGCGGAACCACCGGATCACTATGCCCTGGTTTCCCACCTGCTTCACTGGTCAGTGTCGCAGTCAAGCTCCCTTGTGCCATTGCACTCTCCGCACGATTACCGTCCGTGCTGAGGGAACCTTTGGAAGCCTCCGATACTCTTTCGGAGGCGACCACCCCAGTCAAACTACCCACCATGCAGTGTCTTCCGTTTTACGGAATTAGACCACCAGATAAGAAAGGGTGGTATTTCACCGTCGGCTCCATCCCGACTGGCGTCGGGACTTCATCGCCTCCCACCTATCCTACACATCCTTATCCAGTCATCAGTGCAAAGTTGTAGTAAAGGTGCATGGGGTCTTTCCGTCCCGTGGCAGGTAATCAGCGTCTTCACTGATACCACAATTTCACCGGGCTCGTGGCCGAGACAGTGGAGCGATCGTTACACCATTCGTGCAGGTCGGAACTTACCCGACAAGGAATTTCGCTACCTTAGGACCGTTATAGTTACGGCCGCCGTTTACTGGGGCTTCAGTTCGGTGCTTCTCCCGATAAATCGGAATAACACCTCTCTTTAACCTTCCAGCACCGGGCAGGTGTCAGGCCTTATACATCATCTTACGATTTAGCAAAGCCCTGTGTTTTTGTTAAACAGTCGCCGCTCCCATTTCTCTGCGTCCCCGACATAAGTCGGGGAACCCCTTCTCCCGAAGTTACGGGGTCAATTTGCCTAGTTCCTTAGCCACGGCTCACCCGAGCGCCTTAGTATATTCTACTTGCCTACCTGTGTCGGTTTACGGTACGGGTCTATCTTACCTGAAGCTGAGAGGTTTTTCTCGGGAATCGGCTTGGGCACACTATCACCTTCCCCGAAGGGTCAGTGTACTATCGCTTTTCGGCATCTCTTACGGATTTGCCTGTAAGAGATTTACCTACCGGCTTTAACCCTGTATGCCGTCACAGGGCGGTGCTTACGCTCTTCCGTCACCCCTTCGCAGTAAGACAGAGTACTGGAATATTAACCAGTTGTCCATCAAGTGCCCCGTCACTACAACGGGTTTCCCTTAGGCCCCGACTAACCCTGAACCGATTATCGTTGTTCAGGAAACCTTAGGCTTTCGGCGTCCTGGTTTCTCACCAGAATTATCGTTACTTATGCCTACATTTGCTCTTCCAAGCGCTCCACACCTCCTCACGAAGGCGCTTCTACGCCCTTGGAATGCTCCCCTACCTCTTCTATCATTCGATAGAAAACCACAGCTTCGGTAGTAGATTTAATGCCCGAGTATCAACCACGCCCATCCGCTCGACCAGTGAGCTGTTACGCACTCTTTAGATGAATGGCTGCTTCCAAGCAAACATCCTGGCTGTCTATGCAGATAGACCTCGTTATAACAACTTAACCTACATTTGGGGACCTTAGCCGATGGTCTGAGTTCTCCCTCTCTCGTCCATGGGCCTTATCACCCACGGGCTCACTGCAGGGTTAATTACAGGGCATTCGGAGTTTGGCTGGACTTGGTAGGAGTCGCCTCCCCCGCATCCAATCAGTGCTCTACCTCCCTGTAACATCACCCCACGCTGCCCCAAAAGGCATTTCGGGGAGTACGAGCTATTTCCCAGTTTGATTAGCCTTTCACCCCTACCCTCCGCTCATCCGAAAGCTTTTCAACGCTTACCAGTTCGGGCCTCCATCCCGTGTTACCGGAACTTCACCCTGGCCAAGGGTAGATCACTAGGTTTCGCGTCTGCTTCCACTGACTCATCGCCCTGTTCGGACTCGCTTTCGCTTCGGCTTCCCCTTCCGCAAAACGGAAGGGTTAACCTCGCCAGTGAAACGCAACTCGTAGGCTCATTATGCAAAAGGCACGCCGTCACTCTTCCCTGAAAGGAAGAGCTCCGACCGCTTGTAAGCACAAGGTTTCAGGTACTTTTTCACTCCCCTGTTCGGGGTACTTTTCACCTTTCCCTCACGGTACTAGTCCACTATCGGTCTATCGGGAGTATTTAGCCTTACCGGATGGTGCCGGCAGATTCAGACAGGGCGTCTCCAACCCCGCCTTACTCAGGATACTGCTCGCCTCTTCCAGATTTTGAATACAGGACTTTCACCTTCTATGGTGTGCCGTTCCAGGCAACTTCTCCTATCTTTCCGAGTGCTCTATGCAGTCCTACTACCCCATCCTAACCGAAATTAGAATGGTTTGGGCTCTTCCCCTTTCGCTCGCCACTACTCAGGGAATCACGTTTGTTTTCTTCTCCTCTGGGTACTTAGATGTTTCAGTTCCCCAGGTTCGCCTCCCAAGTTTCCTTGGGATCTCTTGCTCTCGCAAGAGGGGTTTCCCCATTCGGACATCTGCGGATCACCCCGTATTTGCCAGTCCCCGCAGCTTATCGCAGCTTATCACGTCCTTCCTCGCCTCCGATAGCCAAGGCATCCCCCTTGTGCCCTTAACGACTTCCTTAACCACTCGTTACAACTATCTTACCAAATTGTCAATGTACTGTGAATA
>CAZNVL010000049.1:0-16348 GCA_964576565.1 uncultured Flavobacteriaceae bacterium | reverse complement strand
CCACCTCCTTCCTTTCCGTCAAGTTGTAAATTACAACAATTTGTTGTATTTACTACAATTTTTTACAATAAATTTTTATTTTTAATAGATTTTTACATACTTTTAGCCGTTGTAAAAAACAACATTTATGGAAGAGTTAAATCGTTTGTTAGCACAAAAATTATTCGAACTGCGTAAAGCATATAATGTAAAGCAAGAAGAAATAGCACGGGCTTTGAATATGTCTCAACAGCAATATTCTCTTTTAGAACGGGGACAACGGAATTTCTCTCTCAAATTCATTCAGAAAGTATGTGATTTTTATAAAATACCGGTGAGTCATTTTTTTGCCTCTCACAATCCCGTTCACATTCACAACAGCCCATTATCCAATATCCAAAACACACACAATAGTTTCAACAATGACCATCTGATTATTCAAAATTTAATTCAAGCCAAAGATGAAATTATTCAGATGCAAAAACAATTATTAGAAATGAAAGACAAAAAAATCGAAGAATTGAATGCACAAATGAAACGTCATTCTCAACAAACAAAAAGATAATATCCAATCCTTTCTATTATTCAGTTTAAAAAGATTGCAGGAGAGAGAAAGCAAGGTGAATGGTAAGCATTATTCCACATCTCTGTATCCAAAGCGATTTAATTTGAGTTTGTTATTTCTCCAGTTTTTTTCTACTTTTACATAGAGTTCTAAGTAAATTTGTTTTTTGAAAAATGCTTCTAATTCTTTTCTGGCGGCTATGCCCAATTGTTTAATGGCTTTACCTTTTTCACCAATGAGGATCATTTTTTGAGTTTCACGTTCTACAATGATGTCGGCCTGAATGCGAATCATTTTATCATCTTCTTTGAAAGAATTAACGATGACTTCTGCCGCATACGGTACTTCTTCTTTGTAAAGAAGTAATATTTTTTCTCGTATGATTTCACTTGCAATAAATCGTTCTGTTTTATCGGTAATATCGTCTTTGTTGTAGAATGGTGGGCCTTCTTTTAAGAAGGATTTGATTGCATCCATTAGTTCTTGTATTCCTGTTTGATTGAGAGCCGATATCTTTTTGACGATAGCGTTTGGCAAGAGAGTTTTCCATTCGTTTTCTAATAGTTTGATTTGTTCTTCACTGACAAGATCTATTTTATTGATGACAACAAATACCGGAAAATTGCATACTTTAAGTCGTTCAATGTACTCCGCAGGAATATCGCAGGGTTTGTGTGCGTCTATTAGCAGTAACATCATATCTGCATCTTCAAATGTTTGGTCTATATATTGAAGCATTTTTTGGTGCAATTCATAAGAGGGTTTTTGGATAATACCCGGCGTGTCTGAAAAAATAATTTGATAGTGGGGCTCATTGTAAAGGGCTAGTATGCGGTGTCGTGTCGTTTGGGCTTTAGGGCTTACAATATTTAATTTAAAGCCCATAATAGCATTGATAAGCGTTGATTTGCCGGCATTCGGGCATCCAATGATGTTGACAAAGCCACAGTAGTGTTTGGAAGGAATGTTTTCCATAATTATTTTATGGTTAAAAAGATATTGAATGTCCTATTTTACAACAATTGTGCCAACTGAATTAATCGTTTATGTGCAGCATCTTTAAGAAAGACAGCTTAAATAGATTTTTGATAGACATAAATTTTGAAGACAAAAGGTTGGTGTTTTTGAATAATTTGTTGTTTTTCCAATCTATTTCTATTGGAAGGATGTTTTTTAAATGCATTACTCCAAATCATTTTAATAGAATCAGAAGGTAAAGAATCTTTAAGAGAATAGAGTGTTGTAGATTTAAGCGCAAAGGCAACACCTTCCATACTGGTATTTTTGCTGACAATCATACCAATTAAATTACCTTTACTGTCAAATAAAGGACCTCCGCTGTTGCCGGGATTAAGTGGCAGTGTCACCTGATAAAAAGCTGTGTCACCTTCGTATCCGTTGAGAGCACTGATGTAACCTTCATTGTACACCATTTGTGAAGTAGGGTACCCCAATGTAAAAACAGAATTTCCAATCTCTGCTGCTTTATTATACAGGTGGATATTGCTATGGTGATGGAACGATGGCACATAAAGCAGAGCGACCTCAAATTCTGGATTCGCATAAACGACTTTGGCTTCTGTACGGGAAAATTTATCATTTTCTACAAACACAGAATCAGCCGATTGAACAGAGTGAAAAGTTGTCAGGATGTAATGGGGGGCTATTAAAAAACCGGTCGATTGGCTGTTAGCCGGGGCATATTTTTTTTGTTGAATTTCCTGAAAATTCCGGACAATTTTTTTCTGTTGATTTTGAATTTGTTTAAGTTCTTTTTTCAGGTAAGTAATCTCTTTCCCCTGCTTTTTAGTTTCGTTTTTTAGTGTTTCATACAACCATATCCCGGATAATGTTACAAACAATGCCACCGATGCTGCAATATATGACACAGACCACCATAATTTACGCGTAGGAAGCACTTTGTTTTTATTTTCTTCAATATACCACTCATTAAACTGGTGCTCTAATTCTTTTTTTTGGTGATAATCCTGAAACGATTGAATCAAAAGTTTATAATTTTCAAAATCAGATTGTAATTGAGCATCTTGCTGTAAAGCATCCTGAAATGCTTTTACTTCTTCTTTATTCATTTGTTTATTAAGGTATTTATCAAACCAATCAGTCATTTGCGGATTCATAGTGTGTAGGGTTTAATGGAAGAGTATCCGATAGTTCAAAAAATATTTTTTTGAGTTTTTGCAGGCATTTATACTTTTGAGATTTGGCTACATCTGCATTGTTGTATCCAAGTTTTTGAGCAATTGTATCCATGGGAATATGTTGGTAATAGAAAAGTTTTAATAACTCATAACAATTACCACCTATTTGCTGAAGAGCTATTTGAATTTTCCGGATGTTGTTTTCTTTTTGTATATTTTCATCTAATAGTTTTTCAAAATCTTCTTCGGCAGGTTCTACAGAATCGTAGGCCGATAAAAAGGGCTTATTTTTATTCAGATGTTTGAGCCAAAGCCGCTTTGAGATAGCATAAATAAAAGTAGATAAGGAAGAAGTAAGAATAAAATCTTCTTTTTGAATCGTCCGGATAGTGATTAAAAGTGTTTCGTGATAAACATCTTTTACATCCATTTCAGTGCCGCTGTTGCTCAATATGTAATGTCTGATCATCCGATAGTAATGTTGATACAATGCTTTTAATAGTTTTTCATCATTGTTTTTGATGCCGTTAATAAAATCTATGTCAGAATAAAGCATTGAATGATTCATTAATACCATTAAAGCGACAAAGGTAACCTTTAAAGTGAAATAAAAGAACACTAAAAATAAAGGAAAGCCAACAAATTAAAATTTAAATTGCTGATTGTCAGTTGTTTAGAAGAAAAAATAAAAAAAACAGTTTACCTTTTATGAGAAAAGAGAATAAATGTCAAAACCTAAAAAACAAAAACCATGAAAAAAGTAATCGCACTTTTAGCCATCGGCGGCATGACCGCTTTCTACGCTTGCAGCAACGCTGAAAAGCAAGAAGAAACAACAACAGAACAAACTACTACCGAGCAAACAACTACTGAACAAACTACTACTGAACAAACCACCAATGAGGGAACATCTGCCCCTGCAGATACTTCAGCACAGAGCTCTGCCCCTGCAGGTAATAATGCAGAAGGTCAACATTAATAAGTGACGTTTTTCGTCCGTTCATAAAAACCCCTTCCTAAGAAGGGGTTTTTTTATGCAAAAAACTTCCTCCCATCAGTAAAAACGTTGTTATCAGAACAACTTGCACAAGCACCGAATTACTAATAAGTTCCATCCTTACGTTTTGTGGAATGGAAAGAAACAACAAAATAGAAATAAGCCCGCGTGGGGCAAAAAACACAATAGGATTAAGGTTTAAATGAAATATCCAGAGCAATATACAGCGAACTGCATAGATGATCAAAATAATTAGGCCGGAAATTTCTAAGCTCCTGATATTAACAATATCTTGTAGGTTTAAGGAGTATCCAAATAAAAAGAAAAATATCGTTTTAATTAAAAATACCCCTTCATTTACAATATCTTCAAACTTTTTAAGTTCTCGGTTTAAATTATTGGGCTGAAAATATTCTACCCATTTTTTACTTACTTCAAAGTGCAAGAGCTTTTCAAAGTTCTTTAAAGTTAATCCAAAAACCAATATCAAAAGTAAAGACGGTAAATGATACATTTTTGAAAAAAGATACACCAACACAATGACAATAATAATAGGAATGAACTTTATGCGGTGATGAATTTTGCTCAAAAACAAAGATAAACCAATCGATACTCCTATAGAAATTAACAACATAATAAATGTTTCATAAATAAAATAAAACACATTAGAAAAACGGATAGAAGTATTAACAAGAAAAAAATTGAAAACAATTACACCTATAATATCACTCCAACTGCTTTCATAAATAACAAACTCTTTAATATGTTTAGACATCAACCGAACAGAGGGAATGGCAATCGCACTGCTAATGATACTCAAAGGGGCGATATTCAAAAATACTGCTCTTAAATCCATATCCAACCTAAAAAGTGTAAGAACCAGAAACGAAAGAAATAAAGTAGTCAATAAGATGGACAAAAAAGCTATCAGTGCAGATTTCCAAACTATATTCAACTTTTCTCTATTTAATTCCAGTTCAATAGATCCTTCCAATACAATTAAAATTAACCCTATCGTACCAACTGAAGGTAATAAGACATTGACATCAAAAACCCTGTAAAATTCAGGATAAAACCTTAGCATTAGTTCCTTTAAACCTAAACCAGTGGCTATCAAAAACATTACAGAAGGAATACGAACTTTTTGATTAGTCAACTCAAGAATATAAGAAAATAAAAGAAGAAGACAAAGAACAAACAATACATTCATAATTATAGAAATTAAAATAAGGGCAAAGATAACCATACAATTATTCTATAAAAATTATATCCTAATTTAAAACAAATTGAATTAGTTTTTGATAATCCCAATTATTTAATGTTAATTTGCACAATAAAATTTTTTGTATTATGAGTACTACTACTCAAGCCGCTCATGAAAGCATGTATGAAGCGGTATTGGCACGCTTAAATGTAGCGGCACAGTTTATTAAATTACCTGAAACCATTACAGAAGTATTAAGACACCCACAAAAAGAGGTAAAAGTCAGTTTACCTATTACTTTGGATAATGGAAAGGTTCAGGTGTTTGAAGGATATAGAGTCATTCACAGCACTCATCTTGGCCCCTCCAAAGGAGGCATTCGTTATGCCATGGATGTGAATGAAGATGAAGTAAAGGCATTAGCGGCGTGGATGACATTCAAATGTGCAGTCGCCGATTTACCTTATGGCGGTGCAAAAGGCGGCATAAAATGTGACCCCAGAAAAATGAGCGAAGGAGAATTAGAACGTTTATCCCGTGCTTATGCCAAAGCAATGAAAGATATTTTTGGGGTCAATAAAGATGTTCCTGCACCCGATATGGGCACCTCTGCCAGAGAAATGGCATGGATCTTAGATGAATATAATAAAATCACAGGAGAAGATAGCCCGGGTGTTATTACCGGAAAACCTGTCGGATTAGGCGGCTCCTTAGGAAGAGAAGCCGCCACCGGAAGAGGAGTTATGGTAAATACCTTGCAAGCATTAGCCAAACTCCATATCAATCCCCAACAAGCCACTGCTGTAGTGCAGGGTTTTGGAAATGTGGGCTCTCATGCAGCTCGCTTACTGGCAGAGCAAGGTATAAAGATAATAGCGATATCCGATGCATCAGGAGGATATTACGACGAAAAAGGTATTGATATAAAAGATGCTTTAAATTATGTGGCTAAAAATAATCGCTCCTTAGAAGGGTATTCTAAAGCAAACAAAATTACCAATGAAGAATTATTAACCTTAAAATGCGATGTGCTTGTTCCGGCTGCTTTGCAGAACGTTATATCCCCCACCATTGCAGAAAATGTCCACTGTAAAATTATTGTAGAAGGCGCTAATGGACCTACTTATCCTGAAGCAGATCCAATATTGAACGATAAAGGTATTATTGTAGTGCCCGATATTTTAGCCAATAGTGGTGGAGTTACTGTTTCTTATTTTGAGTGGGTGCAAAATAAAATGGGCTATTATTGGACAGAAGAAGAAGTAAATCAAAAACACGATGAAAAAATGAAGGTGGCTTTTGAAAAAGTATGGAACAATGCCCAAAAACATAAAACATCTATGCGTATAGCGGCCTATATTACAGCATTGGAAAAAATTCAATTAGGCATAAAAATGAAAGGTTACTTTTAATCAAAATCTAAAACCATGCATGAAATACATTTAATCAACATTGATTACATTGAACAAAATACCGAAGAATTACCATTTAAATACAAACCCGACGTGCCTAAATTAAAAATGTACGGCGAAATTTTAATAACCGAAACAGAAGAAGAAGAAAAAGGCATATTATTTTTGACTCAAAAACAACTGAATCAAATAATCGGTGGTAAAGGCATTGATATTATGACCGACGAAGACAAATGGTACATTCGCCAACCACTCACCAAAGAGCAAATCAAACAGATAGGACTTGTAGATATTAACGCCGAACTTATTGGTACTGTCGGAAACATTAAATGTTACGAAGTATTGGAAGTGAATCATTAAACCACCATTCCTTATTTAAAAAAACTCCGTTCCCATTTCAATGGTCAATCAAAAAACATCCAGCTGATCCCCATTCTAAAAGCACGATCCGGCATCATATAATGCGGCAGATAATAATATGCTTGCCCAACAACACCTGAGAAAATATTATCCATGCGGATAAAAAAATTCACGGGCTTAATGCGGCCGGAAAAATAAATACCCACTTGTGGATAATTCCCGGCCTGAAAATTTTTATTCATCACGCTATAAATCCCGGTGGCTGGATTATATTGGTAAGTATCAAAATAATCGATAGCAGAAATAAGCTGAATACCAGTATTGACTAAAAGATTCTGATTAAACCACTTCCCCTGATAAAACAAATCTGCATTGAGAAAATGATGAGGAAGTGCGATGACATCAGCGCTTTTCCATTGAAAGTAATAATTGGTCTTTATACCCAAATGCTTCCAGAAAAGAACATTCACATTCAACTGCCCTTGATGAATGAATAAATGAGTGGTGTACTGCGAAGGGTAATTGTCCTGAAAATAAACAAAATTCTGTATATCCCATACCTTGTATGAGAAACGCAAATAACGATCATACGAGAGCGTAAAATGTAAGGAAGAACTCAAAATGTTTTTAAAACGATTGTACCAGATAAAATGATTGCTATACCAGAAATTTTGTTGAAAAGAAGGCGATTGTTGATACACAGATGTAGCCAATTCTAAGCCCCATTTTTTGTAGCAAAGGTTTGTAAATACTTTAGAATAAAAATTATTTTTCTGAGTGCCGCTCAATATATACTTTATCTCTGTGCCACTGTGCCCTTGTGTATTAAAGAATTGAAACCACTTGTCTGTTTTCCCTTCTACAAAATGATTTTGAAAAATACTATCAACATGCAGGTACACGGCATTGCGTTGATATTTGTAGGAAAGTTGTACGATACTGTGTTTAAATCGGAAGGAATAAAAAACAGGAATTTCCAACCTACGGTTCTTTAAACTATCGTTGGTTCGGACAGTGTCTAAAAAAATAAAATTATAATAACCTGATAAGGGATTATAATCAGAGTATTGAAATAGTTCCTGACTTCCACGAATAGATAAAGACAAGGATTGGGGCTGCAAGGTGTCTTTCCCTATTAAATAATGAATACTATATTCTGCAGCATGGTATTGGTAATTTTTTTTAGCATCCGAAAGCGAAACAGGGATTAAAATTTTATCTAAAAATAAATCCTTGTAAGCCAGAGTATCGTTTACTATACCACCGTTTTCCTGATGTTTTAAAACATTCACTACCAAACGGGCATCCATCGTCCAACGATGTTTCCCATAAAAATGATAATCGGTACACAGAGTTGTTATGCTTCCTTTTTGATTTTGATAAAAGCCGGTATTCGTACTTCTTCTGATATAAAAATTAATCTGCTGGTGTTGTTGTATTGGTGATGTGAAAAATGCTCTGAAATGCTGTTCATCTTTACTTCCGGCAATACCTTCTATTTTTGAAAAAAAACCTTTCGTACGCCATGCGTCAAAGTCCTTTAGTTTTACAACATCCGGATAATACGTAGTTAGCACGCGGTTACCTATTTCAACATCCGTATTTTGCAGTAAATAATCTGGCTGTGCTGTGCCGACCTGTCCATTGAAATAAAACGGTAAAGCATATTGGAAATGCAGGATATTGGTATCAGGGTATTGAAACTTCTGCAAATTGGTATCGCCTAAAAAATAATAAGGGGAAGGTTTTAAAAAGTAGCGACTATCGGTGCTATACGCCACCTGGGCATGAAATGACTTTATGCCACACCATACGATACAACAAGATAACAATATGTATTTTAATTTACACATCCTTCAAACATTCAATCAGTATGTCTATGCCTTGTTTTAATTCACTTTCATTTATGACTAAGGGGGGGGCAATGCGAATGCAATCCGGTGCAAATAAAAACCAATCTACAATTACCCCTTTTCGCAAGGCGATTTCTATCGTTTTAATTACTTTTTCTGTGCTTTCTAATTGTATGGCTGCCATGGCGCCTTTTACCCGTAATGCTTTTATGGATGGATGTTGAAGTTGACTTCGTAATACATCTTCTATTTGGCAGGCAGCATTTATCAGATTTTCTTTTAAGAGGATTTTTAAACTGGCTAATGCCGATGCGACACAAATGGCGTTTCCGCCAAAAGTAGTTAAATGCCCTAAGGGCTGTTGTGTAAATACCTGCATAACAGAATGGTGTGCTATGAATGCACCTATTGGCAAGCCGCCGCCCATGGCTTTCCCCACAACCAGAACATCCGGAACAATACCAAAATGTTCGAAGGCAAACAATTTACCGGTTCTTCCAAAGCCGGTTTGAATTTCATCGAACACAAGAAGTGTACCGGTTTCTTTACACCGTTGATGCAAGTTCCGCATAAACCGTGCATCTGGTATTTGCACCCCTGCTTCTGCTCTGATGGGCTCTACAAAGACAGCGGCTGTATTCCTTGTAATTTCTTCCAAAACGGCATCGTCCATCCACTTTAAAATTTTGATTCCGGGAAGAAGCGGACGATACTTGCTTTTCAGCCACTCATTTCCCATTATACTCAAAGCACCTTGTGTACTTCCATGATACGCATTTTCAAACGCGATAATTTCGGGTCGTTGTGTGAATCCTTTCACCAGTTTCATAGCCCCTTCTATTGCTTCTGCTCCGGAATTGACAAAGTAAATACAATCTAATGTTGATGGCAACTGCTGAGTGAGTAAGCGGGCGTATTCGGTTTGTGGGTGTTGAATGGTTTCACCATACACCATTATGTGTGCGTATTGGTTGAGCTGATTGACAATGGCTTCTTTTACTTCAGGATGCTGATGGCCTACATTGCTCACAGCAATCCCGCTGATAAAATCCAGATATTTTTTCCCGTTCGTGTCATACACATATACGGCTTCGGCTCTGTTAATTTCAAGTCCTATAGGCGTGGGGGAGGTTTGAGCAATGTTTCTGAAAAAAATCTCCCTGGGTGAAAAATGCATACGCTTTCGGAATTTTCAGTGCAAAGTTAGTTTTTTTGAGTGGCATCCTTCTGAATTATTTTTATACATTCGTGATTTTAATTTTTACCAGTATATTTGGGCAAAATTATAGGATATGATTCATCAAAACGTGCTGAATTTTATTGAACAGCATAAAGACAAATGGTTAGAAGAATTAAAAGAGTTGTTGCGAATACCTTCTGTCAGTGCCGATCCCAAATACAAAGAAGAAGTAGGTCGGGCAGCAGAAAAAATAAAAGAACTATTGCTGAATGCTGGTGTAGACAAAGCAGAAATTTGCCCTACAGCGGGTCATCCTGTTGTGTATGCTGAAAAAATTATAGATGCTGCGGCGCCCACGATTCTTGTATATGGTCATTACGATGTGCAGCCAGCTGATCCGCTTGAGCTCTGGCATTCGCCTCCTTTTGAACCGGTTGTAAAAACAACAGAACTTCATCCAAACGGTGCTGTCTTTGCGCGTGGTGCCTGTGATGACAAAGGTCAGGTTTTGATGCACATCAAAGCATTAGAGTTGATGAATGCCCTTCATCTGCTAAAATGTAATGTAAAATTTATGATTGAAGGTGAAGAAGAAATTGGCTCTGCACATCTGGCAGATTGGATAAAAGCCAACAAACAGCGACTGATGGGTGATGTCATTTTGATTTCTGACACTTCCATACTCAGCAACGAAACCCCTTCCATTGATGTAGGATTAAGGGGCTTAGCATATATGGAAGTGGAGGTAACTGGTCCTAACAGAGATTTACACTCGGGTGTGTACGGCGGAGCAGTGGCTAATCCCATTAATATTTTATGCAAAATGATCGCCTCCTGCCACGATGAAAACAATCATATTACCATTCCCGGTTTTTATGACGATGTGGTAGAATTGAGTAAAGAAGAGCGAAATGCTTTGAATCAAGCCCCCTTTGATGAAGAGTCCTATAAAAAAGAGTTGGGCATACGTGCCGTGTGGGGAGAGAAGGGCTATACGGTTTTAGAACGAACAGGTATTCGTCCTACGCTGGATGTGAATGGAATTTGGGGGGGCTATACTGGTGAGGGGGCTAAAACAGTGCTTCCTTCCAAAGCGTATGCTAAGATCAGTATGCGATTGGTGCCCAATCAATCGTCTGATAAAATTTCCAGATTGTTTCAAAATTACTTTGAAAGCATTGCGCCGCCTTGTGTTCAGGTGAAGGTTACAGCACATCATGGGGGAGAACCAGTGGTGGTGTCGATTCAATCCGATGGCTTTCAGGCCGCCTCCAAAGCAATGGAAAAAACCTTTGGTAAAAAGCCCATTCCAACCCGTGGCGGAGGAAGTATTCCTATTGTGGCGCTTTTTAAAAAGGAGTTAGGATTAGACAGCATATTGATGGGCTTTGGTTTGGACACCGATGCTTTACATTCTCCTAATGAACATTACGGCTTATTCAACTTTTTCAAAGGCATAGAAACCATACCATTTTTTTACGAGTATTTTTACGAGTTGAAGAAAGGATTAAAATAGCTGCTCAGCAGTGAGAAATGATGTGTATTTCCCACGTATGCTTTTTTATTATCAAAATATCTTTAATTTTTCAAATTCAGGAATGCCTGAACAATTACTCTGAAACCTTTACAAAATCAGATAGTTTTTAGGTTAGATAACAAGATAGGTATTCTGCTTTATGTGGTATTGAAGTATTATGAAAGTAAGCAGATTGTTACGGCTCATATCTACCCTATTTCTTTCTGTTTTGCGACCTTGTCGGGAAAATTTTTAATTACTGAGAGTAACTTTTCATTCTTACTATTAATTATACACTACTATATTTTTACTCTAAAGCACCAAAGAAAATGTCCTCTTATGCTTTTTTGTTGAGTAGTAACGAAAGATTAAAACATATTGTAAGGTCCGGAAAAGTTGATTTTGGAAAAGGTCCTCCTTATTTTGACATGCTTTGAGAGCTATTATTAGGGTTTGTAGTTGTGCCGGGTGTAGTTGTATTGGTGGGTGGCGGCGGAACAAAAGCACCGGATTTAATAGCGCTGTCAACGGCCAATTCGGCATCTTTGAGTTGATTCTCTACACTTTTTAGCAAGGTGTCGCTCATAATAATGCCTTTTTGAATAAATTCTTCTTTAGTTTCTGCGGGCTTTCCACAAGAAGAAAAGCATAAGATCATGCTTAACAAAATGCCCGGAAATATCAATTTCATATTGGATAAATTTTTATGGATTGTGCAAAGATGCTAATTTTTTAATTGTTTTTTTTCAAAAATGTAATGGTTGAATTTAAAATTACGCGCAGGAGGCGGTGGTGTTCGATGAACGAAGTGAACTTTTCCAATTTTTTTTTGAAAGCTGCTTAAAGTACTGGTCATTAAAAGGTAATATTTATTCTCTTTAAGATGTAACAAAATTTTTATAGCCAATGAAATAAATAATACATTTGCCAAAAAAAATTATGAGTTTGTTGGTCATAGGAACGGTGGCGTATGATGCAATAGAAACGCCATTTGGAAAGACGGATAAAATAGTAGGCGGGGCAGCAAGTTTTATTTCTCTGGCAGCGTCGTATTATTATCCTAACATTCATCTGGTATCGGTAATTGGAGACGATTACGACCCGAATTTTTTGGAGTTATTAAAGTCAAAGGGCGTGGATTTATCAGGATTACAGGTAAAACAAGGGCAGAAGTCGTTTTTTTGGAAAGGAAAGTATCACATTGATATGAATTCAAGGGATACACTGGATACGCAATTGAATGTGTTGTCGGATTTTGATCCTATAGTGCCAGAAAGGGCAAGGGATGCGGAGTTTGTGATGTTGGGAAATTTAATGCCTTCGTTACAAATGAAGGTGTTGAAACAATTGAACCAGCGGCCAAAGTTGGTGATGATGGATACGATGAATTTTTGGATGCAGACAGCATTAGATGACTTATTAAAAGTATTGAAGGAAGTGGATATTTTGACGATTAATGATGAGGAGGCAAGGTTGCTGACGAATACGTATTCGTTGAAAAAGGCGGCTTTGCAGATTTTGAAGATGGGACCTAAAATTTTGATTATCAAAAAGGGCGAGCACGGAGCTTTGTTGTTCAAAGATAGTGAAGTGTTTTTTGCGCCGGCCTTGCCGTTAGAAGAGGTGTTTGATCCGACGGGAGCGGGCGATAGTTTTGCCGGCGGAATGATTGGATATTTGGCGCGGACAAAAGATTTGTCGTTTGAGAATTTGAAGAGAGCAATTATTGTAGGGTCGGCGATGGCGAGTTTTACAGTAGAAAAATTTGGAACGGAAGGTTTGCAAAAACTGACTCAAATACAAATACACCAACGTATTCAAGAGTTTGTAAAACTGAGTAGTTTTGAAATGAAACTGGAAACGGAAAAGGTATGAAAGCACAGAATGCACGAGGGACGAGGGATTTTTCGCCGGTAGAGGTGAGAAAGAGAAATTATATCATTCATACAATTCGTACCTATTTTGAGCGGTATGGTTTTGTGCCAATTGAAACACCGGCCATAGAAAATTTATCTACTCTGACCGGAAAATATGGAGAAGAAGGCGATCAGTTGTTGTTTAAGATTTTGAATTCTCGTTTAAATGAGAGTAAGGAAAAAGATAAATTGCGTGCAGAGTTTGAGAAGATGTTGGAAAAACCGTATAATAGTGAGTGGATTACAGAGCGGGCTTTGCGTTATGATTTGACGGTACCTTTTGCAAGATATGTTTCTCAATACAGACACACGATTGCTTTTCCGTTTAAGCGGTATCAAATACAGCCGGTGTGGAGAGCGGATAAACCGCAAAAAGGACGATACAGAGAATTTGTACAATGCGATGCGGATATTGTTGGCACTTCTTCGTTGTTGATGGAAGTAGAACTGATTTTATTGATGAATGATGTGTTTTCAGAGTTGAAGTTGCCGGTTGTTTTGAAAATTAATCACAGAAAAATTTTATCAGGGATTATTAATTATGTGGGCTGTAATTTTTTGGCCAATGAAATTATAACGTGGATAGATAAGTTGGAAAAAATTGGAATAGATGAGGTAAAGAGAGGATTGAGTGAATTGGGTATTGAAGAGAAGAAGATAAATACACTTTTTGAATGCTTGTTGGTAAAGGGAACGAATCAGGAAAAATTGAATCAATTAAAAACAATTACACAGCCGGATATTCAAAAAGCAATAGAGGATTTGGAAAAAGTGTTTGAATGGATACCGCAAGATGAATTGAGCATTCAATTAGAATGGGATTTAAATTTGGCAAGGGGATTGAATTATTATACGGGCTTGATTTTTGAAGCGAAGGCGCAGGCGGGCAGTTTGACTGCCAGTATTTTAGGGGGTGGCAGATACGATGATTTGACGAGTATTTTTGATTTGCCGGGTGTGAGTGGGGTTGGAATTTCTTTTGGCATTGATCGGATTTATGATGTGATGGAAGAGTTAAAGTTATTTCCAGAGTATTTGAATTCTATTAGTCCTGCAGATGTGTTGATAGTGTATTTTGATTTTGAAAATGCAGTGCTTTCGTATGTGTTGAAAATTGCACAGACATTGAGAAAAGAAAACATTCGTGTGGAGATTTATCATCAATCTGATAAGATGAAAAAGATGCTGGAATATGCGAATAAAAAGCAATTTAAATATGTAGTGATTGTGGGAGAAGAAGAGTGGAAGCAGAATAAATTGAGCTTAAAGTCAATGGAGAATGGAGAACAGGTTGTTTTGGAAATAAATGAATTGATTGAGCGTTTAAATCTTTCTTTGCAAGTGAAATAAATTCGAATGTATGGATCAATTTGATATAGCAATAGTAGGTGGCGGGATTATTGGATGTGCAGTGGCATACAAGATGTCGTTATTTTATCCAAATAAAAAAATTGTGCTGATAGAAAAAGAGGCGCAGTTAGCGAAGCATCAAACGGGAAGGAATTCTGGTGTCATACATTCTGGTATTTACTATAAGCCGGGTAGTTACAAAGCCGTGAATTGTGTAAAAGGCAGAAGAGAACTGGTGGCTTTTGCAAAAGAGCACAAAATTCCGCACGATGTGTGTGGGAAAATCATTGTGGCTACTCAGGAGAGTGAGTTGCCACAATTGAACAAGGTGTTTCAAAACGGACTGGCCAATGGTGTGGAGGGTATTGAAATGATAGATGGTAAAAAGATTAAGGAGATTGAACCGTATTGTGAAGGTATTCAGGCGATTTATGTGCCGTGTACCGGGATTATTGATTTTCCTGCGGCGGCGAGAAAGATGGCGGAATTGATGACGCAGAAAAATGCTTTTAATAAAGTATTGCTCAATACGGAAACGGCTGGTATTTTGCAAGATAGTGATAAAGTGAGAATTGAAACGAATAAAGGCGAATTAATAGCCAGTAATGTTATAGTTTGTGCGGGCTTGCAGGCCGATAGATTGGCAGGAAAAAAAGTGACACAAAATAAAGTAGCAATTGTGGGATTTCGGGGAGATTATTATGATTTGACGCCGGAAGCACAATATAAAGTGAAGAATTTAATTTATCCGGTACCTAATCCGCAGTTCCCTTTTTTGGGGGTGCATTTTACGAGGATGATACACGGTGGGATAGAATGCGGTCCGAATGCGGTGTTTGTGTTTGCAAGAGAGGGGTATTCAAAAACGGCATTTAGTTGGAAAGATACGAGGGAAGCGTTTTCGTTTAAGGGGACGTGGAAGTTTTTTTGGAAGCATTGGAAGTTTGGAATAGATGAGTATCGTGGGGCGTTCAGCAAAGGATTTTTCCTGAAGCGTCTGCAAAAGTTAATACCTTATTTAAAGATGGAAGATATTGTGTCCAGTCGTTGTGGAATACGCGCAATGGCGTTAGATGCAGAAGGGAATATGTTAGATGATTTTTATATGGTACCGGAAGGAAGAGTTTTGCACGTGATTAATTCACCTTCGCCTGCGGCTACGGCTGGCTTGGCTTATGGTGAGGAGATAGTGAGAAGAGCAGTGAAGGAGTGGGGAATGGATAAGTAAAACTAGTATGATAAATTTTAGAAGGATAAAAAATTATATTCAGAAAGAAGAAGTTTTAATTGTATTAGGAAGTAGTGTGTTTTATATGATCCTTGGGATTTATCATTATGTTCGGTACGAAAATTTATTTTTTTGGCCGGCTGACATTGATGAGTTTATTTATCCATTTGATAGTTTTGCTGAAAAGTGGGATTATAGTTATTATGGGAAACCTTATGCAGGGCGACCACCGGGGTTATTTATTCCGTATGGTTTTTTCAGAATGTTTTTTAATTCGTATGTTTCTTTGTATTTGTCCGGTATGTTTCAAATCGTTTTAAAGATTATTTCTATAGTTTATTTATGGAGCTTGTTTAAAAAATTAGATTGTTTGAAGGTTGTTTCATTAATTTTTTTATTAATTTATGTGTGTTCGCCGATATGGGTGACAATAGATTTTGTGTTGCATCCTTATTCTATTTCTGCTTCCATAACGATTATATTAGTTTATTATATTTATAAAATAAGTACAGGAGAGATGGAACAAAAGGATTTGTTTGTGTCTGGCATTTTATTTACTTATCTTTATTTTTTGAGACCTTATTTGTTAATAATATATTTTATTGCTTTTCTTTATGTTTTGTATTTAA
>CAZNVL010000048.1:0-16643 GCA_964576565.1 uncultured Flavobacteriaceae bacterium | reverse complement strand
AGGGTACAGGGGTATTCGCACGTTTGTCTTCTTCTTCACGAGAAAGTGTAGATTGGTTTTGTGCAAATATTAAATTAGTGCTTATTAGAAATAAAAACATCAGTTTTTTCATTTTTTATTTTTTTACAAAGTTACATGAAATTTTTCAAATTCTTATTGCCTACGCTCCTTAAAAAAACGATAAATACCTAAAAGTGGGTATTTTTTTAACGATGTTTCATTTATTAACTTTGGGCTTGATGAAAAATAACATTCCTTATACTTTGGGACGAGCCCATCCAGGTGAAAGATTGATAATAAAATCCATCAAGGATTCTAATCTGAAAAACTATTTAGGACAAATAGGTATTTTTACTGATCAAGAAATTATTGTAACTAAAATAGCGCCGTTTGGTTCAATGATTGCAGTATTGGCCAATGATGCTGAAATAGCGATTCGCAAAGAAGTAGCGGAAATAATAGAAGTTCAATCGGTCTAATTATTTTATCATGTCGTCATTCAAGCGTTTTTTACTTGTAGGTTCTCCTAATACAGGCAAAACAACGCTTTTTAATAGTTTAACAGGTTTGCATCAGCGAACGGCTAATTATTCAGGGGTTACTGTTGAAAAAACAATTGGTACTTTTTTAATGAATAATGAAAAAGTTGAAGTAATTGATTTGCCGGGTATTTATTCGCTTTATTCTGAAAGTATTGATGAACGGCTTGCTATACAGGAAATTTTAGAGGGTAATTATGACGGAATTATTTTAGTGGTTAATGCAGACCAATTGCAAAAAAATTTAATGTTGATTTTGCAAATTTTAGATCTAAAAAAGCCCTGTGTATTAGTCCTAAATATGATTGACGAAGCGCAAAAAAAGAAAGTCCTTATTCATACAAAGGCATTATCTGATATATTGAACATTCCAATAATAACAACCAATGCCAGAATACGAGAAAATGTTAATGTTCTAAAATCGGCATTAAAGAATATCTCTTCCACTCATGCAATTTTTCACGATGCAAGAATGTTTCATAAAATACCTGATTTCAAAGGCAAATCAATAAGTTATCTGGATTGGATTAATTATTATCTTAAACATTCTCAAAATTTTGGTGAAGAGAAGTTGAACTATCCATCTGTAGTGGAAGAAGATTTGTCATATAAACAACAATTAATTAAATACATTTCTACAAAGGCAATCCGTAAAGATTCGTTTATACAAACGCATTCATCCAAAATAGATTATTATCTTACGCATAAAGTATGGGGATTGGTATTTTTACTTTTAACCTTATTCATTACGTTTCAGATACTTTTTTTTGTGGCCGAATATCCGATGCAATGGATTGAATGGGGATTGAGTAATTTTTCAAATTGGATAAGTCGCTTTTTACCAACCACAGAGTGGGCAGATTTGATTGTGAATGGTGTTATTCCCGGAATTACTGGAGTGGTGATGTTTGTGCCACAAATTACTTTGTTGTTTTTAATGATAGGAATTTTAGAAGAATCGGGATATATGTCCAGAATTAGTTTTTTATTAGATAGCATTTTTCATAAATTTGGATTAAGTGGAAAATCTTTGATACCACTGGTAAGCGGGACAGCGTGTGCAGTTCCATCCATTTTGTCTACTCGCACCATCACCAATGTCAAAGAAAAAATGATTACGATAATGATCTTGCCCTTTATGAGTTGCTCGGCACGATTGCCAGTTTATACAATGTTAATCAGTTTGTTATTTCCAGATGATACCAGATTTGGATTTTTAAACTTAAAAGGTTTAATGTTATTAGGGATGTATTTATTAGGATTAGCAATGGCGTTATTGTATGCGTGGCTATTTCATAAAGTAATGAAACAAAAACAAAGCAGTTTTTTCTTCATTGAATTGCCATCTTACAAAATGCCTTATTGGAAAAATTTATTTATTATCGTATGGAATAAAGTCAAGATTTTTATCATGGATGCTGGAAAAATCATCATGGCTATTTCAATTATTTTGTGGTATTTGAGTACGCACACTTTTCCTTCTATTCAAAAAAATCTGGAGAAAAAATATGCACAACTTTCAAACGATAAATCACAACAATTAGAATATCAAAAAGAATTATTAGAACAATCGTATGTAGGAATGTTAGGTAAAAAAATAGAACCCTTCATTGCACCGCTTGGATATGATTGGAAAATAGGGATTGCATTGGTAACATCTTTTGCTGCAAGAGAAGTGTTTGTGGGCACAATGGCTACTTTGTATTCTGCAGAATCGGAGGATAATGTAATCACTTTAACGAATAAAATTCAACAAGCCCGCAAAAATAATGGCGAATATGTATTTTCTACTGCTACTTGTGTTTCATTGCTGATTTATTATGCTTTGGCGATGCAATGTATCAGTACAATGGTGATTGTGTATAGAGAATTGAATTCTATTAAATGGATGTTGTTACAATTTGTAATGATGACCGGTACAGCGTATTTATTGGCTTTTGTAGCATATCAAGTATTGACTTAACATTTTTTATTTATAGTACATTCTTCGTTTTATTTCATATAAAGGATAATTGTCTAAATTTATCCGCCAAAAAATTATGTATCAAATCCATTTGGATAATCAGCAAGTGATTACAATTGACGAAATAAAATTAAACGAAAATATTATTACTGGCAAAATTAATAACACGGCATTTTCTGTTGAAATACAACAAACACATACTTACGAATATTTTTTGCGGTACAACAATCAGTCGTTTAATATCTTGTTACTCAAATTTTTCCCTGAAGAAAAAAAGATAATTTTGAAAATTAATGGAAAAAGAACATCCTTACAAATTAAAGATAAGTTTGATTTGTTGCTTGAACAATTGGGCATGGATAAGTTATCTTCTAAAAAAACAGAAAGCATCAAAGCCCCGATGCCCGGATTGGTACTAAATGTTTTAGTTTCCGAAGGACAAGCCGTAAAAAAAGGCGATACAATACTCATATTAGAAGCAATGAAAATGGAAAATGCTCTGAAAGCACCACACGATGGCATTGTCAAAAAAGTGGCAGTAACAAAGGGAACGGCAGTAGAGAAAAATCAATTATTGATTGAACTATAAAATTTTTTATTATGAAAACAAACAGAAGACAATTTTTAATCAGTACTTCTTTAATTGGTTTTGGTTGGATGCTGAATAAAGCAGGTTTGTTATTTGGTCATCATTCTTCATTTTATTACAACGAAGAAACTCTCTCAAATGCCTTAATAGACAATGATTTTAGCGATCAATTTCCTTATTCTTTGCCAAAATTACCTTATGCCTATGATGCTATAGAACCTTATATTGACAAACAAACAATGGAAATTCACCATACCAAGCACCATCAGACCTATGTGAATAATCTGAATAAAGCATTAGAAAATCAATCTTTCAAAAATGCCCCTTTAATTGAATTATTTAAAAAAGTATCTACTTTAGATAAAGCCATCCGGAATAATGGAGGTGGACATTACAATCATACTTTGTTTTGGCAAATGTTGAGAAGCAATAAAGACAATAAAGAAAATCTGCCTTCTCAAAAATTTATAGAAGTTTTAAATAAACATTTTAGAAGTTTTGAAAATTTCAAAAAAGAATTTTCAGAAAAATCTCTCAAACTTTTTGGTAGCGGCTGGTGTTGGCTTGTAAAAGATAATAAAAATAATCTCAAAATTGTAACCACTGCCAATCAAGACAATCCTTTAATGGATGTAGTAGATGAAAAAGAGAGAGGTTTGCCTTTATTAGGAATAGATGTGTGGGAGCATGCTTATTATTTGAAATATCAAAACAAACGATCCGAATACATTGAAAATTTCTGGAAAGTCATCAACTGGGATTTTGTGGAAAAAAGAGCATCTTTATAATTTCATTAAAGTGTTAGATGAAAACATCTGTTGTAAAAAAAATTACTTTTTGTGCAGCCCATCGCTTACACAATCCTGCATGGGATGCAATAACGAATCAAAAAGTTTTTGGAAAATGTAATAATCCAAACTATCACGGACATAATTATGAACTGCATGTAAAAGTGATTGGTGAAATAGATTCTTCAACAGGTTTTGTAATAGATTTGAATGTATTGAGTGATTTGATTAAAAAAGAAATCCATCAAAAATTTGACCACAAAAATTTAAACTTGGATTTGGAAGAGTTTAAAAATCTCAATCCCACCGCTGAAAATATCGCTGTTGTAATTTACAATCTATTAAGACCAAAAATTGCTGAACATCTGGATTTACAAATAATCTTGTACGAAACACCCAGAAATTATGTTATTTATCCTGAAAAATAATTGCTCATTTCATTTTTATTTTCGTAATTTGCCAGTATTAAATAGAAAAATTAAATGGCGACTTTTTTATTGATAATTGCCGCATATTTATTGGGCTCTATTCCTACTTCGGTGTGGATAGGCAAGTATTTTTATGGAATAGATATTCGTGAACACGGCAGCGGAAATGCAGGTGCTACCAATACTTTCAGAGTATTAGGAAAAATTCCGGGAATAGTGGTTTTGATAATAGATATTCTTAAAGGTAGTGCAGCGGTGAGTTTGGCTTACTTATTTGAAGACACTTTGCCTACTCATGAGTTTGTAGATATTGAAATTGGATTGGCTATTGCTTGTGTATTTGGGCATATTTTCCCATTGTTTGCCGGATTTAGAGGTGGAAAAGGAGTGGCTACTTTGTTGGGGGCTACTATTATTATTACGCCTGTTTCCTGCGCCCTTGCGTTGATTGTTTTTCTTATTGTGTTGTTTTCCTCACATTATGTTTCATTGAGTTCAATGTTAGCAGGAGTAAGTTATCCTATTATTTTACATTTAATTATGCATAATGAACAACGCACCTTAACCATTTATTCTATTTTGATAGCCATTTTACTAATTATTACGCACCGCAAAAACATTCGCCGATTATTATTAAAAACAGAATCTAAAGTAGTTTTATTTAAATCCACAAGCTAATGTCTGGATTTCGTTGGTGTGTATTGTTCCATTTTTTAAGTGTTACACTTTTGGCACAAAACATACGTTACGATGACTTTATTTATCAAAAAAACATACGCTCTGTTTTCCTTCATCCGGCAGATTTTGAAATGGGTTTGCCCGTTTTAGATTTAAATGATCCTAATCAACAATTACAATTAAGTTTTGACGACCTGGACGCCGATGTAAAAAACTATTCCATTTACTTTATTCATTGCGACGCTTTCTGGAAGCCAAGTGATTTGATGACTTCTGAATACATCAACGGATTTTTTGAACTGAATATCCTTAATTATGCTTTTTCTCAAAATACACTTCAAAAATACACACACTACGATATAAAATTTCCAACCGCTAATATGCAGTTTACCAAAGCAGGAAATTATCTGTTAGTCATTTATCAAACGCCGGATAAATCTAAAATAGTAGCCACTAAACGTTTTTATGTATTGAATAATGTCGTAGATATTGCGGCTCAAATTACTCAACCCATTGGCAATGATTTGCAATACAGTGGTCAGCACATTGATTTTACGATCAGTTCCAAAAATTATCCTTTAACCAATCCCGTTACAGATATGAAAATTTTTCTGATGCAAAATGCTCGAAAAGACAATATGGTCAGTAATATACCAGCGACCTTCATGACAGGTAATAGTTTTCAATATACATTAGACGACCGCACCACATTTTTAGGATCAAACGAATTTCGTTATTTTGATATTCGCACTTTGTTTACTTACACAGAACGCATCGCCAACATCCTCAAAGACGAGAATAGTAAATGGCACGTTTATCTTACAAAAGACGAACCAAGATACAAACAAAAATATGCTTTTCAAAACGATATTAACGGTAACTTTTTAATTCGTAACAACGACCGCTTGTCTAATCCAGATATTGAAGCCGATTATGCGTATGTGCATTTTCAATTCTCTTATCCTTATCCTATCAGCAAAGGCAATGTGTACATTTTAAGCAGAATTAATAATTGGGCACTGACCGAAGAAAATAAAATGACCTACAACGAAACCACCAAAGCGTATGAATGCACTTTATATATGAAACAAGGTTACTACAATTACATTTATTCTATACAATACGACGATGACACAAAATGTAACGAAACAGAAACCGAAGGGAATTACTGGCAAACAGAAAACGATTATTACATTTTTGTATACCATCAGCCAAGAGGATATTATTACGACCAATTAGTAGGGCTTTTGCGTCTCAATACCTTGAAGCGATGAAGAGTGACTTTGGAGTTGTTTTAGTTATTGCTTTAGCATTTTACACACAAAATTATTATACTCAAAATAAAGGCAAATATCAATATCGTTGGGCGTTTTTTCATCCCATTGCGGCCATAAAAGTGAAACACATTTACAAAAAAAATTTAATGATTTATCAGGAAGTAAAGCAGCAAAAATTATTAGATACTCTTGAAAATGGTGGTAAATTAGATGCTTTTCGGCACGGATTTTTTATGGCTTGTTTTGCACAAAAAATAAAGCCAAAGAAATTGATAAAATTAGGCATTGCTCACGAAAAAGACGATGTGCAGATTTATTCTAAAAAACGAAAAACAGAATTTCAGGACATTCCCGATAGTGCCAGCATTCAAATGGATTTATACAACAATCAAATTGGAATTGAGTTAGGAAGAAAATATAGAAAAATATCAAGCACTCAACTTAAGGATACAATTTTAATTTATATTCAAAAAAATAAATTTAAAACTATCCGATAATGAAATTAAAAAATGTACCTTAATACCCGAAATAATGCATTATGAAATCCTTCCATCAAAAAAAAATTGGCATACTCGGAGGAGGGCAATTGGGGAAAATGCTTTTGCAAAAAGCAATGGACTTTTCATTGGATGTATATGTTTTAGATCCAGATAAGAATGCCCCTTGTAAAAACATTACTTCAAACTTTGTGAATGGAGATTTTAAAAACTTTGACGATGTTTATCATTTTGGTAAAAAATTGGACTTAATCACTATTGAAATTGAAAACGTCAATGTAGAAGCATTGAAAAAATTGCAACAAGAAGGAAAAGAAGTATATCCACAGCCCGAGATTATTGAAATGATTCAGGATAAAGGATTACAAAAAATTTTTTATCAAACTCATAACATTCCTACAGCAGATTTTTTTTTAATTGAAAACAAACAACAAATTGAAAAATACATAGATTATATGCCTTTTTTTCAAAAAACAAGAAAAGGCGGATACGATGGAAAAGGCGTGAAAAAAATAAATAATAAACAGCATTTATCTATTGCCTTTGACGAACCAAGTGTTTTAGAAAGAATGGCGGATATTGACAAAGAAATAAGTGTAATAGTAGCCAGAAATAAATCGGGCGAAATACAGACCTTTCCTGCCGTTGAAAGTGTATTTAATCCACAAGCACATCTGGTAGATTATTTAATATGTCCCGCCGGTGTGTCTAAAACAATACAAGAACAAGCAGAAAAAATTGCCGCAAAAATAGCAGAACAACTTCAATTGGTAGGTCTATTGGCAGTAGAATATTTTGTAACGAAAGATGGGAAATTACTGGTGAACGAAATGGCGCCACGAGTACATAATTCGGGACATCACACAATTGAAGCATGTATTACTTCTCAGTTTGAACAACATTGGCGGGCCATATTGAATTTTCCATTAGGGGATACTTCACTTTTACGACCTGCGGTAATGCTCAATTTATTGGGTTCAGAAGGTTTTGATGGGGATGCACACTATGTAGGAATGGAACAGATATTGAAGTATAGCGGCGTGTATCCACATTTGTATGGAAAAAAGAAAGTAAAAGCATACAGAAAAATGGGACACATTACCATTACAGATAAAACACTTTCTACGACTTTACAAAAAGCAAAAAAAATAAAAGAACTGATAAAAGTTACAGCCCTATAAATCTTATGATTGATAAAATTATTACACTGGGTATTGTTGGTGCTGCTGCGGCATATCTTATTTATAAGTTGGCCTTCAAACGCAAATGCAAGAAAAACTCTTGTTGTAATAAGTAATCAAAAGATACATAAATTTTTCTTTATCTAACAAACTCCTCTCTGATTTAACGTATTCACCTCTATAATTTCCGAATACCTTTTAGTTCCAAAAATCTTTCAGTAACTTTGCTACTGAACAGAGCGATATTGGCTTTAACAAAATAGTTATGAAAAAAAATTTTATTCCACATATAAACAGAGAAATTAGCTGGCTTTCTTTTAATGAACGGGTGTTACAGGAAGCCGAAGACAAAAGAAATCCATTATTAGAACGATTAAAGTTTTTGGGAATTTTTAGTAATAACAGAGATGAATTTTATCGTGTAAGAGTAGCCACTGTTAAGCGACTTATTAAATTAGGACATAGAGCAGTTGAAATATACGGCGAAGATCCGGAAGTATTATTAAAACAATTGCAAAACAAAGTGTTGGCTCAACAGCAAAAATTTGATGCCTTGTATTTGCAGATTTTAGATGAGTTAAAAGAAAACAATATCTTTATTGTCAATGAAAAAGAAGTATTGCAACAACACAAACCATACATCTCTACTTTTTTTCACAACGAAGTAATGCCTTCTTTATTCCCTATATTGATTGATCCACGCAGACCTTTTCCTTTTCTGAAAGATAAATACGGATATTTGTACATTAAACTTCGTTCTATACATCCTCCACATCAAACCAAATATGCACTTATTGAAATACCAACCAAAGTGTTGAGTCGCTTTGTGATTTTGCCAGCGATAGGGGACAAAAAATACATTATGCTATTAGACGATGTTATCCGATTAAATATCAATGAAATTTTTTCTGTCTTTGGATTAGAATGTGTTGGAGCGTACAACATCAAACTGACAAGAGATGCAGAATTAGAAATTGATAATGATTTAAGTGAAAGTATTTTAGAAAAAGTAAGTAAAGGATTAAAAGATCGACAAAAAGGAAAACCGGTTCGGTTTGTGTACGATAAAGAGATGCCGCAAGATATGTTACAATTTGTTATGAAAAAACTAGGAATGACAAATACTAAAGACAGCGTCATCCCGGGCGGAAGATATCATAATTTTAAAGATTTTATTAATTTCCCAGATTTGGGTATAAAGCATCTGACTTTTCAAAATCCGCCGCCACTCAATATTCCTGAATTAGATGAACTCAGCACGCCAATTATTGACTATGTATTAAAAAAAGATATTCTTTTTCACTTTCCGTATCATTCTTACAACTATTTGATTAAAATTTTACAAGAAGCATCTATTGATCCACGCGTACACTCTATCAAAATTACACTATACCGTTTAGCAGAATCCTCAAGAATTGCCAATGCTTTAATTAATGCGGTAAAAAATGGAAAAAAAGTAACAGCCGTTGTAGAATTACAAGCCCGATTTGATGAAGAACATAATATCTATTGGGCAGAAAAATTGAAAGAAGAAGGTGCCGAAGTGATTTACGGAATACACGGTTTAAAAATACATTCCAAATTATTTTTAATAGAAGGAAAAAACAAAAACCAACCATTCAAAATTGCACACATAGGAACCGGCAACTTCAACGAAAAAACTGCAAAAATATATACCGATATTTCTCTGTTCACAGCTCACAAAGGAATTTGCAAAGATGTAGAAAGTGTTTTTAATTTTTACAGCAATAACTTAAAAATCGGTAACTACAAACATTTAATCGTTTCCCCTTTTACAATGCGAAAAGAATTTACTAACTTAATATATCGTGAAATTAAAAATGTAAAAAAAGGACTAAAAGGAGAAATCATCCTTAAACTAAACAATCTGGTAGATAAAGAAATGATAAATCATCTGTATCAGGCATCACAGGCAGGCGTCAACATCCATCTAATCGTTCGTAGCGCCTGCTCTTTGGTTACTGAATTACCGGGGTATAGCGACAACATCAAAGCATACAGCATTGTAGATAAATTTCTTGAACACGCCCGTATATTTATTTTTCATAACGGAGGAAATGAAAAAGTGTTTATTTCTTCAGCCGATTGGATGACCCGAAACTTAGACCACCGTAGCGAAGTAGCCACTCCCATATACGATGAAAAAATAAAAAAAATAATCAAAGACCTCATTAACATTCAACTAAAAGGCAATCAGAAAGTAAGAATAATTGATAGACATCAAACCAATAAATACAAACAACCCACCGCCACCGAAGAAATAATTCGTGCACAAGACAAAACGTACGAATACCTGAAAAGTATATCTATAAAAACAACACTAAATTTAGTTTAATATGACCACTTCTATCAATGAGAAAAATTTTGGCACTCTGCTTGCCGCTATTGACATTGGAAGTAATGCCATACGCTTATTATTAACCCGGATTTTTGAAGATAAAAATTTAATCCTGTTCCACAAAGAAGAACTGATTCGTATTGCTATACGATTAGGCGAAGATGTGTTTTTACAAGGTAAAATATCGGATGAAAAAATACAACGCCTCATACACGCTATGAAAGCATACCATAACATTATGACTGCTTATCAGGTAAAGGCCTATAAAGCAGTGGCTACCAGTGCTATGCGAGAGGCCTTAAATGGAAAAGAAATTATTCAGATATTAGAAAAAGAATCCCATATTAAAATTGAAATTTTAGATGGTAAAACAGAAGCCAACCTAATTTTTGCGAATCATATTGAAGAAATTTTAGACCCCGATAAAGCATATATGTATATTGATGTAGGCGGTGGAAGCACTGAAATCACTATCTATAACAGGCATAAAGCCGTTGCCTCTAAGTCATTCAATATCGGCACTTTGCGATTACTTTACCAAAAAGTAGAAGAAACAACCTGGGAAGAAATGAAACAATGGATAAAAAAACACACTCAGGGGATTTATCCAATTTATGGCATCGGCTCCGGTGGCAACATCAATAAACTCTACAAAATGAGCGGAAAAAAAGAAAATAAATCATTAGGCTATAACAAACTCAAAGGCCTTTACGAAATGCTTCAATCTTATACCTATGAAGAACGAATGAAACTACTTGGTTTAAAACCGGACCGCGCAGATGTCATTGTGCCCGCTGCTAAAATTTATCTTACTGCCATGAAAACAGCAGATATTGAAAAAATATATGTCCCTCAAATTGGACTATCCGATGGCGTTATTCATCAATTATACGAAGAACTAAAAAAGAAAGTAAAAGCATAACACCATTTAATGCATGAGAATGAAAACATATTACACATCGGTTGGAGTGATGTACTGGATATTGTTTTAGTAGCCATTCTTTTATATGTACTCTACAACCTTATTCGTGGCACTTCCGCCCTAAAAGTATTTTGGGGACTGGGTTTAATTTACATCGTTTGGGTCATTGTAACAGCCCTGGACTTCAAACTCTTAAGTTCTATAGTCGGAAAATTTATCAATGTTGGCATCATCACCGTCATCATCATTTTTCAACAGGAAATCAGAAAATTCTTATTACTCATTGGTTCTACTCAATTCTGGAAAAAACACTATAGTATCTTTAAAATTAAAGAAGCATGGAGCGAAAGCACCAACTCTAATATCCCATTAAATATCTTGCAGGACGCCTGTTATAATATGAGCAGAAATAAAACAGGTGCGCTCATCGTCATCACTCAAAAAGACGATTTAAATTTATACGAACAATCGGGTGTGCCCATCAATGCGCCGGTTACCGAATATATGCTGGAAAGTATTTTCTTCAAAAACGCTCCGATGCACGATGGCGCTGTTATTATTAAAAACAATATAATCAGAGCCGCCAAATGCATTCTGCCCGTCAGCGAATCAGAGCAACTACCCTCGCACGCTGGCACCAGACATCGTGCTGCACTCGGAATAAGCGAACAAACAGATGCTATTGCCATTTCGGTAAGTGAACAAACCGGCTCCGTTTCTATAGCCAACAACGGACAATTATACTACAACATCCCACATAAAGATTTTATACCTCTACTGGAAAAACTTTTGACCAATTAAATTTACAGTTGTATATTCTTATTAACATAGCATTCTTAAAAAGTTCGTACAATTATTAGATATGTATAAAAACCAATTACTCTTGATGGTATAACCAACTCCTTCCTATTTCCCTACGAAACAAAACTCCAATCATATTTTTCCCTGATGTTTCAGTATTTTGGCTTCTAAGTAAAAAATAATTTCACGGCCAATATTCCGCGCCTGATCCTGCATTCGTTCAATTTTTCTCAATAAAGACAATAAACTCAAGCCATACTCTGTTTTATCAGGATTCTCACGAATATAATTTGCAATTTTAATTTGTGCCTCATCACTCCACTCTTCCATATCACTATTTTTTTCTACCAACTGATAAGCCAGTTTTACATCTTCTTTCTCAAATGCTTCACGTGCTATCAATACAGATTTAAAAGCCGATTCATAAATCTCATTCAGGTTAATAGTATTAACAACCGCCTCATCCAGAATATATTTTTTCTTAATAATAAATTTTGCAATCGCTTTCGTGCTGTCTCCAATGCGCTCAAGATTATAAATAATTCTTAACACAGACATTAAAAATCTCAAATCAATTGCAACCGGATTAAACAACGCAAAAACATTTTCCACTTGCTTTTCTATTTCTAATTCCATACGATTGATTTGCTCTTCTTTGTCTTTCACAAACATTGCCAAAGCCACATCTTTTGTGAAAATGGCTTTATAGCTATTATCTACCTGTTCAATTACCAACTGAAACATTTTCAAAGTTTCAGTTCTTGTTTTCAAAATCTCTTCTTCTAAATGCGTCATACGTGTGGATTTAATAATTAGTTATTTTATCTGTTACACTCTACTTTTTGTTTGATCATCAAAGATATAATAAATCATTCATTTCTTATCCAAATCTTCCTGTGATGTATTTTTGTGTCAATTCTATCTTAGGATTCGTAAATAACTCTCTCGTGTCATTATATTCAATCAATTCTCCCATATAAAAAAATGCCGTTCGGTCACTGACTCTTCCCGCTTGTTGCATATTGTGTGTTACGATAACAATCGTATAATCTTTTTTCAACTGATAGATTAACTCCTCTATCGTCGCTGTAGAAATCGGATCTAAAGCCGATGTGGGTTCATCCATCAATACAACAGACGGCTCCACAGCCAAGGTCCTTGCAATACAAACACGTTGTTGCTGTCCGCCCGATAAAGCCAAGGCCGACTGATTCAGTTTATCCTTTACTTCCTCCCATATACCCACCTGCTGCAATGTTTTTTCAACCACAGCATCTAATCTACGCTTATCTTTAATACCCTGTATTTTCAATCCATACACTACATTTTCATAAATACTTTTAGGGAAAGGATTGGGCTTTTGAAACACCATTCCCACTTTTTTTCTTAATGCTTCCACCTTTATCGTTGAATCATAAATATCTTCATTATCAATCAAAATTTTTCCCTCCATCCGAAAACTTTCAATAAAATCATTCATCCTGTTTAGCAACCGAAGAAAAGTAGATTTACCACAGCCCGAAGGACCTATCAAAGCAACCACTTCATTGGACCGAATATCTAAAGATACATTTTTTATCACATGATGATTCCCGTAATAAACCTGCACTGCCTCAGCAGAAATTTTTAGTGGTGTATTGGTACTATTTTGATTCATACATTAAAATTTCAAATAATGCCTATTATTTAAACGATCACCATTTCACTTTACTTTGCCATTTATTTCTTAAGTAAATAGCGATACCGTTAAGTAAAAAGGTAATCGCTAAAAGTACAATAATTGCCGCTGTAGCATTCTCAATAAATCCTTTTTGCGGACGCGACAACCAATTATAAATCTGTATTGGTAAAACAGAAAAATCATCCAATGGATGTGTTGGAACAGTAGTAATGTAAAGCATTGCACCAATCACGACCAAGGGCGCTGTCTCACCAATAGCACGAGAAATGGCTAAAATCACCCCGGTTAATATGCCGCCTGCCGCTGAAGGCAACACCGCATTCCAAATAGTTTTCCACTTTGTAGCACCTAAAGCATACGATGCTTCCCGAATCGTTTTAGGAACACTTTTCAACGCTTCCCGTGTTGAAACAATGATTATAGGTAATATCAGTAAAGACAACGTGAATGCCCCTGATAATAAACTTCTGCCCAGCCCCATTATTCGCACAAAAATTTCTAATGCCAACAACCCATATAGAATAGACGGCACACCCGCCAGATTCGCTATATTGACTTCTATAAAAGAAGCCAACCGATTTTTCTTTCCATATTCTTCCAGATAAATGGCGGCCGCTACACCAATCGGAACAGCAATGACCGTAGTTAGTACCATTATCCATAATGTGCCCAACAACGGTACTAAAATACCCGCATTAGAAGGACGCCTTGAAGGTAAGGATAGAAAAAACTGCATATTTAATCGATCGGCACCTTCCACCAAAATCGTGTATAAAAATACCCCCAGAATAAAAACACCGGACAAGGTACAAATAAGACCATACCAATGAAAAAATTTATCTTTTAATCGATTGTATGTAATATCTGATGGCATCATAATTGATATTTCTGATATTTTTTGCGCACAAAATAACTGATGTTATTCAAAATAAATGTCAAAACAAACAGTGCAATTCCAGCTGCATAAATCGTTTTATATTCAACAGAACCTTGTACGACATCTCCCAAACTCACCTGAACAATATACGTCGTAATAGTTTCAATAGGTATCAATGGATTAAAGGTAAAATTTGGCTGCTGACCCGCTGCAATCGCCACAATCATCGTTTCTCCAAAAGCCCTTGATATGGCTAAAATAATGGAAACAATTATTCCGGAAGAAGCAGACGGAATCAGCACTCTAAAAACCGTCTGTAATTTTGTTGCACCCATTCCATAAGACGCCTCTCTCAAACTATACGGAATAGCATACAAAGCGTCTTCACTTAAAGAAGCTATTAAGGGAATAATCATTATACCCATTACAATACCCGGCGATAAAGCATTAAACCCCGATAAATTCGGAATAAACATCTGCAAAAACGGCGTAATGACCATTAATGCAAAGTATCCATACACTACAGTGGGTATAGCTGCCAGAACTTCTAATACAGGTTTTAATACTTTCCTTAATTTTTTAGGTGCATACTCATTCAAAAAAATGGCGATGGTCAGACCAATCGGAACAGATACTAATATAGCAATGAAAGAAGTCAGCAGAGTGCCTGATAATAAAGGTAAGATACCATAATGTTTTTCAGTAAATAAAGGCGTCCATTGCGTGTCTGTCAAAAATTCTACTACCGAAACTTCTTTAAAAAAATCTAAGGACTCTGAAATCAATACATAAAGAATACCCAATGTTGTCAGAACACTTATGAACGCAGACAATTGCAATAATCGCTCTATAATCCTTTCTCTCCACACAAAGTTTCTATTTTTTGTGTTTACTTAAAAAATCCTGCCATTTATTTTTTATAGATTGTAATTCCTCATCACTTAAAGGAATATAACCCACCTCACTAACCAATACATTTACTTTCTCTAAATAGAAATTAATAAACTCCTGCACTTCTTTTCGCTCAGCCGCTTTGTTGTTAATATAAATATACAATGGTCTGGATAAAGGTGAATATGTTTTATTTTTTACAGTTTCAACAGATGGTAATACAGGACCATTACCATTATCAATGGCCACCAATTTAATTTTATCTTTGTTTTCTTCATAATACGCATATCCAAAAAACCCCAAAGCATTAACATCCGATGAAACACCCTGCACCAACACATTATCATCTTCTGAAGACGTATAATCACCTCTGCTGCTATGTGCTTTGCCAACAATAACTTCTGTAAAATAATCATACGTACCACTCTCTACTCCTGCACCATACAAATGCAAAGGTTCATTCGGCCATTCCGGACGAATCTGATTCCAATGTGTAATAACACCTTGTGCTTCGGGCTCCCATATTTTCTTAAGTTCAGAAACTTTGATGTCTTTGCACCAATTGTTTTTTGGATTTATCACCACCGCAAGTCCATCGTACGCCACTTCTAATTCAATATATTCAATTCCATTCGCTTTAGCAATGCTATCTTCAAATCTGGTAATAGGCCGGGAAGCGTCGTTTATATCGGTTTCACCGCGTACAAATTTTTTAAATCCGCCACCCGTGCCGGATAAAGCAACGGCCACTTTTACATCCGGATACACTTTTTTAAACTCTTCGGCTACCGCTTCTGTAATAGGATACACCGTAGAAGAACCATCTATATTGACAGTGCCAGTCAGGGTATTAGAATCCTTTTTACCACCACAGGCAAACAAGATAAGAGAAGACCCAATAATACAACTCAGTTTTTTCATACGTTTTTTGGCACAAAATTAAAGAACAAGCGATTGGCTAATGTTAAGAGAATATTAAATTTTAAATGTCCTAACTAAAATACTTTGGCAATAAAATAGGCAGCAAAAGCAGCCAGTACCCCTACAAAAGTAGTTTTCAGAATCCCTTTGAAAATTCTTTGACCGGTTAATTTACTCTTAAAATATCCAAAGACCATCAAGGCAAAAATGGTAAAAACAACAGACCATTGAAATCCTTCATCCGGCCTGCG
>CAZNVL010000047.1:0-17062 GCA_964576565.1 uncultured Flavobacteriaceae bacterium | reverse complement strand
ATAGTTTGAAATATCTGTCGGTGTTGTATGGCTACGATGTTTTTTCATTAAATTTGTCTCAAAAAAATGCTTTATCGTCTTATTTTAATTTTGTGTTTGATTAGTTTTAAGTCGTTGTATTCTCAATCTATTTTGCAAAAAGATACTGCCAATATCTCCTTACTCATTCAAAAAAAGAAGCAATATAATCAACTTACAAAAGGTCAATACGATGGATACCGAATAAAAATTTTTTTTGATGTGAATAGAAGTAAAATGGAAAAAGTAAAAACAGATTTTCAGACAAAATATCCCGATATTCCTGTTTACGGTGATTATGTACAGCCCAATTTTATTTTAGTAGTTGGGGACTTTAGAACCAAATTAGAAGCACACGAAATCTTGAAAAAAATTCAATCAGATTATCCTAATGCCTTTATTATTAAAACTAAAATCAATCCACATCTTTAATCAATTTTATTTATCTTAAAACATAATTTAATAAATTTTATCTATGAAGAAAATACTCTTAATTTTTATTTTATTTTATACAAGTTTAAGTTTGGCACAAATTACTTTTCCCTCTAATGAAGCATCGTATACTTTATCGCCGGTATATGTTTTTAAGAATGCCGTTATTCATCAGGATTATGAAACCACGCTTGAAAACGCACATTTAATTATCAAAGAAAATAAAATAATTAAAATTACAAATAATGAAAAAGACATTCCTTCCAATGCGGTAATCATTGATTTAAATGGAAAACATATTTATCCTTCGTTTATTGACTTATATTCTGAATTTGGAATGCCTGAAATAAAAAAAGAACAAAATACGGGTTCTTTTAAGGAAAATTACATTAAGGGTGCATATTATTGGAATCCCGCTATAAAGAGCCAATTCAACGCTGTGGAGCACTTTGTTTTTAATAATGAAAAAGCCAATGATTACAGAAAAAATGGCTTTGGAATTGTTTTGAGTGCTCAAAAAGATGGTATTGTTAGAGGGACGGGAGTATTAATTGCACTGGCGGATGCAAAAGAACATGAGAATATTCTTATTGAAAAAGCATCTACATTTATGTCTTTCAAAAAAGGCAGTTCACCACATTATTATCCTTCATCACTAATGGGCTCTATTGCTTTGTTGCGGCAAATTTTATACGAGGTAAAATGGTATGCATCACTCCAAAATAAAACCGAAACCAACTTGTCATTAGAATATCTTAATCAAGCATTACAACTTCCAATTATCTTTGAATGCAGTAATAAATGGGACATTTTCAGAGCTAATAAAATTGCAAAAGAGTTTCAACTTTCTTTTATATACAAGACAAGCGGAGATGAATATCAACGAATGGAAGATTTAAAGCAACTTCATCCGCAACTTATTGTGCCTGTGAATTTCCCGGAAGTTTTTGATGTGTCTGATCCATTGGACGCAGATATTATTCCACTCTCGGACTTGAAGCATTGGGAATTAGCACCAACTAATCTGACTTTTCTTGAAAAAAATAATGTGGATTTCTCCATCACTATGAATGGATTAAAAGATGTGAAACAATTTTTCTCAAACCTTCGCAAAACCTTGAATTATGGCGTTTCTGAAAAGACATTGCTAAAAGCATTGACTTATAATCCGGCCAAATTTATCAACGTTGAAAAGCAAATAGGATCGCTGAAAGAAAATTATGTGGCCAATTTTTTTATTACAGATAAAAATATCTTTGATGAAAATGCTACGATAATAGAACATTGGATTTTAGGAAAGCCGCATATTTTCTACGATAGAAATGCTGATAAAATGAATGGCGAATACAATTGGACATTCCATAATCAACAATTTAAACTAATTATTCAAGGGAACGTAGCAGAACAAAAATTACAAATTAAAAAAGATACTACTCATTTAAAGTCAACTTCAAAATTAGAATATCCTAAAATACAATTTCAATTACAAGATTCTCTGTTCAAATTCACTTTTAGCGGACAATACAATCCTTTAGACAGCAGTATTTCTGGTGTGTTGTATGATTTAAAATCTCATCAACAGATTGACATTATTATTCAAAAAACAAGATCATTAAAAGATACTTCTAAAACTCAAAGAAAAAATTTCATAAACAATCTGGGAAAAATTATTTATCCGTTTTGTGCTTATGGAATGCCCAGTCCGGACACTTTAGATTTTTTTCAACAAACGTTGGAAAGATTAAAACATCGCTATGATGCTTTACTTATCAAAGATGCAATAGTGTGGACAAACACAAAAGATAGTGTCTTAAACGAATACGATGTGTATGTAGTAGATGGTAAAATTGTTCGCATAGCACCTAATATCGATGTGCCAAAACTGGCGTTTGCCAAAGTCATTGATGCTAAGGGGATGCACTTGACACCCGGTATTATTGATGAGCATTCACACATTGCGATTAGTGGCGGTGTCAACGAATGGACACAAGCCAGCAGCGCCGAAGTGCGTATTGGCGATGTTATCCATCCAGAAGATATTAATATCTATCGTCAGTTAGCAGGCGGTGTTACAACAGCACAAATACTGCACGGATCGGCCAATCCAATCGGTGGTCAGTGCCAAACCATCAAATTAAAATGGGGATACACGGCAGAAGAGATGAAGTACACACGGGCACGCCCTTCTATCAAATTTGCTTTAGGTGAAAATGTAAAACAAGGGAATAGTCCGCCTTCCGATAGATTCCCACAAACGAGAATGGGCGTAGAACAAGTGTTTAATGACTATTTCCATCGTGCCCAAGCGTATCAAAAAGAATGGAATCGTTATTGGTCATTATCGGAGAAAGAACGACAAAAAGTATCGCCGCCAAGAAAGGATTTAGAGTTGGAGGCATTGGTTGAAATTCTTGAAAACAAAAGAGACATAACTTGTCATAGTTATATCCAGAGTGAAATCAATATGCTGCTGCATCTTGCAGATAGTTTAGGTTTTAGAGTGAATACCTTTACGCACATATTGGAAGGATACAAAGTGGCAGATAAATTAAAACAACATGGTTCAAACGCTTCTACATTCAGCGATTGGTGGGCTTATAAAATGGAAGTGATGGAAGCCATTCCTTACAATGCAGCCCTACTCACCAAAATGGGCGTAAATACTTGTATTAATTCAGACGATGCTGAAATGGGCAGACGATTGAATCAAGAAGCTGGAAAAAGCATAAAATATGGTGGCTTGAGTCCTGTGCAAGCATTAAAATTAGTTACACTCAATCCTGCTAAGGCATTGGGCATTGACAAAGAAGTGGGAAGTATTGAAGTCGGCAAAACAGCAGATTTGGTGCTGTGGTCGGATTTTCCTTTGAGTGTAATGGCAAAAGTGAAGTACACCATTATTGAAGGACAAATTTTTTATGATGAAGAAGAAAATAAAAAACGGGAAGAATGGATTCAAAAAGAAAGAGCACGATTGATTGAAAAATTACTCAAAGAAAAAAAGAATGGCTCTTCTACTCAAAAATATAAAGCAAAACCGCATCAATTGTATCATTGTGAGGATGTGGAGATTGAATAATAGATGGTTTTCAACATTGTCTGATTTGTTTTGATGGGCTAATAATTGTCTTTAAACTGAATTATATTTCAATTATTAAAAATAGAATTCAAAAATGCATTGAGTATAAATTTATTGTATATTTTAAATGATTTAAATCAGCTAATACAATAAATTAAAATACTTAATAAGATGATTTATATCATATTCTACTCTTATTGTATGCCCTACCTTTGTGCCCTGAAATATGGAAGTAATTTATATTCTTTTAAGTATTAGTGTTTTAATTGCAATAGGTTTTTTAGTGGCCTTTATCTGGTCGGTTAAAAAGGGGCAATACGAGGACGTTGTATCACCTTCTATTAGAATTTTATATGAAAATAAAATAAACACAGAAGACAAGGTTGAAATTAAGAATATACAAACATCTTTAAAATCACAAAAATCTAATAACTATGGAACACAGCAGCAACAATCTGGAAAAATTTGAATACGATAACGCAATTGTGCGTAATTTCTTAATTGCAGCAGTAATTTTTGGCGTGATAGGAATGTTGGTGGGCTTACTTATTGCTTTTCAACTGGTATTTCCTGAGTTAAACTTTGGAATACCAATAACGACCTTTAGCCGTCTACGTCCCTTACACACTAATGCTGTCATATTTGCTTTTGTAGGTAACGGCATTTTTGCGGGCGTTTATTATTCACTCCAAAGATTGCTCAAAACAAGAATGTACAGCGATACTTTGAGTAAAATACATTTTTGGGGATGGCAACTAATAATACTTTCTGCTGCCATTACATTGCCCTTAGGATATACAACATCCAAAGAATACGCCGAGTTAGAATGGCCTATTGACATAGCAATTACTCTGATTTGGGTAGTGTTTGGATGGAATATGTTTGGCACTATTTTGAAAAGAAGAGTAGAACATCTGTATGTGGCCATCTGGTTTTATATTGCCACACTTGTAACGGTCGCAATGTTGCATATTGTCAACTCTTTTGAACTTCCTGTTACGTTTCTTAAAAGTTATTCGTGGTATGCCGGTGTACAGGATGCTTTGGTGCAATGGTGGTATGGACACAATGCCGTAGCCTTTTTTCTGACAACTCCTTATTTGGGATTAATGTACTATTTTGTTCCGAAAGCGGCAGAGCGTCCGGTATATTCGTATAAACTTTCAATTGTACACTTTTGGGCATTGATTTTTATTTACATCTGGGCTGGTCCGCACCATCTATTATATTCGGCACTACCGGATTGGGCACAATCGTTGGGTGCTGTGTTTTCTGTGATGTTGATTGCTCCATCGTGGGGTGGTATGTTAAATGGACTTTTAACATTAAGAGGATGTTGGGATAAAGTAAAATTAGAACCGACATTGAAATTTATGGTGGTAGCATTGACGGGTTATGGCATGGCTACGTTTGAAGGTCCTATGTTGTCATTAAAAAACGTGAATGCTATTTCTCACTTTACGGACTGGACTATTGCGCATGTACATATTGGTGGATTGGCATGGAATGGCTTTTTAACCTTTGGCATGTTGTATTGGTTGGTTCCAAAAATGTGGAGAACACAGTTGTATTCAAAGAAGTTGGCGGATTTTCATTTTTGGATAGGGACACTTGGAATTATTTTCTACGCTATTCCAATGTATTGGGCGGGCTTTACTCAAAGTTTTATGTGGAAGGAATTTACTGAAGAAGGTTTTTTGAAGTATCCCAATTTTCTGGAAACAGTAACAGCATTAAAGAATTTGTATTTAATGCGTGGAATTGGTGGAACAATGTATTTTACCGGTGTTATTGTAATGGTGTATAATTTGATTAAAACAGCGTATTCCGGCAATTTCCTGAGCAATGAACCGGCCGAAGCACCAGCATTGATTAGATTTCAGGAGGAAAAACAAGAATACTGGCATAGATGGATTGAAAAAAGACCTGTACAAATGTTGGTACTATCTTTAATTTTAGTGGCAATCGGTGGAATTATGGAGCTTATTCCTACTTTTCTGATAAAATCGAATGTGCCTACTATTTCATCTGTCAAACCTTATACACCATTAGAACTGGAGGGAAGAGACATATACATGCGTGAAGGATGTTATGTGTGCCATTCTCAAATGATACGACCTTTTAGAAGTGAAACGGAACGTTATGGTGAATATTCCAAAGCAGGAGAATTTGTTTATGACCATCCGTTTTTATGGGGCTCTAAAAGAACAGGCCCAGATTTAGCAAGAGAAGGTACCATGAAATTACGTAAACCTAATGCGTGGCATTTTACTCACATGCTTGACCCGCGTTTAACTTCCCCGAATTCTATTATGCCACCTTATCCCTGGTTGATAGAAAATGATTTAGACATGTCTTTCACAGGAAAAAAAATACAAGCCATGCGCACGTTGGGTGTGCCTTATCCGGAAGGTTATGAAAACGAAGCAGTAAAAGATCTGATGAAACAAGCAAAAGAAATTGCGGATGATTTAAAGAAGCAAAACATTACTATTTCTCCTGAAAAAGAAATTATTGCGCTCATTGCCTATCTTCAAAGATTAGGCGTGGATATTAGTTTGGAGAAAAAACAAGCATTAAAATAAATCTAAAATAAATTGATATGTTACGCTTTGTAAAACATCATCTGGAAAATATCTTAGGAATAGAAATATATCCCATTATTTCTTTTCTGATATTTTTTCTCTTTTTCATAACAGTTTTGATCTATTTAATTAAACTGGATAAGAAACATATTCAAAAACTTAAAAATATACCCTTTGAGTAATATTTAAAATAATTTTATATGGAAACAATGTCTTATTTAAAGAATGTAAGTATGTCTGGCTTATTGGTAATGATGAGCACAGATCTGTCGGCACAGGTTGCTAATGAAGTAACAAAAATTGCAGAGCAACCCTCCACTTCTAATAATGTTACAGCATGGGGGTTAATCATTTTACTTATTATTCAGGTAATAGTAATTCGTTCTATCTCTTCTGCTATTAAATCGGTAAGTGAGTCCAATGCGGTATCTAAAAGAAATGGTTCATCGTCTCTAATGAGTTTATTGTTTTTAAGTGGATTATTATTCTCTCATACAACTTTTGCTCAAACTGCGAGCACAAACAATGATATAATAAGTTTTTCAGAAACAGAAGTCAACATTCTGATAGGGCTGAATATTTTCTGTTCCTTGATAGTGATATGGATGTATACACAATTTCGTTATATTTTGAAGCAAGCAGGAATTATTAGCCAAGAAGAAAAAAGCAGTTCTATTTTTGGAAATATAGAACAATGGTTAACCCGTGCTGTACCGGTAGAAAAAGAAGCAACTATACAATTTGAACACGAATATGATAGTATCAGAGAGCTGGATAATGTGCTACCTCCCTGGTGGTTGTGGATGTTTTATGTTACCATTATTTTTTCAGTAGTTTATCTTATTCATTATCACGTCTCTCCTGTTAAAGCATTTGAAAAAATAGGATTTGTAGGGCCTGGAGTTGGACAGGAAGAGTTATATAAGATGGAAGTTCAGGAAGCAGAACAGAAAAAACAAGAATATCTGGCAGTGGTGGCTGGTAAAATTAATGAGGAAAATGTTACAGCATTAAGTGATGCTAACGAGATTCAGCAAGGAAAAGAAATTTTTACTTCTAATTGTGTAACATGCCATGGTAAAGAAGGACAAGGCGGTGCAGGCCCTAATCTAACAGATGATTATTGGTTGCATGGAGGAGGCATTAAAAATATCTTTAAGACCATTAAATATGGTGTGCCAGAGAAAGGAATGATTGCCTGGGAATCCCAGTTATCCCCTAAACAAATCCAGCAGGTGGCTTCTTTTATTCTTACATTAAGAGGCACTAATCCGCCCGGAGCGAAAGAACCACAGGGAGAATTGTGGACAGAAAATAAAAATACAACAGATACAACAAAGTCCAATAATAATGGAAACAATTGAACAGAAAAAAATAGAAAATACCGTTGATCAATCGTTCAGAGACAGATTATCTACTGTTGATGAGAGGGGTAGAAGAAAATGGATTTATCCGAAAAGGCAACAAGGTAAGTTTCATACTTTACGACAGATATTCGGTTATACATTGCTTGTCATACTTTTTGTATTGCCTTTTTTGAAAATAAATGATGAGCCATTATTTTTATTAGATGTAATTCATAGAAAATTTATCATTTTTAGTAAAGTATTTTATCCGCAGGACTTTTTTTATTTTGGATTATTGATGATAAGTTTTGTTGTTTTTGTAGCATTATTTACAGTAGTTTTTGGTAGATTGTTTTGTGGCTGGGCTTGCCCGCAAACTATTTTTATGGAATTGATTTATCGTAAAATTGAATATTGGATAGAAGGGGATTGGAAAGAGCAAATGGCTTTGAATAAACAAAAAATGAATTTTCAGAAGTTCTGGAAAAAATTTCTCAAACACTTTTTGTTTTATAACGTTGCATTTATTATTTCTAATTTATTTTTAAGTTATTTAATCGGTATTGACGAATTAAAAAAAATTATTTCAGAACCCATATCGGATCATATTGCAGGATTTTCTACGCTTGTGGCGTTTAGTTTGGCTTTTTATGGTGTTTTTGCTTTTTTAAGGGAACAGGTGTGTACGAATATTTGTCCTTATGGGAGAATGCAGGGTGTATTATTGGGCAAAGACACATTGGTAATTGCTTATGATTACATTCGTGGGGAACCAAGAGGGAAGTTTAGGAAAAATGAAGATAGAAGTTTGGCAGGCAAAGGAGATTGTATTGATTGCCAGCAGTGCGTACATGTTTGCCCTACCGGTATTGATATTAGAAACGGAACACAACTGGAATGTGTGAATTGTGCCTTGTGCATTGATGCCTGCAACTATATGATGGAAAGTGTGGGCTTACCAAAAGGGCTGATTCGTTATTCTACGGAGTATCAGATTAAGGAAAAACTTCCATATAAAATTACAGCCAGAGTAAAGGGATATATTGCTGTGTTATTGGTTTTACTGGGAATTATTACGCTCCTTTTAGTTAAAAGACCTGTTGTGGATGGCACAATATTGCGTTCTTATGGCTTTTTGACACAAACGACAGCGGATGGCAAGGTGAAAAATTTATATACGTATAAATTTCTAAATAAATCGAACCTTCCACAAAAAATATCTATAAAAATGATTCAGCCCGTTAATGCTAAAATCGAAATAATTGGTCGTCTTCCGATAATTGAAAAAGAGAGTTATATTCAAGGTTCCTTTTTTGTGATACTAGATAAAAAATCCGTCAATGGAATGAAAACCCTGATTGAAATTGGTGTGTATGATGAAAACAACCAGTTAATTAAAAAATTTAAAACCAACTTTTTATCTTTTTAAAAATGAAAATTTCAATCGGACATGTTATTACACTGGTGTTTTTGACGTTTGCAGTATTTATTTTGTATATGGTTACACGGATGATGGGTTCAAAAGTAGATCTGGTAGAAAGCGATTATTATTCAAAAGAATTAAAGTTTCAGAGTCAAATAGAAAAATACAGAAATACCATTCAATTGGGTGACAGTGCCCTGAGATTTAATCAGGACAATCAATTCCTTCAAATAGAAATAAACAAAAGCAATCCTGAACAAATAAATGTTTACATGTATTATCCGCAAAATAATGAAAAGGATGTGCTTTATACATTTGATAACACCAGTTTGTGTGTCATTAGTAAAAATAAAATCAGTAAAGGCAGAGTTATATTAAAGATAGAATGGAAAGACGAGAATACCGTATATTATTATGAGAAGGAAATGTTTATATATTGAAAATAGTTTATGGTAAACCTTTTCATTACAGCGCTAACTTTGGGCTTTTTGGGAAGTATTCATTGTGCAGGAATGTGTGGCCCTTTAATGTTGTTTCACTTTTCGGGTATAAACCGCGAGGCATTTTTTATTAAATTTATAATTTATCAAATATCCCGGGTTTTGGGGTATGCCTTGTTAGGTATGATGTTTGGACAATTAGGATTTATTGGACATTTAATTGGAATACAACAAATTATTTCACTTGTGGCGGGTATTGTTTTATTGTTTATCGGGTATTCTTATTTTTTTCCATTTTCATGGAAATTTAATTTTGATGCACAAATATTTTCTTTTCTAAATGGTCTGATAAGACACACGTCGTCGCCTATTCAAAAATTTTTTATTGCAGGATTTATCAATGGGTTTCTACCATGTGGTTTTTCTTTTATTGCCTTATCCTTTGCAACAACAACGTACTCTATGTTATACGGTGCTTTGTTTATGATTTTTTTTGGACTGGCAAACATACCTGCATTGCTGGCAGTTTCTTTAATTTCTCAGAAAGTAAAAAGTTCAAGATCAATTGGAAAATACATAATGCCTGTATTAGCGCTAATTACAGGGACATTACTTGTTTTGAGAAGTATGAATTTAAATATTCCTTATATAAGCCCGAATATCCAGTTGGGCAAACAAATGCCTATTATAGAATGTCATAAATGAGAGTAAAATGTATGCAATAAATAAAGCGGAAGTTTCAAAAGGAAGTATAAAAAACGAATGCTTTCATTGTGGAGGTAATTTGCCCAATAAGCCGTATACAAAAGATGCTCATTATTTTTGCTGCAAAGGATGTGTAAGTGTTTATACAATTTTGAAAGATTCTGGTCTGGAAACGATTTATGATAATACTTCTTTTGGGAACTTCAGTAAACCAACAGACGAAGAGTCCGTGAGTGAGTTTGAATTGCTTGAAAATACGGCGATACAAGAGAAGATTATTTCTTTCAGAGAAGGGAATATTTGTAAAGTACTATTGTACGCACCGGCAATACATTGCGCTTCCTGTATTTGGTTGCTGGAACATTTACCCCAATTACATCCAGCCGTCATTCAGTCGCAGGTTAATTTTCACAGTAAAAAAATTTCTATTCTTTTTGATAATTCAAAAATATCTTTGAAAGATCTTGCGATACTTTTAACACAAATTGGTTATAAACCCCATTTTAGTTTGAGCCAAAAAGATCAGGGTTCCGAACACAAAATGCTTTTGCTTCGTTTGGGTGTGGCTGGCTTTGCGTTTGGAAACATTATGTTATTAAGTTTTCCGGATTATCTCGATACGCTTTCAACATTGGAAACACAATATGCAAATTTTTTTCATTATGTGAGTTTTGTGTTGTCCTTACCGGTTTTGATGTTTTCAGCATATCCGTATTTAAAGTCGGCGTGGAGTGGTATTAAGTCAATGGAATTAAACATGGATATTCCTATTGGTATCGGTATTTTTACCTTGTTTTTTCGAAGCACTTATGATGTGTTTTTTCTTCATGAGTCGGGTTATTTTGATTCTTTCAGTGGATTTATTTTTTTCTTGCTTATTGGTCGGTGGTACCAACACAAAACCTATCAATTTTTGGATTTTGAAAAGTCCTTTCATTCCTTTTTTCCTATCAGTGTTATTAAGATTGAAAATTTGAATGAGGTAGTAAAAGAGGTAAAAGATATTCAGAAAAATGATTTGGTAAAATTGCGAAATGGAGAACTTATTCCGTTTGATGGTGTTTTATTAAGTGAGGAAGCGCAAATTGATTATAGTTTTGTAACAGGCGAATCGGAACTTTTTCATAAACACAAAGGAGATAGTATTTACGCTGGTGGCAGGTTAGTAGGAAAAAAAATTATAGTTCAGGTTAAAAAACCTTTTGATCAACAGTACTTTATTCAATTATGGAATGAAAATACAGACAGAAAAAACCATTCATTTAAAAAACTCTCCTCTTTTTTAGGGAAGTTAATTACCTTTTCTGTTTTAACTGTGGCAGGGATAGCCATTTTTTATTGGAAAGATGCAGGTATTCAAACAGTTATTAAAAATGTTACTTCTATCTTAATAATAGGTTGTTCATGTGCTTTTGCTTTAAGTGCCCCTTTTTTGTTTGGAAACGTATCCCGCTTATTAGCCAAGTTGTCTTTTTATATTAAGAATACGGATAGCATAGCAACGATGGCAAAAATTCAGCATGTTATATTGGATAAAACAGGTACCTTAACAGAAAAAAACTTACAGGTACAATGGGCAGGAAATAAAGAATTAAATACTTATGAGAAAGCAATAATCTACGCAACGTTGCAAAATTCTATTCATCCCTTGAGTAAAAAAATCTGTAATTTATTGCAAAAGGATGTTGAGAAAGAATACGATTGTAGCTATTATCAGGAATTCCCCGGAAAAGGTATTTACGCCATTGTGAATGGTCATTCAATAAGAATAGGAAGTAAAGAATGGTTGGAAATGCCAGAAATTGAAGATGAATTAAATTCTGTTGTATGTGTTGAAATGGATGGAATTAAATTGGGCTATTTTTCTATTGCTAATGCTCTTAGGGAAGGACTTGAAAATTTAAATGAACTGAAAAATAAAGGGTATTTTATCCATATACTAACAGGCGATAATGCACTTCGCACACAGCAGATTCAAAAAGTATTTGCAGATAACATAAAGATATTCACCAATCAAAAACCAGAAGATAAAAAAGCATATATTTTGCGTTTGCAAAATAATACTTCTGGGGTAATGATGATTGGAGATGGATTAAACGATGTACCGGCCTTAAAAACAGCGGATTTTGGTGTCAGCATCACCGATGATATGAGTTTCTTTGTACCATCCGGCGACGCTATTATGAAAGGAGAATGTTTAATGTATTTACCAAACATTTTACACTTTGCTAAAACCTCTTATCGGCTTTTGATAGTGAGTTATATATTCTCATTTATCTATAATAGCATTGGCTTAACTTTGGCATTTAATGGATATTTAACGCCTATTGTCGCCGCTTTGTTTATGCCTTTAAGCAGTATTTCTGTAGTGCTTTTTGCTATTATTTCAACCAATTATTTTGCTAGAAAATATAAAATCGTGTCCTAAAAATTAGTTCATCTATTTTCGTATATTTCTGAAAATTTTAAAATGATGAGGTGGTTTGTACACCTACTTGTAATAAGTTTTAGTTTTAATGTATTCCCCCAAAATACAGACATCCATATTTTGTATTCTATACAAAAGCAGAGAGATCTTAATCAATACCCTTTCTTTAACGCACTTTCAAAATCTATTTATCCTGTTTCGTTGACCTTACCATTAGCATATTATACCACATATATTATTTCTAAAAACAAAGAATGGGAACAAAGAGCAGTACGAACCATTATTTCTTTATCTTCTACAGTCCTACTCACTTATGGATTAAAGTATTTAATTCATCGCCCACGGCCGTATGAATCGTACACATTCATTTTTCCATTGCAAAAAGAGCAAACGCCTTCCTTTCCATCTGGTCATAGTAGTTTGGCTTTTAATATAGCCAGCAATTTAGCATTAGATTTCCCAAAATGGTATGTTCTGGCACCTGCTTTTACGTATGCTGCTTTAGTCGGATATTCCAGAATGTATCTTGGAGTACACTATCCTTCTGATGTTTTAATGGGTGCTTTGGTAGGCAGTGTTTGTACTTTTATTTCATTTAAATTTCAAAAACATTTGAATCGTCATTCTTATGAAAACATATCGTACAGTTATGACAAATATCATTATTGATAGCAGAATTACTCTTTACTTTTGCAAGCACGTTTAACAAATGAACGATATTTTTTTATACATATTGATTGGATTGAGTGCTCAATTGATAGATGGAGCATTTGGAATGGCTTATGGCATTATGACTACCTCTTTATTACTGTTTATTTTCCCGAATAGCATTACACCGGCTATTGCCAGTGCTGTGATGCATTTTTCTGAAATTTTCAATACGGGCTATGCTACGTATGTTTATAAGAAAAACAAATTGATTAATTCCAAAATGTATCAATCCATGCTTTATCCGGCGATTATTGGCTCTATAATAGGCGCTTTATTGATTAGTTTTGTAAGTAAACATTATATTGATTACATCAAACCCTTAATAGCCCTGTATTTTATAAGTGTTGCCATTATTATTATTTTCAGAGCTTTACGCTGGTTTGAAAAAAGAAAACGTTGGATGTCTATTCCTGTTTTATCGCTTTTTGGTGCCTTTATGGATAGTGTGGGAGGAGGAGGATGGGGCGCCTTGGTAACATCGGCTCTGATAGTAGGGGGGCGGGACATGCGTTCTACCATTGGCACAGCACACGCCATAAAGTTTGTGGTAGTACTGTGCAGTTCTTTGACGTTTTTACTCGTGCTTGGGTTACATCATTTATGGATTGTTTTGTGGGTTTCTTTAGGAAGCATTGTGGCCGTGCCAATATCCATTCAATTAAATAATAAACTATCTAAAAAATGGGGATTGATTTTTGTAGCCATGATTTTAATTTTAATGGCAATAAAAATCTTACTGAAAATCTGGACATCAAATACATAAAGTGAAAGGACAATGAATAAAGAAAATAATCAGAAATTTGAAAGCAAAGAGTGGAACAATCAACATCGTAATGCAGATTTTCAATATCTGTTGCAGGAGCTTTGCGAAATGTATCCCAATAAAATTGTTTTTTCAACCAGCTTTAATATTGAAGATCAGGTCATTACACATTTTATTGCAACCGCCCATCCATCGGTGGAGATAGTTACACTAGATACAGGCAGAATGTTTCAGGAAACCTACAATACATGGAATGCTACTGAAAAAAAATATGGCATTAAAATCACACCGTATTTTCCGGAAGCCAAAGGAGTAGAAAAATTGGTGCAAAAACAAGGTGTTAATGGGTTTTATGAATGTGTTGAGAATAGAAAAGAATGCTGTGAAATTCGCAAAATACAACCCCTTCTCAGAGCATTAAAAGGCAAAAAAGTTTGGATAACCGGATTAAGGGCTGAACATTCCGAATACAGAAAAAACATGAACCTCTTTGAATGGGATGATAAATTTCAAATCATCAAATTTAATCCCTTAATTCATTGGACTACCCAGGAAGTGATGGACTGTATCCGCAAATACGAAATACCCTACAACGTTTTATACGATAAAGGGTTTAGAAGTATCGGCTGTGCGCCTTGTACCCGTGCCATAAAAGAAGGAGAACCATACAGAGCAGGGCGTTGGTGGTGGGAAAATTCTGAGGAAGGTAAAAAAGAATGTGGATTACATCTCAAATAATTTACTTAATTTGTAGCACCCATAAATGCAGATGAGCTATGATGGATTATTTAGAACAACTGGAGCAGGAATCTGTTTATATTTTAAGAGAAGCCGCAGGACAATTTCGGAAAGCCGCTATTTTATTTTCCGGTGGCAAAGATTCTGCAACCGTCTTACATCTCGCCGTAAAAGCATTTGCCCCGGCAAAAATCCCGTTTATTGTTTTGCATATTGATACCGGACAAAATTTTCCGGAAGTATTACACTACAGAGATCGTCTTGTACAACACTATCAATTACATCTGGAAGTGCGTTATGTGGAAGAGAGCATTCAAAAATACCAGTTAAGCGAAACACCCGGTAAGTTTCCAAGTCGTAATGTATTACAAACCTACACTTTATTAGATGCGATACAGGAACTAGGGTTAGAGGCCTGTATAGGGGGCGCCCGCCGGGATGAAGAAAAAGCACGGGCAAAAGAGCGAATATTCTCATTCAGAGATGCCTTTGGACAGTGGGAGCCCAAGCAACAACGGCCAGAATTATGGAATATCTACAACGGGCGTATTCATAAAGCTGAGAACATTCGTGTGTTCCCGATCAGTAACTGGACAGAGCTGGATGTATGGCAGTACATTAAAAAAGAAAATATAGAATTACCTTCCATTTATTTTTCTCATAAACGTAAATGTGTGAAAGCCGGAAAAAATCAATGGTTAGCGTATGCTGATTTTTTCAAGTTAGAAACTACAGATGTCATTGAAGAAAAATACGTTCGTTTCAGAACCGTGGGCGATATTTCCTGTACTGCCGCTGTAGAGTCCGTGGCTACTTCTATTGATGAAATTATTGAAGAAATTAAAACAACCAAAATTTCGGAAAGAGGCGCTACCCGATTGGATGATAAAATCTCTGAAACAGGGATGGAAGATAGGAAAAGACAGGGCTATTTTTAATCGGATAATAGAATATCTATGGAACTTATAAAATTTATTACTGCAGGTAATGTGGACGACGGAAAAAGTACATTGATTGGTCGGTTGCTTTACGATAGTAAAGCCCTTTCAAACGATATATTGGAAACCGTACAGCAACACAATGGTGACATCAACTTTGCCTATCTCACCGATGGATTAAAAGCAGAAAGAGAGCAGGGCATTACCATTGATGTGGCGTACAAATATTTTGCAACCGATAAAAGAAAATTCATTATAGCAGATTGTCCGGGACACAAAGAATATACAAGGAATATGATTACAGGGGCATCGCATGCCGATGTTGCTATCATCATGATTGACGCGACAAAAGGTATTACTGAACAAACCAGACGACATACGTTTATTGTAGATGTGATGAATATCCCTTGTATTATTTTTTGTATTAATAAGATGGATGCTGTGGGTTATGATGAAGCGGTCTTTCATCGGTTTAATCATCAGATAACAGAATTTAAATTTATAAACAACCATCAGATAGAATGCATACCCGTCAGTGCACTAAAAGGGGATAATGTAGTTTTTCGTTCTGAAAATATGCCCTGGTACAATGGCAGCACTTTGCTTTATTTTCTGGAAAATTATCAGCATCCGAATAGAACAGCACAATTACCTGCGTATATGCCGGTACAATATGTAACATTTCAAAATAACGAACGGTACTTTTATGGAACGCTTTTCAATGATGTCTTTGATGTGAATAGTGCAATTCTTATTTATCCTACTTTACAAAAAAATAAAATTAAAGATCTCTATGTTTTAGGTCAGAAACGTCCCAAAGCGCATCATGGCCAGCCCATTGCCCTTACTCTTAAAGAAGACACAGAAATTCAGAGAGGATATTGTCTGATGGCATTGCCTACCGATTTTAATGACGCCACAACGCATGAAATTCAACTCACGCAAACATTTTCTGCAATTTGTTTCTGGTTGGATAGTTCGGCATTTATTCCGACAAAAAGATATATTGTACAGCAGCAAAGTTTTCACACTTATATTAAATGTCAGAATATTGAAGCGATCTTTGATCTGGATGAGTTGAAATTTAAACAGCAGCATTCGGAAAACATTGGTATGAATAGCATCTTCAAAGCACAATTTCAAACCGCTCAACCTATGATTATTGCAGAATATACGACCTCTACAGTGTTAGGTGCTTTTATTATCATTGATGAAACATCGTATAAAACGGTGGGAGCAGGCATTATACAAAATAACGAACAATAGATTTTCAGGCAAATTCTAAGCTGTATTCAGTTAAAAATAATTCCGATAATACTTAAATAATAGAGTTTCTTATTTCATAGCATTTATGTTACTTTTTTAGAAAAAAGTACCCTTCCACACTTTATATAATTTAGAAGTATGGAAGGGCAGCAAAAAGTGGAATTTTTCTTTCTAAATAATTATAAGTGAA
>CAZNVL010000046.1:0-17256 GCA_964576565.1 uncultured Flavobacteriaceae bacterium | reverse complement strand
TGCCGAACAGGAGCAAAAATTAAAATCATTTTACGAGCAATGGAAAGGGAATGGTTATCAAACCGATGATGTAACATTTTTAGGAGTGAGGGTGTGAATAGTAATGAGTTCTATATTTTTTCTTCCGGTCTAATAAAGCGATTTACAAATACTATCTGATAATTAAGACGGATTATATTAAAATGAATTACTACGCAGCATCTTCGGTAATCCCATCTTAAACAAAATTTTTTGCTGCCCTTCTAATGAAGTTGGAAAGGTATTTTTTTCTAAAAAAATAACATAAAGAAAATAATCATTCACTACTTCAGAAAATGGAAATGCTGCTGGGGAGTAGATTCTTTTTTAAGATTTTCATTCGTGTCTGTGTGTTATCTGAAAAATTTCATATAAATTTGCTCTTAAAAACTAAGTATGAGAAAAATTATTTTTTTATTCAACATCTGTTTCTCATTTTCATTAATAATCTATGCACAAAATCATAGGTCTATCATCCAGGAAGAATCAGAAAAATACAAAAACTATCTCTTTAAATACGAACATCAATGGGATAGCTTACAGGTAGTTTTAGGTAATAGAAAATTCTCTTCAGAATTAAAAACCACGCAAACCAGTACTTTAAATCCATCCTGCACCTTAAATAAAAAAGTATATGGCTGGTTTCCTTACTGGCAAGGCACTACATATACTAACTTTCAATGGAACCTTATTTCAGATTTTTGTTATTTTGATTATTCTATCAGTCCTTCAACGGGTAATAATACCAATACTTCTTATGCATGGCTCACTTCAAACGCTGTAACTACCGCCAAAGCGAATGGATGTAAAATACATATTTGCGCTACATTATTTAGCGGACACAGTACATTCTGGGCTTCCAGCTCTGCACAAACAACTTTCATTAATAACATCATAAGTGATTTAAATGCAAGAGGTGGAAATGGGGTTAATATTGATTTTGAAGGCATGGGATCGGCTGACAAAACACCTTTTACCAATTTCATCATACAATTAAAAACAGCACTGCAAGCGGCTAATCCCAATTACGAATTAAGTATTGCGTTATATGCGGTAGATTGGAGTGGAGTGTTTGATATTCCTTCACTGGTGCCTTATGTTGATGCTTTTATCATTATGGGTTATGATTATTATTGGAGTGGCAGTTCACAAGCAGGCCCTACCGATCCCCTCTACAACTTTCAAACATCTTATAATTACACGCTAAGTAAATCCGTTACTTATTATCTAAATAAAGGCGTTCCACTTAATAAATTATTATTAGGACTTCCTTATTATGGCAGAGAATGGGAAACCGCTTCTAATACCATTCCTTCCAGTACTACAGGCAATTTCTCCACTTCTCGCACTTATGCTTATGTAAAAAATAATTCAACAGGATATTACACAACTACTAATAAAAAATGGGATCAAAATAGTTTTACGCCAGCGTATGTTTTTCAGGTTTCCGGTGCGTGGAGACAATGCTGGATTGATGATGATTATAGTATGCGTAGACGCTTTGATTTTGTGAATCAAAGAGGTATTGGTGGCATTGGCATCTGGGCATTGGGCTATGACGATGGCTATAATGATTTCTGGCAAGCCATTCAGGATAAATTTACTTCAAACTGCAGAGTATGGCCTTGCTCCGATAGTTTATTTGATATGGGCGGCCCGAACCGCAATTATTATGATAATGAAAAATATACATATACCATTTTTGCCCCTGCTTCCAATCAAAAATTAATTGTTCAGTTTGCACCCACATTTACCCTTGAAAACAATTACGATTCCTTATGGATTTACAATGGAACTTCTACTTCTTCGCCGCTTATTGGGGTTTACACCGGTGGCAACAATCCAGGTACTTTTATGACAACAAGCAACGCTTTTACGATTCGTTTTAAATCCGATGGAGCAACAGTAGCCGCAGGTTTCAAAGCCACCTATCAATGTACCACCACAGCCAGCGGTTCTCCCACTACTTCTATTGCGTCAGCATCACCTTGGATTACTGCCACTTATACTGCAAATATCAATGATGTCCCACCTTCTGGTGCTACCATTCAAAAAGGATATTATTCAGTGGCCTGTTACAATGGTTCGCAATGGACAGCCAATAACAATCGGGGCTTTTTCTATGATGATTTTAATACACTTTCTCTTTTATGGACAATTAAAACCGGCACCTGGAACGTTACCGGCAGCACTCTTGTTCAAACCGATGAAACCTCTTCTACTTCTGGAAATACCAATATCTATGCGGTACTCACACAAACTTTATCCAATCGCTATTTGTACCATTTCAAACTTAAATTAGAAGGCACCGGTACTAATCGTCGTGGCGGATTTCACTTCTTTGCGGATAATGCCGATAGTTCTAATCGTAATAATTCTTATTTCGTGTGGTTTCGCTTAGACAATCAAAAATTTCAATTATACAAAACAGTGAATAATGTATTTGGTACGCCAGTGGTAGATATTCCATTGACTTTCTCAGCCAATACATGGTATGATGTAAAAGTAATACACGACAGAACTACTGGGCAAATCTGGACATACTGGAATAATCAATTAATCAATACATGGACCGATCCTTCGCCACACCCATTGAACAATGGACAATACATTTCATTCCGAAGCGGCAATGCCAAAATGAGTGTGGACAGTTTTAGAGTTTATCGTTCCAGAACGAATACCCCTACTATCTTAGTCGGAAGCGGAAATACGGATTTGATGTATCAAAATCCATCACCTTCTGTCAGTGCAGGCCGTATATTATCCATTTGTCAGGATAGTTATGACCAATTATCTAATATCGCTATTCAAACATTAAACGTAGATTGGACACCACCTACATCAATAGGCGTCAACGATGGCGCTGGCAGTGATATTAGCATTGCTTGTACAAAAGACACTCTAAAAGCCAACTGGAGTAATAGTAGCGATCCCAATTCTGCTGTTAGTAAATACTGGTATTCTATTGGCACAAGTGCGGGAGCTACAAACGTTTTAGCTTGGACAAACAATAATTTATCTACTAATGTGAGTGTGTACTTAAATAATCTTGTTCACGGACAAGTGTATTATTTTAATGTCAAATCCGAAAATGGTGCAGGTCTTCAATCATCTGTTGCCAGCAGTAACGGACAAATGGTGGATACAACTTGCGTTGTTTCTCACGCCTTTGTATATCTTAATTCTGCCCAAATCAAAGTATTTCCCATACCTGCCAAAGATGTTATTTACTTTGAAGGATTACCAACAGCCACTTACTTATGTGAAATAATTGATCTGAGCGGGAAGCGAATACTTCAATCTCAAATTACCTCTAATGAAATCCGCATCTCATCGCTATCTGATGGATTGTATATTCTAAAATTATACGACAACTTTAAAAATAAAATTTATGAAAATAAAGTTATTATTCAGCATTAGTTTATTAATAACATTTTATTTGTCTGCTCAAACTACTTATCCTTCATGGAGAGTACAATTGGTAGCACACTTTAAGCCAGACACATATTTTTCAGGATGTTGGGGTTGGTATGATCCCATAAAAAACAGAGAATACGGTATTTCAGGCGCACATAAAGGAACTTACTTTGTGGACATTACTAATCCCAATTCCGCTTACATTGCAGATTCTGTAATAGGTATTCCTATCAATACTTGGAGAGAGATAAAAACCTACAAAAATTATTGTTATATCATCAGTGATGATTATGGACCTTCGTTTCAAATTGTAGATTTGTCGCCGCTTCCGGATTCTGTCCGAGTGATTAGTTCGCCAGATACGGGTATTTTGTTTAAGGGGCACACGCTTTGGGTAGATGGACATTATTTGTATGTAGGTGGTCCAAAAGACAAATATGGATATTATCATTCTATGGGCGTTTTCAACTTACATCCCAATCCTGAAAAACCGCAGTTGGTGAGATGGTTAGACGATGATTTTCCGAATATTTATTATGTGCATGATATGTTTGTGAAACACGATACGATTTTTGCCTCCTGTGGCAATCAAGGTTTACATGTTTATAAATTAGACACTGTTCAAAACAAGTTTATTTACATAAGTTCTTTGACATTCTACTTAGAAGCTGGGTATAATCATAGCAGCGCTTTAACTCAAAACAGTAAAACATTAGTGTTTATGGACGAAGTGCCAAGTGGGCTTTCCTTTAAAGTAGCAGATGTGAGTGATATTACTAATATACAAGTGGTCAGTTATGTCAAGCCCTACAACTTTGGTGGTTTTATCGCACACAATCCATTTATTTTAGGAAACAAACATCTTGTCGCTTCCTGTTATCAGGATGGCACATTAATTTATGATATTTCTAATCCGGCCAATCCGGTAATGACGGGATACTTTGATACTTATCCGCAGGGCGGAGCCAATACTGGCGTATATTCTTCCAATACTTATGATGGAAATTGGGGCTCTTATCCATTTTTTCCAAGTGGGCTTATTTTATCCAATGATATGGCGAATGGCATTTTTATATTACGTGCAGATACTGCTTTGTCCGTGAAAGAAATAAGTGAAAATGTAAATACGGTTGTATTTCCCAATCCTGCCAAAGAAAAACTACAAATTTTCACCTCACTCAAAAATCATTTGAAAATATCTATTCAGGATATTACTGGAAAAGCCGTGTTTGAATCATTTGTTTTTCATAGTGATATTAATACACCTATTGAGATTCATTTACCTCAATTAAATGATGGAATGTATGTTTTAGAGATTTCATCTGACCAAATAAAAAGTGTAAAAAAAATTGTCATTCAAAATTAAAACAATTCGTGAATTATGAAGCATTTTATATTGAAAAAATGTTATTTAGGCATAAGTATAATGTGTGGGTTTTACTTGTTTGAATTTATCTCTGCCCAACAATCCTGTAATTGGTATGCACACTTGAATGGTCCCTTAAACGATTATGTTCATAAAATCAGACCATTGAATAATCAGCATCTTTTAATTGGCGGTAGTGTTGAAAATACTGCAAAAATTGATACTACAACATATTTCAATTGCAATTTACCTTCTGGATTTATCACAGAATTTGATAATCAAAAAAATGTAATTTTTACAAAAACATTTTTAAATATAACCGCACCTGTTGACCCCAATTATTTTCAAACAACAGCACTATGCAAAGATGTAATGAAAGATAGTAATGGAAACTATTATGTAGCCATCAATTTTATTGGTACTTTGAAAATAGATTCCTTGCAATGGAATGCCGAAAACGGATTGCTGATTGTCAAATTGAATACAAACGGAAAATTATTGTGGCATTATTTTTTAGAAAAAGCCGTTCCTACTTCTATATGCTTTGATTCTAACAACGACCTTGTTTTACTGGCATATTCCCCAATTGAAATGTACTACACACCTGCCAGTTTATTACTCCTTAAATTAAACCCCAATAACGGTGCTGTAAAAAAATATCTGATAGGCAACAATGCTTTTAGCGACATTAAAACAGGCGAAATGATTTTTAAAAATAACAACTTTTATATTACTTGCTCATTTGCCGATAGCATTGATTTTTCGAATCATCAAAAAATTATTTCTAATAAAAATTCCTGCACAGTATTAAAATTAGACACGAATTGGAATATACAAAAATATACAATCTTTACTGGTCAAGACACAAGAACTAATATCATCAATGATTTTAAGATAGATGCAAATGATAACATTTTTGTGATAGGCACTTATAGTTCTCTTAATTTTTACATCAATGATACAATAAGATTAACCAAACCAACCATAGCAAGCCGAATGTTTTTGACAAAATTAAATTCAAATTTCCAACATCTCTGGACAAAACAAGAAGTGCAAAACCCTGCCAATTCTAATAATTATGGTATAAGAGAAGGATACAAACTGGCCGTAGACCCATTCAATAATTTGTATGCCTTGGGATATGTGTATTATTCCGTTATTCTGGGAATAGATACTTTTGCAAACAATTCACTTATTATGATTAAATATGATAATAATGGACAATATCAATTATCAGAAAAAATTGCTGGTATTTCGGGGAAATATTATGATTTAGAATATGCTAATAATCACCTTTTTCTTTCAGCCCCTTTCTCATCTTCGGTTAGTGTTTGTCAAACTACCATCTCCTCATCAGGACTAAACGACTCGTATGTTCTGGAAATAGATAAATTGACCGATGTTTTCGTGGCAAAAAAATTCGAGTATTCCCTTGATATTTTCCCTAATCCTGCTGATAATTATGTACACATCCACTCTACCAATTTTCAGAATTCATTCACACAATTTTCGCTATTTGATATTACAGGAAAACTTATCCGTTCTGGAAATATAGAAAAATCCACTATTCCCCTAAGTCAGGAAAAAGAAGGAATGTATATTTTGCAATTAAAAAATGATAAACAAACCGTACATCAAAAACTCATTATTCAGCATTAAACTTTACCGAATTAAGGTAACATTTCCTTTCTTAAAAATTTCTTTTCCATTAGGACATTTGGCTTTTAGGTAATACCCAAACACCCCAACATCAGCAGGTCTTCCTTTGTATATACCATCCCAACCTTTGTTTTTATCTGTAGTTTCAAACACCAACTCGCCCCAACGATTGTATACCGCAAAATACAACTCATTGATTAAATAACCACGCACATACAACACATCATTATTCCCATCACCATTGGGTGTAAATGTATTCGGAACAAACACATCACTTTCTTTGCATTGGCTATCAATTACAACTACTAAAACAGTAGCCGTTTTATTACAAATCCCATCACTTACCGTCACTGTATAAATGGTGCTTTGAGAAGGAGTGGTCGTAACCATATAATTATTGTTTGGAATCACAAGATTGGAAGGATACCAAATAACAGAATTGCCAGACGGAGCAGAGAGTACTAACTGTGCTGTTTGACCTGAAAGAATAGTATCAGGAAGCGCCATCGCACTAATACTGCTGGATGAAAGTGTGGAAACATTGACAGCGGTGAACAAAGAATATACGCACGTGTCTCCATTAGAATTTAATGTAAATATATCAACGGTGTAAGTAGTAGAAGTAGTGGGCGTTGCCACCGGATTGGAAATAGTATAACTGTTCAAACTACTGGCCGGTGTCCACACATAAGCAAATCCGCCTGTTGCGTTGAGTGTATAAGAATTACCAAGACAAATGGTAGTGCTGGCATTCACACTCACCGGTACAGGTTGAGCAATGTTCAGAGATTTAACTATTGAATCCCTGCATCCATAAGCATTGGAGACAGCAAGTAATACATTGTAATTACCACCATTGGAGTAGAAAACTACCGGATTGGAAAGTGTTGAACTTTGCCCATCGCCAAAGTCCCATTGAAATTGTGTAGCATCACTACTTGATTGATTGGTAAAATACACATTACCTCCACAAGGATTGGTAGAAAAAGTGAAGTCCGCCGTTGGCTTAGGATGGACAACAATTTGCGTGGTCAATGTTTTAGAGCAAGGCGGTGAGTAAGAATTGTCTGTGATTGTAACAGAATAAATAGTAGATACTGAAGGGGAAGCAATCGGATTATTCGAGTTAGGATTCGATAAACCAACTGTCGGCGTCCATTGATAGGAATTTCCGCCGCTGGCATTCAGAACAACCGATTGTCCATTACAAATGGTATCGGACAATGAAATGAGTGGCACAAATGGATTAATCGTAAAAATCTGTGATACACTATCTTTACAACCGTAATTATTTTTAACTACTAAAATGGCGGTGTAAGTACCTGCTGTCGTACTTGTAAATACAGGGCTTACAGCATTGCTTGTAAATGTAGAAGGAGGAAAATACCATTGCACAGATTGTAAACTGGCAGCAGTGGTATAATTGGCATTAAAAAAAGCAGTGTCACTGCAAGTAGTGGTATAATCAATAGTAGCAGAAATAGGCGGATAAACCTGTACAATAAAAGCAACGCTATCTTTGGTTTTACAAAAAACACTGTCATTGATGGTTAGTGAAACCGTGTAAGTGCCGGGATTGGTATAGGTTACAATAGGATTCAGTGATGTGCTGGTAATCACACCGTTTCCAAGATCCCATTGATATTGAAACGTATTGACACATTGATTAAAAAACTGAACCGTCAAAGGTGCACAACCTGTTGTGGGAGTGCTTGTGGCTGTGGGATTTTGAAAATCAATTTTGAAAACGCCATTATTACAATTGCTGGAATGATTAGGATTTCCGGGTGTTCCGGGCCATGCACCGGGCGTAACAGGAAAATCCTGATTGCCGCCACAACCGGCACAAACCGATTGATAAATGTTCCCACATTTATCAAATCGGGAAGTGCCGCCATCCACGTGTTCGTGGCTGATAGGACCTCCAAAGTAAGAACCAAATACCAGTGAAGACAAATTAGGTGACAAAGCCATTAAATAAAAATTATATCCATCTGTAGAAGATTGAATAGCGTTGGCTAATGGCATTCCGCCGGTAGATTGTAGAAAAATAATATTTCCGCCCCAGCCGGATAAGTAAACATATCCGCAGCCATCAATCGCAAAGGCCGAAGGTGAAATGTCTGTTTTAGTTAAAGAACTTCCGAAAACAGTGCTCAATAATAAATTATTCAGCTGTTGGTCAAGTACAGCAATGAATTGATGCCTGCCCGCATTATTGTACACAGTGCCTACTACAGGCATATTTCCTAATGATTGACCATATAAATAAATTCTGTTTTGTGGATCTTTTCTCACAAAATAAGATTGATCATAATTATTAGTTCCAATGTAAGTGCTTCTTAAAAGATTTCCTGAAAAAGGGTCAATTTTTATTACATAGCCGTCTGTTTTACCTCCATTATAAGTTGTAGAATAAGCACCAGAGGTAATAGGAAAATCGTTGCTCGTTGTACCACCGGTTGCATACACCAAAAGAGAATCGGTCACTTCTAATGAATTGCCACAATCGTTGTTAGAGCCGCCAACGAACGTGCTGTATATTAAATTACTTAAGTTCGTATTAAAAACACATAGAACGGCGTCTTGTTTTCCTCCCAAAGTATTATCAAAGGCATTGGAAGTAGTTGGAAAATCGGATGAACGGGTAGAACTAAAAATATACACGTTGTTATTTTTATCTAACTGAATTTCTCCACGGTATTGATCGCCATAATTAAACATTAAAGAGTCGGGTGGATATTCTGTTACAGCACCATAACCAGAAGTGTAAGTAGTAATCACATTCGTATGATTGACGCCGTCGTTATCACTTCCACCAATATAAGTAACTCCCAATAAAGCACTTAAACTACTATTCATTTTGGCAATGTAAATATCTGTTCCGTTTACAAAACTCGTCCCATTAAAAACAAAAGTTAATAATTGTCCACCATTAAAGGTATTATCCCACGAGTTGGATAGCATTGGTAAATCCGAAGAGCCGGTAGCACCATAGAAGTAGATATTGTCGTTTTCATCTACAATAATACTGGTAACAATTTCGCTGTAACTGCCTCCAAAATAAGTGGAAGCAATGAGATTGGTACCGGTGCTGTTGTATTTTGTAAGTACCACGTCAATCTCTGTATTACTGCCTGGTGTAGAGCCGTTGTAAGTAATATCATAGGCGCCCATTGTAGTAGGGTAACCTGGTCCAAATACCGTGCCGCCGCTGATAAGATTTCCGCTCATATCATACGTGGCCGTCATTCCGAAATTATCAGCCGTTGAACCACTTTGAGCCGCAAAAATGAGCGTAGGATCAATCACTAAATCATATTCTTTATTGTATCCTTTTGGGAATTTAAATTCCACAAAATTTTTATTTAAATAAAATTCACAAGGCACTTCTATAATAGTTCCATTGATGTTTTGATAAGCATAAGGTTTTTGTTCAATGAGTTCAGTAAATGCCAATTGAATATGCAGTGATTTATTTTTTAATTTAATTGCAGTGACTCCCTTGTATTCCATTTGAATACTTTCTGCTTGTCCGCCTTTGTGTACGATAAAATTATATTTTATGCCATTAATAGATGAAAACACTTCATAATCTATATTAGGATAAATATTCTCAATCACTACATGCTGATAATTTTTGACAAAAGATGCCCACTTTTTGGGATCATTGCCGATGAAAAAATTTTCATAGTCCTTACCTTCATTAAATTTTTTGACAGAGCTATTTTTTTGAGCATTCAAAAAGTTTACCTGAAAAGCGTGTCCTTTAAACTTTATGTCTTCGGTTCTTTTTGCACCACCTTCGTGAAAAGTTCTAAATTTTTTCTTGTCATAAAAATTAAAAGTTAATTTATCCTTTTCAAGGAATAAAACACCACCATCCAATGTTGCACGAAATAAGACATTATCCTTCCATTGCCCTTTGTTTTCTGTAAATTTTAAGTGATTTAAAACTTGTGGTGTAATTACTCTTTGAGAAAGTGCTTTTGAAAAAAGAAAAATTATGATGAAAACGAGGTTTAAACTTCTCACTTTGTTTTTTGTTGTGAAATATACAAAATTATTATCATTTTAGTTACTACTCAGCATTTCTTTTATTTTCTTAAGTGCTGAATACTAATTATTTTTTCTCTGTTACTTTTTTAGAAAAAAGATTTACAGGAGAAAAATACAGATTTTAAAGGATACTAAATTAGTTACATTCAATATTCAATCGATTAACAATTAATATCAATATCTAGCTTATCAATTCTTTTTTGATGTCGGCCGCCTTCAAATTGTGCGGAAAGATAGGCGTTTACAATTTGTATGGCCGTTTCTTTGTTAATAAATCTACCCGGTAAGGCGATGATGTTGGCGTTATTATGTTGTTTGGCTAGCCGTGCTATTTCTGGTGTCCAGCACAATGCGCCTCTGATGCCTTTATGTTTATTCACACTCATGTTAATACCATTGCCACTTCCACAGATTACAATACCAAAATCCACTTCGTGATTTTTTACAGAACAAGCCACGGCATGTCCAAAATCAGGATAATCAACAGATTCAGAGCTATTGGTGCCTTTATCTAAAACTTCGTAATTTTTAGATAATAGATAATTCTTTAAAAATTCTTTTAGTTCAAACCCTGCATGGTCACTACCGATGGCTATTTTCATATAATTATGTCTTTTTCAAAAAAATAATATTTTCTTTTAACATAGTATTGGAACATTCGCCTTTTTTGTTCGTTGGAGAATTTTTAGCCGGCATTCTTTTATTAATAATATTTCTATAAAGTATTTTTTCTGTCTTAAAACCAAGATTATTTGCCAATTCGCTTATAATTAAATCAGTTCTTAAAAAAACATTTTTCACGGTTCTATTACCAGTTACTAAAACAAAATATTTATTGTGTTTTAAATAAGAATGTGCACATTGTATAGATTTAAATAAATCGTAATAAAAAGTTAGAACTTCTTTTGCTCTTTTTTCATCTTTTTCTTTTATCTCATTATATTGCTTGTGAAGGTGTTTAGATGTTGATAGTATGCTTTCATTATTATTTGAATTATTTATATTTCCTCCTAATAAAATATCATCTATGGTAAACACATTTTTATCATCTTTAATCCATTGCCATGAAAGTCTGGAAAATTGTCCATAAGCGACAGTAGTTTTAGAATCTCCATAAGGCGGTGACGTTAATATAAAATCAACACTATTAGTTTCTATATCACGTTGTAAATATCGCGCATCATTTTCAATTATTTTTGTAAAAGTCATAGAATACTTTACTTTATTGTAAAATTGGATCATTAGAGATAAGTTTCTATTAAAAATATTTTCAAAATGCCATATTACACTTGGATCAAAATCATCCTTTAACTTATTTTTATCTCTATGCAATTTAAATCCATTGTGATTTGTTAATGAAACTCTTCTTACAACTTCACTCATGCATAATAAAAAAAAATCTCTAATATGTTCATCTTCTATTTGATAAATAATAAATCTTAATTTAGATAAATCTGTTATTTGTTTTTCCTTAAACCAAAAATGTATATTGTAAAAAGTATGTAAATTAAATTCCTTTATAGTTGAAAACTTTGTTTTGATCTCTATGAAAGTATTATTCAATCGTTCACAATGGATGGGGTTTGTTTTAATTTTAGCCATAAAACAAGCAAAAGGATTTAATTCAATACCTATAGCCATTTTTCTATTTAATAACATACTTTCTATTAAAGTAGTTCCAGACCCCATAAACAAGTCCAATACAGTGCTATTTTCATCTGTAAAAATACGTAGTAATTTTCTTGCTAATTGTGGTATAAATTTTGCAGGATATTGATGAAATCCATGCGAATAAATATTAGGATTGTATTCCTTAAAATCCCATTCATAATACCAATTTTTTATATCTTTTGGTTTATAATATAAATTATCTTCATTAGTATAAGTATGGATATTTTTGCTTATTAAATCGAGTAGTTCTGATGACTTAAAAGTATTTAATGTAAGTTCTGACTGCTTAATATCAAACGCTTTATTTGCAATAGATGTTTCTTTCAGCATAATCACGAATATTTACAAAATATTTGATTAACATAAGTAACAAAATCGGACATTGGTGAAATAAAATTGCTTCCATGTATTTCTTTTGCAATAAAGGCCTTATCAAAAAACTTAAACATACCTTTATGTTGTGGATTGTTTATTTCGTTGTAAAAGTTAACTGTAGCAAAACATACAAGAGGAATTTTAGAAATATTGTAATGAATATCGTATTTATCTTTAATAGGATTTTTCGTTGTTGCAATTTCCATGAGCAACTTCCATTTATATGTTTGCCCTGCTCTTTCTCGTAAAGATGTTTTTAAAGAAAGTATAATACATTTATCTAATACTTGACTATTACTGTAGCTGTATACAATTAAATCTACATCTGGCTTTTGAGTTTCATCCCCTACATATATTGTGGATATGTCATCAAATCCTTTTACTCTTGATTTTTTTGAAGTTATATAAACATCTGAACAAATATTTTCAACTAGTTTATTTTTCAAAAATAGATAAACAATACAGTTTGAAAATGCATTACCGGCAATTGATTTCAATGATTGATTAATATCTGTTATTTCTTTTTTTTCTAATCTATCTTTTAATATTTCTCTTACTTCTTTTTCAGAATTCTTTAATACTTCGTATATTTTATTAAAAGCAATTTTCCAAGCAGATTTTTCATCATTATTTTTATTAACAAATTCATCAAAATGTTTGAGAATTGGTTTCATGTAATAGGTGGATTCTATAGATTCTATATCAAGTATTTCTTCTTTTGTAAGAATATACATGTTAATCGTGTTTTTACCCCATGATTTGTCTTGAAATGACTAACTTCTGTATTTCGCTTGTGCCTTCGCCGATGGTGCAGAGTTTACTATCTCTGTAGTATTTTTCTGCCGGAAAATCTTTGGTATAACCATACCCTCCAAAAATTTGTACCGCTTCAGTACTTACTTTTACAGCCACTTCTGAGGCATAATATTTCGCAAAAGATCCTTCTTTTGTAACTTTTAATCCACGATTTTTCATGTCACCAGCTTGATACGTCAGGAGTTCTGCTGCTTCTATTTCAGTGGCCATATCCGCCAGTTTGAAAGCAATGGCTTGATGTTGAGCAATGGGTTTTCCAAATTGTATTCTCTCTTTCGCATATTTTAGTGCTGCTTCATAAGCCCCACGGGCAATTCCACAAGACAAGGCGGCAATGGAAATTCTGCCCCCATCTAACACTTTCATAGCTTGGATAAACCCTTCTCCTTCTTTACCGATGAGTTGTGATTTATGGATTTTGCAATCCTGAAAAATCAATTCTGCTGTTTCACTGGCACGCATACCAAGTTTGTTTTCTTTTTTGCCGGAGAAGAAGCCGGGTGTCCCTTTTTCAATGATAAAAGCACTCATGCCATGACTATCACCTTTTTCACCTGTGCGGGCTATGACCACCGCTACATCGCCGCTAATGGCATGCGTAATAAAATTTTTAGCGCCGTTGAGAATGTAATAATCTCCGTCTTTTACAGCGGTAGTATTCATTCCTCCTGCATCTGATCCAGTATTATGTTCTGTTAATCCCCACGCTCCAATCCATTCTCCGGTGGCTAATTTGGGAAGATATTTGCGTTTTTGTTCTTCGCTACCATGTTGAAGAATATGCCCTGTACAAAGAGAATTATGAGCCGCCATAGATAATCCAATTGCTCCGCAAACCTTTGCCAGTTCTATAATCGCTGTAATATATTCCAGATAACCAAATCCACTGCCACCATATTCTTGCGGGACGAGCACACCTAATAATCCGAGTTCTCCCATTTTTTTAAAAGTATCTACAGGAAAAATTTGTTTTTCATCCCATTCCATTACGTTTGGTGCGATGTGTTCTTTGGCAAAAGTCCGCACCATGTCAGCAATCATTTTTTGATTTTCTGTCAATTCAAAATTCATAGCTTTAAATGTTTAGTATTGAGTGAGACAAATAATATTCTTTGAATAGTTTTGAAGTTTTTCTCTTCCCTTCAAGAAGGTAAGTTCAATTAAAAAGGTAAATGCTAAAACATCGGCCTGATGTAATTTTACAAGTTGAGCCGCCGCAGATGCTGTGCCGCCGGTTGCCAGCAAATCGTCGTGAATTAAAATTTTTTGATGCGTCTGAATGCTGCCTTCATTAATTTCAATAGCGGCTGATCCATATTCTAATGTGTATTCTGCTTTGACTGTTTTGTAAGGTAATTTACCTGCTTTGCGGGCAAGAATAAAAGGCACTTTCAGTTGGTAGGCCAATAAAAAACCAAATAAAAAACCACGACTTTCAATACCGATAACCGCGTCTGGTTTTTCAGGCAATGCAGAAATAAATCCCTCTACAATTTCTTTGCATAATGCTGGATTTTCAAATATCGGCGTAATGTCTTTAAAATTAACTCCCGGCGAAGGAAAATCCGGAACTTCTCTGATACTATTTTTTATTTTTTGACTTAAGTGCATTATTTGCTCTGCTTTTGAATAGTGCAAATTTATAGTGCAAATTTTAAGAAAAGGATGTAATTATTCAAATTTTTTATTTAATTAAAGATAAAGGTCAGCGTATTGCAATCGTAAATAATAAGAAACGGAAGCCCATGCACTCAAAGATGCAATTAAAATACCGGATACAAAAATAGAAGCCAATGTAATGAGCCACATTCCTGTTGTTTGTAAACTGCTGATTTGGGGAATATATTGTATGCTAATATACCACAATGTAACGAGCATTATAGCGCTTATCAAAGAAGCCATCAATCCTTGAATAATACTTTTTACTATAAACGGTTTTCCGATAAAAAATTTAGTGGCACCTACTAAATACATTGTACGAATTAAAAATCTTTGAGAGTAAATAGATAAACGAATCGTATTATTAATAAGCGCCACGGCGACTACTAATAATAATATTGCAAACAGAGATAAATACATAACAATTATTTTAGTGTTTTTATTGATTTTATCAATTAAGTTTTTTTGATACGTCACTTCATTAATGTATGAATTATCTGACAAAGAACGTTCTATTTTTTGTAAACTATCGTTATTTGCATAATCGGCATTCAATTTAATTTCAATGAGTGGAGATAAAGGATTATATCCTAAAAAGGAAATAAAGTCCTCTCCTAAATCTTTTTTTAATTGTTCGGATGCTTCTTCTTTTGATACATACTTAATTTCTTTGGTAAAGGGCATTTGGGCTAATTCGTTTTGTAAAGCATTTAGATTACTTTCCGGGATACTGTCCTTTAGGTAAATCTGAAAACCAATGTTTTCTTTAATATAAATAGTTAGTTTTTGAGCGTTGTAAAGCACCATTGTGGTAATACCCAACATAAATAACACTAAAGCCAAACTAATGATAACTGTAATAGACGATGGACTAAAATATCTCATGTATCAAAAAATTTGTTGAGCTACTTCTTTGGTTGTATCAGAATTTCCCATTGTATAAAAGTGCAAGCAGGGGACTTTTGCTTTAATTAGTTCTTTGCATTGCTGTACACTCCATTCAATGCCCACATGCTTCACTGCTTCGTCTGTTTTACACTTATTGACTTCCTGATATAATTCATAAGGTATTTCTACATTAAAAATTTTTGGAATGGTGAGTAGTTGTTTTTTTGAAGTAAGTATTTTAATACCCGGAATAATCGGGACATTTATTTCTAATTCACGACATTTTTCTACAAATTCAAAGTATTTTTTATTATTAAAAAACATTTGAGTGACAATATAATGAGCACCGGCTTCAATTTTTTGCTTTAGATGAAGTAAGTCCGATTGAAAATTGGGGGCTTCAAAGTGTTTTTCCGGGTAGCCGGCCACACCAATACAAAAATCGGTTGGTTCTGCATCTTTCATTTCTTCATCCAGATAAATGCCTTTATTCATCGCAGCAATTTGTTTTACCAGATCTATCGCATAAGCATGACCGCCGGGCTCCGGTACAAAATACGGTTCGGATTTAATACTATCCCCACGAAGAGCTAATACATTTTGAATGCCCAAAAAGTGTAAATCTATCAGCGCATTCTCGGTTTCTTCTTTATTAAAGCCGCCACAAATGATATGTGGCACGGCCTCGATATTGTATTTATACTTTAATGCTGCGCAAATTCCTACCGTGCCGGGCCTTTTACGAACGCTTACTTTTTCAAGATAGCCACCGGGTCTTTTTTTGTAAACGTATTCTTCACGATGATAAGTAACATCAATAAACGCAGGTTTGAATTCTAACAAAGGATCAACACTGTTGTAAATACTTTGAATGCCTTTTCCTTTCAATGGTGGTAATATTTCTATTGAAAACAATGTTTTATTAGATTTTTGAAGGATGTCTATCAACTTCATAATAGTTCAAGTTATTGAATGATTTGAATTTCTTTTACTTCGGGCACTTTGTTTTTGATAATTTCTTCAATAGCGGATTTGAATGTGTAATACTGCATTTCACAGGTCTTGCAGGTTCCTAAAAATCTTATTTTGATGATGTTGTCGGAATACTCTACCAACTCAACGCCACCATTATCGGCTTGAAGATAAGGCCGAATTTCGTTGAGCGCACTTTGAACACGCTCGGTTATGTCTTTTTGGTTGGACATAGAATAAAAACTCTATTAAAGTGGCAAATATACAATTTAATTTTTTTAGCTTGTTTTACAAATAAACATCTTGAAATTCTCAATGCGAACGATAAAAAAATGCACTATAGCAAAAATTTATTT
>CAZNVL010000045.1:0-17762 GCA_964576565.1 uncultured Flavobacteriaceae bacterium | reverse complement strand
ATGTATGGATGTCCGCCGCTTCTTTGGTCAAAGTCCTTGCGAGCCGAAGTGATAATATCGCCATACAAAGCGGCTTTTCCGTTTTTATCCGTTACTTTGATGGCATACAGTTCAAATGCTTCAATACCTTTTTCTTTATCCATGAGTTTGGCTTTGGCACTCCACATGAATTTTAACTTGGACGGCAATACAGATTTTACTTTAGGATGTTGAAGCCAGTAATTTACTTTGGCGGTATCTGATTTAAAGGCATATCCGACAACTGGTCCCGGGGCGTAATAATATTGTTTGCCATCAGAGTAGATATTGGGTTTGAGTGGTGAAATTTGAGAATATAATGGGAAACGTTTGAGTGCATTTTGATAGGCCGTATCTTGTTTGGGTGGTGCGGGCGCTGCCATTGGTTTGATAGAAGAATCTTGGGTAGATGAAGTGCTGGTAGCAGCAGTATTAGTGGTAGTTTTTGAGGTGTCTTTTGTTGCAGCGATTTGAGTTGTGTCTTTTGATGCATTGGAAGTAGTGTCTAACAAGGTGCGTATTTTTTCATTGGCTTTTTCAAGATATTGCGCTACTTCAGTATTTTCATAGGTTTCCCAAAATTCTAAGTTGGCAGTACCTTGTAAAAGTTCTCTTACTCTGGCTTTATCTTTTACGCCGGGTAACTCTACTAAAATACGGCCTGTATTGCCCAAAGAGCGGATATTGGGTTGCGTTACTCCAAAACGGTCAATGCGAGAGCGTAAGGTTTTTTCAGCATTGGCGATGGCTTCATCTACCTGTTCTCTGACAAATTGAATAACTTGATCATTAGATGCGTTATAGTCAATTTTTCCTTTATTTTCAGGGGTTTGAAAGAGTGGAGCTAATTTTCCGTTAGGATTTAATTTTTGGTATTCTTTGTAAAATAGAGTTACAAAATCATCGTTATTAACTTTACCATATTTTTTTTGTGATTCCGAAAGTGCTCTTTGAAAAGCCGGGTCTTGTGAGTTGTTCGTAAGATTACGAATAATATCGGGGACAGAAACTTCCAGTGTTACATTCATTCCACCTTTTAGGTCCAAACCTAAATTGAGTTCTCTTCTTTTAACATCTTCGTAGGTGTAGGAGGTAATAAAAATATCATAAACAGATTGTTTTTTTATAGAATCTAAGTAATGTTCTGCAATTTGATTTTTGAGAGAATCTATAAAGGATTGATAGGCCGAAGGATTGTTTTGAGATTTTTCTTTTGCTAATTTTTGATATGGAGGTAAATTGACTTTTTGCTCGGCATATTCTTCTGCTTCTGTTTCAATACTTCTTGCTTTCCATGTAAAGGATAAATAGAAAATACACGCTAATGCCATTAAAATTGTAAAGACCTTGATAAATCCTTTGTTTTGCATAATGTTTTTTATTTTTTAAAGAGGCGGCAATTTTAGGGAAATAAATACAGATTTCAAAATTTTGTAGATGGATTTTTAAATAAGATCTATTTGCAAAGTAAATCAGAAAAATTAGTTCAGGGTTTTAATTTGCTTGTGTTTAATGTTTGAGTAAAAAATAAAAAAGCCCTTCCACTCTTGGAAGGGCTTTTTAGAATTAGAAAAAGAGTAATTAAACCCTTAGTGCGTTACTACTAATTTACCATTTGCATTAATTTCGCCAGCGGCATTGCTGATTTGATAAAAATAAACACCAGCAGGTAATGCTTCTACATTAAATCTGTTATCTAAGGCGCTGGTTACAGGAACGGTTAACACTACTTTTCCAGTAATGTCAAATAATTTAAGAGTGCCACCGATATTCAAAGCAGATGTTGTGAATCTTACTACATCGCTGGCTGGATTGGGAGCAAAACGAGTATCCACAAAATTTAATACGGGTGCTGTTACACCGGTTACAACGGTTAAACTTAAGTCATCTATCCATAATTGGGAAGTATTGCTATGAGTTGCATCTGCTGCGTTAAATGAGGAGAGGGCGACTATCCATAAAGTATCGGGAACGCCTGCATTTACTACAACTACGGGTTGAGTAAAGTTCTGAAAAGTAGGAACATTGGTGGTTGTTAAAATGCTGGCATCTTCCATAAGTTGTTGAGTACTTCCGGTCCATTTGGTTGTTTGACAAAAAACAACTGCTGTATCCACTCCGCCTGTTGCTGATGCACTAATCGTATAAGACAACCATGCACTAAATGCCTGAATGTTTTGAGTGAACGGAATACCATAAACTCCTGCATTTGCAGTAGTGGTGCCTGCTGTTCCTAACCAGGCTATTCCTTCTAACTTTTGGCCAATTATTCCAGTATAATCCTTGTTTTCAATGCGCATAGAATAAGAACCTGAATGTTTTACACTGGCATCCTGAAAATAAGTAGGGATCGTTCCATTAGGAATATTATAAATCAATCCTATGTCATTGTATCCACTCCAGTTGTCGGCTTTACTCGTGTTTGTCCATGTTTCAAAGCCCGCATTTGGAATGGCGTAAGGTGTTTGAGCATTCATGCTCATGGCGGCAATAATCGCACTTGCTGAAAGTAATACTTTTTTCATAGTTTTTTTGTTTTTAAGGTTATTGATGCGTGCAAATATAAGGAATATTTTTTAATCTGTAGTTTATAGTATTTTCCTACTTCTTTTTTGTAATTTTTTATGTTATATTTTGTTCCGTAGTTTTGCAGAAAAAATTCGGAAATGAATTACGTCAAATTAAATACAATAGAAGTACACATCGGTGAGTTAAAGATGGGTGGAAAACATCCTATCAGAGTACAAAGTATGACCACAGCAGATACTTTAAACACAAAAGCAGTAGTAGAAGAGTGTATTCGTTTGATAAATGTAGGTTGTGAATTGATTCGCATTACGGCACCGAGTATAAAAGAGGCCGAAAATTTATTCAACATCAAAAAGCAACTCAAAGATAATGGTTATAGTATTCCACTTTGTGCAGATATTCATTATACGCCCAATGCCGCTGAAGTAGCTGCCAGAATTGTTGAAAAAGTCCGTGTGAATCCGGGCAATTATGCGGATAAGAAAAAATTTGAATTCAAAGAATATTCGGATGCGGACTATCAATTAGAATTAGAGCGTATTCGGGAAAAATTTTTGCCTTTGGTAAAAGTATGCAAAGAATATGGCACGGCATTGAGAATTGGCACCAATCACGGATCTTTGAGTGATAGGATTTTAAGTCGTTATGGTGATACACCGCAAGGAATGGTAGAAAGTGCGATGGAATTTGTAAGAATTTGCGAAGAGGAGGGATTTAAAAACATTGTCATTTCAATGAAAGCCAGTAATCCATTGGTAATGATTGAAGCATATCGGCTATTGGTGCACAACATGATACAAAACGGGATTTTGTATCCCATTCACTTAGGCGTTACAGAAGCAGGTGATGGAGAAGATGGCAGAATTAAATCGGCGATTGGTATTGGTACTTTATTAGAAGATGGAATTGGTGATACAGTGAGAGTTTCATTAACCGAGCCACCGGAAAAAGAAATTCCTGCAGCGAAGGAGTTAGTTGAACCCTACAATCTTTTTTTAGAAAAAAATTACCATAACCTTCATGAATGGCTGTTGAATGACCATCCTAAATGGCATTACTCGCAGAATAATTTTTCTGTTAATAAATTCACTACAAAAGTCAGAAATATTGGAAACGATGCTGTGCCTGTAGTCATTCATTCTATTCACAACAATATCCAAGATAATATCAAACCCGCTCATCTATTTAGTGCAGGATACCATTACAGTGTACAAGCGGACAAGTGGAATTTAACGGACTTTGCGGCTGATTATGTGTATGTTGGTAATCACACCATTCCCTTTGATTTACCGGGAAATATCGGTGTTATTCAAAATTATGAATCGTGGAAACAATCTAAGAAAGCACAACATTTTCCCTTGTTGAACATTTTAGATTTGAAAAATGCCAAAGAAATGCACGAGCAATTAAATTTTGTATTCATTCAACCAGAAGAATTACAGGATATTGAAAAAATTGACTTGCCGATAGTATTTATTATTGAAATGAAAGATGAATTTTTTATTGCTGGAAAATTAAAAGAAAATTTGGCATTGTTTTATCAAAAGCATTCTCATCCGATAATTTTTAAGTTTTCGATAAATAGCAATGATGTGGAAAAAGAGATTTTAGATATTTCTAAAAAAGCAGGGTATTTATTTACTTCTAAATTGGGCAATGGAATAATGATTTGCAACGATAAAAATATGAGAGGTTTTAATGCACAACAAATGAATCGTTGGATGTTTGATATTTTGCAAGGATTACGCGAACGGATAAGTAAAACAGAATACATTGCTTGTCCGTCTTGTGGGCGGACGCTGTTTGATTTACAGGAGACCACGCAAAAGATTAAAGAAAAAACATCGCACTTAAAAGGATTGAAAATTGGGATTATGGGCTGTATTGTGAATGGTCCGGGTGAAATGGCGGATGCTGACTTTGGGTATGTAGGTACTGGACCAGGCAAAGTATCTTTATACAAAGGGCATACGGTTGTGAAAAGAAATATTCCAGAAGAACAAGCCGTGGATGAATTGATTAATTTGATTAAAGAATATGGAATGGAGTTATGAGTTATGAATTATGAGTTATGAGTTATGAATTATGAGTTATGAGTTATGAGTTGTAGGTTCAATTTACAAGTTTTAAAAACAAGTGGTATAATGAGAAAATTCAAGACGGTAGAGGAATTCAAGCAATCGCCTAAAAATCCGATTGTAATTGTTTTAGACAACATCAGAAGTTTAAATAATGTTGGATCGTTTTTTAGAACAGCCGATAGTTTTTTGTTAGAAGGAATTTTTTTGTGTGGAATAACAGGAAAGCCACCGCATCGGGAAATTGAAAAGACAGCATTAGGCGCTACGCTTTCAGTAGAATGGCAATACTTTGAAAAAACAACGCACACTATAGAATATCTAAAAAACAAAAACTACAAAGTGTTGGCTATTGAACAAAATGAACACAGTATTTTGTTGCAAAATGTAGAGGTATCAATAAATGAGAAACTTGCAGTTATTTTTGGAAATGAGGTAACGGGCATTTCAGAAGAAGTATTAAATCTTTGTGATGGTATTGTGGAGGTGCCGCAAATGGGTACAAAGCACTCGCTGAATGTAGCAGTGTGTGGCGGAATAGTATGTTGGGAATTATTAAGAAAACTACAACGAATTTAGAGATTCTTAATTAGATGAACGAATTGTTTTACTGTCAAAGCATCGTCAATAGAATAATCGCCGATTTTTGTTCTTCTTAAATTATCCAGGTAAGCACCGCTATTAAGTGCCTTTCCAAAGTCACGGGCTATCGCACGAATGTAAGTACCTTTACTGCATTCAATTTCAAAATAGACGAGTGGCAATTCAATTTTTGTAATATCAAAACGATAAATTGTAATGGGTCTTGGAGCAATTTCTACCGCTTGGTTTTCTCTCGCTAATTGATATGCTCTTTTACCGCCAACGTTTACCGCACTAAAAGCAGGAGGATATTGTAATTGCTGTCCAATAAAGGATTGAGCCGTTTTAAGAATAAACGATTCATCAATGTGTTCAACAGAATAGGTGGCATCAATTGGTAATTCTTTATCAAATGAGGGAGTGGTGGCGCCGATGAAGAATGCACCGGTATAGGTTTTGGGCAAGTTTTGAATTTCTTGAATAGTTTTCGTTTTTTTACCTGTGCAGATAATTAGTAATCCAGTAGCCAATGGGTCTAAGGTGCCGGCGTGTCCTATTTTAATTTTAGTATTTTGATTACAATGCTTTTGAGTAAACTCGTGAATAGCAGGTTTAAGGTAGTTCACAATATCAAAAGAAGACCAATGCAATTCCTTGTCAATTAGTACTACTTCTCCTTCAACAAAATTGAACATCTTTCTTAAAATATTTTACAAAATATGAAGTGAAATGCCTGAAAAATAAAGTATAAGAATGATACTGCCTACCACTATTCTATACCAACCGTAAACTGCTAATCCGGTTTTTTGTAATAAAGTAATAAAAAATTTAATAGCAATCATTGCTACAACAAATGCTACGATATTGCCAATAAAGAGTAATTGAATTTCATTCATTGAAAGAGAAGAGTTTATCTTAAAAAAGTCATAAAGTTTTTTGGCTGTGGCTGCAAACATGGTCGGCACGGCTAAGAAAAATGAAAATTCAGCGGCGGCTTTTTTTGTAAGTTTTTGAAACAATCCACCAATGATGGTAGCCCCGCTTCTGCTTACACCGGGAAACATCGCAATGCATTGAAACAAACCAATTATAAAAGCATTTTTATAAGTAATCTGCTCTTCTGATTTTCTGTTATTCTGAAATAATTTATCAGAATAAACAAAAAATATGCCCCCTAATACTAAAAATACAGCTACTGTTACAGGGCTTTCCAATGCTTGATCAATTAAATCATTCAACAATACTCCTATAATTGCTGAAGGAATAAAGGCAACAAATAATTTAAGATAAAATGATAGAAAACTTTGCTTAGAAGAAAAATTAAAAAACTTTTTGAAGTATAAGACCATAACAGAAAGTATGGCGCCTAATTGAATGGCTACTGTAAAGAGTTTTACAAAAGCCGTGGGCTCAATTCCAAGAATAGCCGTGCATAGTATCAAATGTCCGGTAGAGGAAATGGGTAAAAATTCAGTAAGCCCTTCTACTATGCCTAAAATAACAACATCTAACCAATTCATTTCAATACAAAAAAACTGCAGACGAGATTATTTTGATTTTTTCATAATGCCATACGTAATCAGCAACAAACCTGTTACAATTATGACAGGCGATAAAATAATTCTTCTAAAACTAAAAACTTCCGGATTAAAAGTGTCTGGATTGTTACTGCCACCGCCAATCATTAAAATATACCCTAATGCCACTAATCCCAGTCCTATTAAAAAAAAACGATAATTTTCTTTTTTAAACGTTTGTGTTGAAGACATGATTTATTGATTTGTGGCACAAAAATACAAAATAATAGTTTAGAGAATGATTTTTTAATAGCCACAATAATTCACAAAGAAGTTCTACATATTCTCCTACTTTAAAATTAAACTCATTCTAAATAAATTTGTATCTTATTGTTTTATAGAAAAATAGGCAACAATTCAATGTTTCTGCTAACCGGAGCAATGAAATAATCTATTCTAAAACTGAAAATCTTACTACATTTACGCCCCAAAATAATAATAGTTATGGCAAAAGGCATGTTCAGTTACTCAATTGGAAAAAAACTAATCATGGGCATTACAGGAATTTTCTTAATTACTTTCCTGATAGTGCATTGTGGAATTAATTTTCTTGTGTTTTTGAATGACGGAGGAGAGACCTTTAATGCTGCAGCCGAGTTTATGTCGCACAATTGGGTAATGCGAACATTAGAAGTAGTTTTATTCGCAGGATTTATTGCACACATCATTCAATCTTTAATTTTAACGCTTGAAAACAAACGAGCCAGAAAAATTGCTTACGCTGTTTCTAATGCCAACGCCAATTCCAAATGGTACAGCCGTTCAATGGGATTATTAGGAACCTTGATTTTGATTTTTTTAATTATACATCTCAAACATTTTTGGGTAGTCAGCCGTTTTACCGATCACATCAGCAGCGGAGAAGAAACTCTATACGATGAAATGAAAGAAGTATTTAGCAATCCTATTCCTGTATCTATTTATATTTTGGCAATGGTTTCTTTATCTTATCATCTTTTACACGGCTTTCAATCTGCCTTTCAAACATTAGGGCTTAACCACAAAAAATACACACCGATTATCAAAAAAATTGGCGTAATTTATTCCATCATAATTCCGTTATTATTTGCACTCATGCCATTGGCATTTTATTTTGGATGGATTAAATAAACGCTTCATGAGAATATCCGAAAAAATGCGTCAGTTTTTCAAATATCAAATTCTTAAAAAAGATCCTACAGCTAAGGTTTATTTATTTGGATCCAGAACGGATGATTCTAAAAAAGGAGGCGATATTGATATTTTAATTTTATCCGACAAAAAATGGACATTGGACGATATTTTAAATCTAAAAATTCAATTTTATAAAACATTTGGCGAACAAAAATTAGATATTGTGAATTATGAGAAAAATCAGGATAATCCATTCAAAGAATACATTTTGAAAGAAGCCATCTTGCTATGAATTTTTATGACACAAAAAGATAAAGAGATATTAAATTTATTAAGAAAAAATTTTGAACTTTTAGACCAGGCGATGCTTCATTTAGAACATTCCATTCATAAATGCAAACAAATAGGTAGAAAAGATCATTATACTTTTGAAGACATGGAAGCCTACGATGCATTAGGAGTTAAACTAGCCAGAAATTCCGATATTCTGTTTCAGAAAATACATAAGTATATCCTTTTTATCTTAAAAGAAGATGTTTCCACTTTTATAGACAGGGCTAATCTACTTGAAAAAATCGGAGTCATAGAAAGTGCTGAAGAAGTTATCCAAATCAGAGAATACAGAAATCAACTTGTTCACGAATATTTTCCAGATCAAATCATCCATCTTTATCCTGAAACATTAAAATTTGCAGAATTGTTAGTGAAAATATACCATAGCACCAAAAATTATCTTTTAAATAAAAACTTTATCACTCACTAAAACTAAATTTATGGCAACATCACCAAAATTAGATGCAAAAATACCAGAAGGTCCATTGCACGAAAAATGGACGAAATATAGATCTACTGTTCCCCTTGTAAACCCTGCTAATAAAAGAAACTTAGAAATTATTGTAGTAGGTAGTGGATTAGCGGGCTCTTCTGCTGCAGCGACACTTGCTGAACTGGGTTACAAAGTCAAAGTGTTTTGTTTTCAGGATTCGGCTCGCAGGGCACATAGCATTGCTGCTCAGGGAGGAATTAATGCTGCTAAGAATTATCAGAACGATGGAGATAGTGTGTATCGCTTGTTTTACGATACCATCAAAGGGGGCGATTACCGTGCCCGCGAAGCCAACGTATATCGCCTTGCTGAGGTGTCTGCCAATATCATTGATCAATGCGTAGCACAGGGAGTGCCTTTTGCCCGTGAATATGGTGGCTATTTGAGCAATCGTTCATTTGGCGGCACACAAGTTCAGAGAACTTTCTACGCTGCAGGACAAACTGGTCAACAACTGTTATTAGGTGCTTATAGTGCCTTGATGCGTCAGGTAGCGCTTGGTCAGGTACAAATGTTTACTCGTCACGAAATGTTGAATGTAGTTATTATTGACGGCAAAGCAAGAGGAATTATTGCCAGAAATTTAATTACCGGTGAATTAGAACGGCACTTCGGACATGCCGTAATTTTAGCATCCGGCGGGTATGGAAATGTGTTTTACCTTTCTACCAATGCCATGGGCAGCAACGCAACGGCTATCTGGAAAGCCCATAAAAAGGGTGCTTTCTTTGGAAATCCATGCTTTACTCAAATACATCCCACCTGTATTCCGGTTTCAGGAGACCATCAATCCAAATTGACTTTAATGTCAGAATCTTTGAGAAATGATGGTAGAATATGGGTACCTAAAAAATTAGAAGATGTCAAAGCCATTCGGGAAGGCAGATTAAATCCCAATGACATTAAGGAAGAAGACAGAGATTATTATTTAGAAAGAAGATACCCGGCTTTTGGAAATTTAGTGCCTAGAGATGTGGCCAGCCGCGCTGCCAAAGAAAGATGCGATGCGGGTTATGGTGTCAATGCGACGGGAGAAGCTGTATTTTTGGACTTTGCATATAATTTGAAATACAAGTACGGAATGATGGAAGCCAACAAGCGTGGGATAAAAAATCCGACCGAACAACAATTGAAAGAATTAGGTCGCCCTATTGTAGAAGAAAAATACGGCAATTTGTTTGATATGTATAAACAAATTACAGGTGTAGACCCTTATGAAAATCCGATGATGATTTATCCGGCAGTACATTACACAATGGGAGGGTTGTGGGTAGATTATAATTTGATGACAACCATTCCGGGTTTGTATGCTTTAGGAGAAGCGAATTTTTCAGACCATGGTGCTAATCGCTTAGGAGCGTCTGCTTTGATGCAAGGGTTGGCGGATGGTTATTTTGTTATTCCTTATACTATTGGTGCTTATTTGAGCGGGGAAATTCGTACAAAACCCATTTCTACGAATCATGAAGCATTTGTACAGGCAGAAAATGAAGTGAAAGAGCAGATAAATCGTTTAATGAGTGTGAAGGGTAAACATTCCGTAGATCATTTCCATAAGAAGTTAGGAAAAATTATGTGGAATAAATGTGGTATGGCCAGAAATGCCAAAGGTTTGCAGGAAGCTATTGAAGAAATACGGGCATTAAGAGAAGAATTTTGGAAAGATGTGAAAGTGCTGGGAAGCGATAAAGAGTTTAATCCTGAGTTAGAGAAAGCAGGTAGAGTAGCCGATTTTCTGGAATTAGGAGAACTGATGTGCATTGATGCCTTGCATCGTAATGAAAGTTGTGGTGGGCATTTCAGAGAAGAGTATCAAACAGAGGACGGAGAAGCATTAAGAGATGATGCCAATTTCTCTTATGTAGCAGCGTGGGAATTTAAGGAATTAGGCAAATGGGAATTACATAAAGAAGAATTAAAATTTGAAAATATCAAAGTAGCACAAAGAAGTTATAAGTAAAAATTTAAAAAATTTATTTTTATGAAAATCACATTAAAAGTTTGGAGACAAAAGAACAGAAATGATGTAGGTAGGTTTGAAACATATCAATTGGATAATGTTTCACCAGACATGTCATTTTTAGAAATGTTTGATGTATTGAATGAAAAATTGATTACGGAAGGAAAAGAGCCAGTGGCTTTTGATCACGATTGCCGTGAAGGTATTTGCGGTATGTGTAGTATGTATATCAATGGTCGTCCGCATGGTCCATTGAGAGGCGTAACGACCTGTCAATTACACATGCGTTCGTTTAAAGATGGGGATACTATTGTTGTAGAGCCATGGAGAGCCAATGCTTTTCCGGTAATCAAAGATTTGTCGGTAGATAGAAGTGCGTTTGATAGAATTATTCAGGCCGGTGGATATGTTTCAGTAAATACCGGCAGTGCTCAGGATGCTAATACTATTTTAGTGCCAAAAGAAAATGCGGATAAGGCCTTTCTGGCGGCTGCTTGTATTGGTTGTGGTGCTTGTGTAGCGGCATGTAAAAATGCTTCCGCAATGTTGTTTGTGTCGGCAAAGGTATCACAGTTAGCTCTCTTGCCACAAGGTCAGGTTGAAAGAAAACAAAGGGTATTGAATATGGTAAAGCAGATGGATGCAGAAGGGTTTGGAAATTGTACCAATACGGGTGCCTGTGAAGCCGAATGTCCTAAAGGTATTTCATTAGAAAATATCGCCCGAATGAATCGGGAGTATATATGTGCAGCAATGACTTCGGAAAGTTAAATTTCTCTTGTAAAAAAGAAAGGTCTTGTGCATATTTGCAGCCCTAAAATTTGGTCCCATAGCTCAGTCGGTTAGAGCATCAGACTCATAATCTGAGGGTCCTAGGTTCGAGCCCTAGTGGGACCACAAGGTTTCAACTATTACAAACTGTGGGGTATTGTTCGAGTGTGGTGGTTTTACTCTTCTGCTCTGTTTTTTAGTTTCATCAGTAATATGTTGGCATTAGTGCGTACTATTTTTTGTTTGAGTAGTTCTTTGTGATTTTTTATGCCAATGAAGCCATTGTTTTGATAGTTAGAAAGTGTAACCGATTTCATCTCAAACGTATTATCTGTTTTTTGAATAAAAACATAATACTTGTTGTCGTAGAAAATAACAGCGCTGGATGGTAGTGCATAAACACTGTCGTTTTTGACAAACACATCTGCTTGCATATAGGTGCCGGGAATGAGTGTTTCTTCGTATTTATCAAAATGGCAATGTACGTCCACCGTTCGGTCGGAATTCACGATTTTATTGATTAAAATAATTGTACAATTGAATTTTTTATTGGGTTGAGCAGTGGTATAAGCCACCAATTTTTGACCAATTGTGATGTTTTCTAAATCTTTTTCATAGATTTTAAGATTAAGATGAATATCGGATGGATTGACCAACTCAAAGAGTACATCAGATGGAGTAATGTATTTTCCGACCGAATAATTTATTTTGGTTGCATATCCGTCAAAAGGGGCAAGGATATTGATAGAACGTTTCATTGTTTCCGGTGTAAGTGTGGTGGGGTCTATATTAATCAGATGTAGTTTTTCTTCCAGTGCTTTTAATTTTGTTTTTGCGTTCAGATATTCTGTTTCTGCCTGCTCATATATTTTTTCACTGATAGCATTTTCTGCAAGCAATGCTTTTTGTCTTTTATAATTCGTTTCTAACATTTTTAGTTGTATTTTTGTATTTAAGTACTCTTCTTGTAGTTGAATGTATTGTATGTCTTCTATTTTTGCAATAATCTGTCCTTTTTTTATGGGTGTTCCGGGTAATAAATGTGTTTCTTTCAGATATCCGCCCATTGGTACACTTATTGCGTGTATATTTTGCGGAGGCACATCAATAATTCCTTTGAAGTGTATAACAGATTGAAGTAACATTTTTTTTATAGTGTCTGTCTGTAAATCAAATTCTGCTAATTCTTTACTGGTTAATTGAATGGTATTTGAGTCAACGGCTTCAGTGTTTTTGACAGTAACGTTATTATTGTTACAAGACAATGTAAAGAGCAGTAATGTTGAAAAAAAGAGGATAATTTTTTTCATAATTTTTAAAGTTTTTAATTTTTAATATGTTGATAAATAGTATTTCAGGTCAATGATAGATTGATTAAGTGCGAATACATATTTCAGATAATTAATTTTTGTGTTTATGCTTTGATTGATTAACATAGAAAATTGCGTAAAGTTGATATTCCCTTTCAGATAATTATTGAGGGCATATTCTTTAATTTTATCTGATCCGGGTAGAATATTTTTTTCATAGTTTTCTGTGATGTCTATCAAATTTTTGTATTCTAAAATAGTTTTTTGGATATTGAATTTATGTTTTTGTTTCTCAAATTGGGTTTGTATTTGGTGATAGTTTAATAGTTTTTTTTCTGCTTTGATTTTATTAGAAAAAGATTGAATAAATATAGGAATTTCTAATCCGGCCTGAATGAACTGAAACCGATGCGAAGAAGGGTAATAGATATTATCTGTTCCCCATCCCTGAAGCGACTGATTGGAATACGAAATGAAAAAGTCCGGCAGTAATTTAGATTTCTCTAACTTAACTTTATGGTATTGCACCAATTGTTTTTGTGTTTCAATTTGAATACTTAGGTGTTGATTAATTGCTTCGCTGGTGTCCTTTAGGTTGATGTCAAAAGGGAGTTTTATTTCATTGTAAAGAATATCGCTTATGGGTTTAATTTGTGTCAACAATTCTAAGAGTAATAGTTGTTTTTGTTTTTCAAACATCAATTCTTTTAATTGTATATTGTTTTCCTGATACCAACGATTTATCATTTCCTTTTCCATAATATCAATGTCTCCTACCTCCGATTGAATATTGCTTTTAGCCCGGCATTGTAGTAGAATACTATCTAATGCAGTTAATAATTTTATTTTTTCATTAGTAATGACAAGATCATAAAACAATTTTAGCAGTGTTATTTCTAAATTCTTTTTTTCCAAAGAATAAGAAAGCTCCTGTAATCTGTATTCTGAATCATAGATGTTTTTCTGTTGCAAATAGTATGCAGGATTTAGAAAGTTTTGAGATATGTGCAAGGCATTGTCGTTAAAAACGCTGTTGTATTGACCATACTGAACAGAGATATTGGTTTTTCCGATATTCCAATTTGTTTTTGATAGTATTTTTTGATATTCCAATAAAATGGATGCTCCTTTTAGAGTATAGTTACTTAACTTTGCAGAATCTAAGCATTGCTGTAAGTTCACCGTGTTTTGTGCTATGATTAAGTGGGCGCAGTGAATTATTATTAAAATTGAAAATTTAACCCTTCTCATATTGTTTATTTTTTAATACAAAATGATAGTATAAAAGTGGTAATACAAACAAAGTGAGTATGGTAGATGTTATGAGTCCGCCAATCACTACGGTGGCAAGTGGCTTTTGAACATTTGATCCAATTCCTGTATTCAGAAACATTGGTAAAAAGCCCAATGACGCTACAGACGCTGTCATCAAAACCGGTCGTAAACGTTTTTTGATGCCCTTTAAAATGATTTTTAATGATTGACTATGTTGTTTTTCTTGTTGACGAAATTCAGAAATCAACACCAATCCGTTTAAAACAACTATTCCAAACAAGGCAATAAATCCTACGCCTGCACTCACGCTAAATGGCATACCTCTGAAATACAGAAAAAATATTCCCCCAATTACCGAAAGTGGAATTGTTGTAAAAACTAAAACAGATACTTTGAGTGAGTGAGAACTTAAATAAAGCAAAAGAAAAATCAACATTAAGGCAAGGGGCACTGTAATGGTCAGTCGTTTTTTAGCCGATTCAAGCTTTTCAAAACTACCGCTGTATTTAATATAATAACCGGGTGGCAAGTGAATTTTAGTAACTTTTCTCTTTATTTCGTTGATGATACTTTCCACATCTCTTCCTCTTGTGTTAAACGCGATAATAATTCTACGTTTGGCATCTTCTCTTTGAATTTGATTAATATCTGTTTTTATTTTGACATCGGCGACGAGCTTTAAGGGTACGTTGTTTTTATCTGCTTGTGGTATAAAAATATCCTCAAACGTGTTGTTATTTTTCATTGGTGTATTTAGACGCAGTATAAGGTCAAACTTTCTTTCGTTTTCATAAATTACTCCAACCGGATATCCGGCAACCAGTGATTTTACAAATATATTGGCCTCTTTTATGGAAAGATTGTAATAAGCGAGTTTTTCCCGGTTATAGTCAATGACCATTTGTGCTTGTCCGTAAATGGGCTCTGTGTATAGCCCTTCTATGCCATTAATATCCTTTATGATGGATGAGATTTGGTGAGCGTATTTTACAAGCGTGTCAATATTTTCACCAAACAGTTTACAAACAACGTCTTGCTTCGTGCCTGCTATTAATTCATTAAAACGCATTTGCACAGGATATTGAAAACTAGTAGAAAGACCGGGAATGCTACTTAACTCCTGTTGCATTTTTTCTGCCAATTCATCAAACGAATGTGCTTTTTTCCATTTTTCCATTGGGCTCAAAATGACCATCATATCAGCACTTTCAATAGGCATAGGGTCGGTAGGAATTTCTCCGCTTCCTATCTTACTTACAATTCGTTCTACTTCGTTTGGAAATTTTTGGGCTAATTTTTTAGATGCTTTCTTACAAAATTCAATGGTGGTATTTAATCCAGAACCGGTCATTAATCTGGTTTCAACTGCAAAATCTCCTTCTTCTAAAACGGGCATAAACTCTCCGCCAAGAGAAAGTAATACATATATTGATGAAACAAATAATCCTATTATGAGAAACAGAAGGGCTTTGCTTTTTCTAAAAAAATGAATGAACGCTTTTTGATATATTTTCTCTAAGATTGTTAGGATTTGTTCTGACCAATGAAAGTGAGAAAATTTTCCTGCCTTTGAAATCCATACACACGCTACCGGAACATAGGTTAAAGAAAGTAAAAATGCGCCGACTAATGCAAATAGCACTACTTGTGCCATTGGACGAAACATTTTTCCTTCTGTACCTGTGAAATATAAAATGGGTAAATACACAATAAGAATAATAAGTTGTCCAAATACAGCGGCATTCATCATTTTGGAAGTGGCAGAATAAACAATAGATTGAATGGTTTCTATTGAACGGTCATTTTTTGATTGAGACCGCGATAAATAAAATAGTACGGATTCTACAATTATAACCGTGCCATCTACAATTAAACCAAAATCCAAAGCCCCTAAACTCATCAGATTGCCGGAAACCTTAAATGTATTCATACAGATGACGGCAAACAGCATAGAAAGCGGAATAACAGATGCTACTAACAAGCCATAACGAAGATTGCCAAGAAACACAATCAATACAGCAATGACAATTAAAGCACCTTCTAATAGATTTTTAAATACAGTTCGAATGGTAGAATGAACCATTTTCGTTCTATCTAAAAATGGCTCAATGATTATGCCTTCGGGCAGGTTTTTCTGTATCTCCTGAATTTTTTGTTTGACCTGTTCAATTACATTGTTGCTATTTTCGCCTTTCAGCATCATCACAATTCCACCGGCTACTTCATACTGTTGTTGGGCATTGTGGGAAGTATAAAAAAGTGCTCCGTATCGTGGCGCCTGTGAGATGCGGACTTGGGCAATGTCCTTGATTTGAACAGGTAGTCCGCTGCTATTCGTTTTCACGACAATCGTTTCAATATCTGAAATGCTTTGTATCAATCCTTCACTGCGAATAAAATAGGCCATGTTATTTTTTTCAATGTAAGCACTGCCGGCATTTTGATTGTTATTTTCCAATGCTGAAATAATATCATGGATGCTAATCTGGTGAGCGTTTAATTCGTTGAGATGGACTGCAATTTCATATTGTTTGAGATGACCTCCAAAACTGCTCACATCTGCTACACCGGGCGTACCTAATAATTGTCGGCGAATAATCCAGTCCTGTATTTCTCTTAAATCTTTTAATGAGTAGCGATTTTCGTAGCCCTCTTTTGGCCTTACAATATATTGATAAATTTCTCCTAAACCAGTAGTGATAGGGGCGAGTTCTGCTTTACCTATTTCTGTTGATATTTCACTTTGAATTTTTTGTAATCTTTCTGCTACTTGCTGTCTTGCCCAATAAATATCAACATCCTCTTCAAAAACAATCGTTATCAGCGAGAGACCAAATCGTGAAAAACTACGCAACTCCTGTATTCCGGGAATATTGCTACACGCTTGTTCTATGGGAAATGTAACTTTGCGTTCAATATCCTGTGCAGCATAAGAAGGCGCAGTAGTAATAATTTGTACCTGATTATTAGTTATATCCGGTACAGCATCAATAGGCAATTTTTGAAATTCAAAAATTCCGATAATAACAATAACAAGTACTAAACTTAATACAGCCAATTTATGATTTAATGAAAATTTTATGATAGAATCAATCATAAAAAATATATTGATGATGAAATGAAATGCAATGATATACTCTCTGCTTATGCAGTATTATTGCTTTAATGAATAGAGATGATAAAAGATTACTTCCTAGATATTACATTTAGGCGGATGCCAAATGGCGTGATAACTCAATTGTTTTTTAGGTTCGTCTAATAAAATAGTGTACTCTGATTTTTTGTGTGGAATAGGAGTAATTTCTACTTTTTCAAAGATGGACGTGTACAGATGTATGTGTGAACAGTTTTGATGATCTTTAAATGGCAAATTTTGATGCTTATCAGATGAATTGGAATGTTGAATATTGTTGTAATGCAGAATAATAAATTCTATAAAACTTATTTTTTCTGTTGATTGATGTTCGTAATAATGCTGAATAAGAGAAGGAAATTTAATGACTTCTTCACCATCCAAAACAATATCTAACACAACAATGGATACAATAAGATATTTAAGAACTTGTTTTAGCATCGCGGTAAAATTATGAAATATTCTATTCCTGAAAAAATTGAAAACATGACGGTAAACTTTTTCGCCTATTTATTCACTTTCTGTTTTTTAAATCAAGGAGTTCATGAATATACTTCCAATGTTACGTTCATTAAGGTAAAGTTTTTTTG
>CAZNVL010000044.1:10607-18042 GCA_964576565.1 uncultured Flavobacteriaceae bacterium | reverse complement strand
ACTCCGAAATGTACCAGTGAATAAAGTAAAAGAATTTGAAAAAGATTATCTTGCCGTACTTGAAGCCCAATATAAAGAAACATTGGAAAAATTGAAACAAGGATTAATTGACGATTCAATTACCGATGTCCTTGAGAAAGTAGCCAGACAAGTAGCAGATAAATACAGTAAATAAAATATATTCCTTGACGAATTAAAAAAATAATCAACACAGGTTTATGCCAAATTTAAAGGAAGTACGAAATAGAATAACATCGGTCAATTCAACAATGCAGATAACCAATGCTATGAAAATGGTAAGCGCTGCAAAGTTGAAAAAAGCACAAGACGCTATTTTGCAATTAAGACCGTACGCTAATAAATTAAAATCTATTATTCAAAATGTAAGTGCCGGATTAGACATTTCTGAAAATTTTTATTCAAGAGACAGTGAACAGAAACAAAATATTCTTATTATTCCTGTTTCAAGTAACAGAGGATTAGCCGGTGCTTTTAATTCTAACATTCATAAAAAATTAAATGAAATAGTAAACCGTGTTCAGATTGAAAATAAAGAGGCGAATATATTAGTTTTACCCGTAGGTAAAAAAGTGACGGAATTTTGTCGTAAGAAAAATTTAAATGTATTAAGCATAGAAAAACAGAATGTAGATTTGTATGAGCTTTCTGAAAAACCAAAATTTGAGAACGCTGCCTTGGTAGTAGAAACTATTTTAAAGTTGTTTTTGGATAAAAAAATTGATGCCGTTCTGCTTCTATACAATCAGTTTAAGAATGCGGCTGTACAATATCCTATAGTAGAAGAATTTCTGCCTATAAAAAAATCAGAGGATTTAAAGAACACAAGTGTAGATTACATTTTTGAACCCAATAGAAATTACATCATTGATATACTTATTCCACAATCTTTGAAGACGCAGTTTTATAAAGCGCTGTTAGATTCTAACGCATCTGAACACGGTGCCCGTATGACAGCCATGCACAAAGCAACGGATAACGCCAAAGAATTATTGCGAACACTGCGTATTGATTACAATAAAGCCAGACAAGCTGCTATTACGAAAGAAATACTTGAAATTGTAGCAGGTGCCGAGGCCTTGAAAGCATAAATTTGTTCCACTTATCATTCACCTAATAATCCCGTAAGATTATGAAATTATCTATGTTCAAATTTAATCTGCCAAAAGATTTATTGGCAGAGTATCCGGCAAAAGAAAGAGATCAAAGCCGGTTAATGATTGTGCACAAAAATACTGGTAAAATTGAGCACAAAATGTTTAGAGATATTATTGATTACTTTGATGAAGACGATGTTTTTATACTCAATGATACCAAAGTTTTTCCGGCACGATTGTATGGAAATAAAGAAAAAACAGGCGCTAAAATAGAAGTGTTTTTATTAAGAGAGATTAACGCCGAAATGAAAATATGGGATGTGCTGGTAGATCCCGCCAGAAAAATAAGAATAGGAAATAAAATTTACTTCGGACAAAATGAAGAATTGGTAGCAGAAGTTATTGATAATACCACTTCAAGAGGCAGAACATTAAGATTTTTATTTGAAGGACCTTATGAGGCGTTTCGTAAAAAATTGTATGAATTAGGAGAAGTACCATTACCTAAATACATTAAGAGAAAACCTGAACCAATAGATACTGAAAGGTATCAAACGGTTTATGCTAAAAATGAAGGGGCAGTGGCAGCACCTACGGCCGGCTTGCATTTTAGCAGAGAACTTTTAAAAAGAATGGAAATCAAGGGCATTCAGTTTGCTACCATTACTTTACATGTTGGGCTGGGTACTTTTCGGCCTGTTGAAGTGGAAGATTTGAGTAAACACAAAATGGAAAGCGAAGAATATATTATACCAGCCAATGCTGCTAAAATCATTAACGAAGCATTGGATAACAAAAAACGTGTGGTGGCGGTAGGGACGAGTGCGGTGCGAACTATAGAATCTTCGGTATCTACTACCGGAAGGTTAAATGCCGGAATGGGCTGGACGAATAAGTTTATTTTTCCTCCGTATCAATTTCATATTCCCAATGCGTTGGTAACTAATTTTCATACGCCGGAATCCACTCCTCTTATGCTCACAGCTGCATTTGGGGGATATGAATTGATTATGCGGGCCTATAAAGAAGCTGTAAAAGAAAAGTATCGTTTTTTTACTTATGGAGATGCTATGTTAATTATTTAACTCAAAGTGTTTAGTACAACATTCAACAGAAGTAAAAAAAGATGTTAATTTAGCTTTTAGTGTTTTCATTTATTTGTCATTCTATAAAATTATATTCAAATTTGCGGCTAAAAAGTTATGGCTTTACAAGTGAATGACAGCAACTTTGAAGAAATTGTACTCAAAAGTAACAAACCAGTATTAGTAGATTTTTGGGCAGAATGGTGTGGTCCTTGCCGGGCTATTGGACCTGTTATTGAAGAGTTGTCAAAGCAATATGAAGGCAAGGCCGTTGTTGTAAAAGTGAATACAGATGAAAACCCAATTACGCCTACCAATTATGGCATCCGAAGTATTCCTACTTTACTTTTTTTCAAAAACGGACAGGTAGTAGATAAATTGATTGGCGCTGTTCCTAAGGCGAGCATTCAGGCAAAGTTAGATGCTTTGATGTAACAGCAGCAATGTCAGAAAAATAGAATTGTTTTTTTGATTTATTGTTTTTTTGAAATTAGAAAAGATTTAGAGCATTTTAAGATATTGTATTTCTTTTTCGGAAAGAAATCTCCATTTGCCTCTTGGAAGATTCTTTTTTGTTAGTCCTGCATACATAACTCTATCTAGTTTAATAACTTCATATCTAAGATGTTCAAATATTCTTCTTATGATACGGTTTTTACCACTATGTATTTGAATGCCTAATTCATTTTTACTTCCCATAACGTAGCTGAGTGCATCGGGTTTAATAAAGCCGTCTTCTAATTCAATACCTTGTGCTAATTTTTGAAAGTCGTTGTATGAAAAGTTTCGGTTAAGTTTTACATGGTATAATTTAGGTATTTGTGATTTGGGATGCATCAGTTTGTCGGCTAGTTCACCGTCGTTGGTGAATAATAATAATCCGGTGGTTTGCCGGTCTAATCTTCCGACAGGGAATATTCTTTCTTTGCAGGCATTGCTAATCAGATCCATTACAGTTTTTCTGTTTTGAGGGTCTTTGGTAGTAGTTAAATAATCTTTGGGTTTATTCAAAAGCAGATATACTTTTTTTTCGTTTTTTATTTTTTGTCCTTCTACTTCTACAATATCTGTTGGTTTTACTTTGTAACCAAGAGTCGTGATAGTGGTATTATTAACTTTTACAACACCGGCTTCAATCAGTTGATCGGCTTCTCTTCTTGAACATATTCCTGAATTAGCAATGTATTTGTTTAATCGTATGCTTTGGTTCTCGGTGTTTGAGGAGGAATGAATGTTGTTATTGTTTTTTTGATAGGAATGTTTTTGGTGAGTATGTTTAGAATGTAATTTGGATGTGTTTTTATTTTGATTAGAGGTCTTGTTTTTTTTATTTTTATTTTTATTCATAGGTAGTGGTATTAAAGCTGTGTTGTTGGAAAATTATTCAAACCAATCGTGTGATTTAAATTCAAAGTTTAGGTCGTTATTTTTATCGTATTTAGAGCAATCTAATTCTATATTACTAAGATTTTGTGGTTTTGAAAAATCACCTTGATGGACATTTAATGTTTTATCGGCATATATTTTTTGAAAAAATTTAGCCCATATAGGTAGGGCCATAGAAGCGCCTTGTCCCATTTCTAAAGTATTAAAGTGAATGCTACGTTCATCTCCACCTACCCATGCACCTGCTACCAGTTCGGGTGTAAGTCCAATAAACCAACCGTCTGAATTGTTTTGTGTGGTGCCTGTTTTGCCGGCAATGGGGTTTTTTAAGCCAAATTTATATCGTAATCGTACCCCTGTGCCATAATCCACTACTCCACGCATGAGTTGTATCATAATGTACGCTTTTTCTTCATTGAACACTTCGTTGGTTTTTGGTATAAACTGTTCCAGCACTTTTCCGTTTTTATCTTCAATTCTGGTAATAAATATAGGTTCAATATAGGTGCCTTTGTTGACAAAGCTGGCGTTGGCGCCCACCATTTCAAAGAGCGAGATGTCTGCTGTTCCTAAACATAAGGAAGGGACTTCCGGTAATTCTGATGTAATTCCTAATCGTCTGGCTAATTGCACTACAGCGTGCGGACCAAATTGCTTCATTAGCCATGCTGAAATATAATTGATGGAATTGGCTAAGGCATAGCGTAAAGTAACGAGTTTGCCGGTACCTTTTTCGCCGTCGGAATTATCGGGACACCATTCTCTGCCCAGGTCGTCTGTGATGCAGGTTCTGACATTAGGCACCTGATAGCAAGGCGAATAACCTTCCTGAATAGCTAGAGCATAAACGAATGGCTTGAAGGTAGAACCGACTTGTCTTTTTGATAGTTTGACATGGTCGTATTTGAAGTGTTTGTGATTAATGCCGCCTACCCATGCTTTAATGAAGCCGGTTTGTGGTTCCATAGCCATGAATCCGCATTGTAAAAAGGTTTTGTAATAGCGGATACTGTCCCATGGGGTTAATATAGTATCTTTTTCTCCATTCAGTGTATAGACACGCATTGGAAACTTTTGGTGAAAGGTTTTTAATATCTCTTCTTCTTTCCATCCTTGCTTTTTTAATGCTTTATACCGGTCTGTTCTTTTGGCAGAGGTCAGCAAGATAACTTCAATTTCTTTTTTAGTAAGATTCCATGCGAAAGGGGCATTGCGTTTGTTTTTACATTCCTTAAAAAATGCTATTTGTAAGTCGTGCATGTGTTCTTTTACGGCTTCTTCTGCGTACTTTTGCATACGACTGTCAATAGTAGTGTATATTTTTAATCCGTCTTTGTAAAGATTGTATGGTTCTCCTGTTTCGGGGTTGAGGTGATTTTTACACCATTCTTTCAGAAAATATTCCCGGATATATTCTCTGAAATATGTGGCTAATCCTTCGTTATGACTTTCCGGATTAAACTTTAAACCAAGTGGTAATACGCTTAATGAGTCGTAATTTTGAGAGGATATAAAACCGTATTTTTTCATTTGGGAGAGTACAACATTTCTTCTTTTCAGGGCTTTTTCAGGAAAACGGATCGGATTGTATAAGGAGGGGTTTTGTGCCATACCTACCAACATGGCGGCTTGCTGGATATTTAAACTGTCCGGTGTTGTGCTAAAGTAAATTTTGGAAGCCGACTTAATACCGACGGCCAGGTTCAGAAAGTCAAAACGATTAAGGTACATGGTTATGATTTCTTCTTTGGTATAATTTCTTTCCAGGCGAATGGCGATAATCCATTCTTTTATTTTTCTTATGATCAATTGGGCTTTGTTGAGTTTTTCTCTTGGGAACATCATTTTGGCTAATTGCTGGGTTAAGGTGCTGCCGCCGCCTTTGGAACTACCTGTCAATACGCCATAAGCAGAACGAAAAAGGGCTTTGATATCAATGCCACTGTGCTCATTAAAGCGAATATCTTCTGTAGCGAGCAAGGCCTTGATGAGCCATGGATTCAGTTCTTTATATTCTGAATTAATTCTATTTTCAGCATAATATTTTCCTAATATTTTATTATCAGAACTTAAAATGACTGTTGCGATATTGCTTTTGGGGTTTTGGAGTTCTTCAACGCTTGGTAGTTTCCCAAATAAATCTTTTGACACTAAAAATGCTATCAAAAATAATAAAAGAAACGGAAACCAGACAATTGCCCATATCCATAATGGGGAAAAAGGTAATTGATCTTTTTTGGACATATCGTTTAATCTGGGTTGCAAATGTAATGTTATTTATTGAATAGTGATGGAGATATTTTGTGTGTGATAAGTAATTACTGTTTTTAATATACGACTGAAAAAATATAAATTCGGCTTTATAGACGAAAAATAAAAAATTCGGTTTATTAGGCGAAAAGTAAAGAATAAATTCTTATGTTTGTGGCTGCTTATGAAAGTAGCCGTTATTTCTGGAGATGTTATTAATTCATCTCAACATAAAGTTACAAAATGGCAAAATAAACTTATACAAATTTTAAGCCATTATGGGCACTCGCCACAAGATTGGGAGATATTGAAGGGTGATTCTTTTCAAATGAGAGTAAAACCGGAAGATGTTTTGCTGGTTGTATTACATATAAAAGCAGGGTTAAAAGAAATATCCAATCAGCTGGATGTAAGAATGAGTATTGGAATTGGGGAAGAAGATAAAAGTAAAAAAAGTAAGAGTATTAGTTTACGCACCGGAGAAGCATATACTTATTCGGGTAGAGGTATGAATAATTTGAAAAAGCAAAATGTAATATTTAAGACATCTGATGAAGATTTTAATGAATTGCTCAATACAAGTATGGCGTTGGCATTGCTACTAATGAACAAATGGACAAAAACTGAAGCAAAGTTTTTTTTGGTGAAATTATTACATCCTGAATTAAAAATACAAACAATTGCCAAACGTTTTAAACGTTCCGCCAGTACCATTAGCGAAACGTTGAAAAGGGCTGCATTTGATGAATTATCCAGGTTTGAAAAATATTATAGAAAAATAATAACCAAATTATGATGGTATTTTTCCTGAAAATTTTTTTGGCGCATCTATTAGGCGATTTTGTTTTTCAAACTACCAGAATGGTAGAAGATAAAAATAAAAAGTCCTATTTATCATTATATCTTTATATTCACATATTGATTCACTTCGTTATACTTTTAATTTTCTTAGGTTTAAATTTTTGGTTTACTTCTATATGTATAGTTCTTTCTCATTTAGTTATAGATGTTTTAAAGGTTGAGATGAATAAGAAAGAAATTTTTAATCATAGGATATTGTTTTTTATTGACCAAATGCTGCACATTATGGTTCTCTTGTCTGTAACGATGTATCACCACAGTATTGGAGTTATTTTGTCAAGAATAAATTTGAATAAAGAATATTTTTATATGCTGTTTGTGTGCCTTGTACTTATTACACAAGTGTCGTCCATAGTAATTAAGCATTTAATGAGTTACTGGAATTTATCCGATGATGCAAAAGATGATTCGCTGAAAGATGCAGGGAAGTACATAGGAATGTTAGAAAGATTGATGGTATTTGGTTTCATAATTTCTGGTCAAACCAATGCAGTAGGATATTTACTGGCAGCAAAATCTGTGTTAAGGTTTAACGATTTAACCAGAGCAAAAGATAGAAAGTTGACGGAGTATATACTTATTGGCACCATGTTAAGTTTTTCAATGGCTATAATAGTAGCTTGGGGTTACTTGCTAAGTATTCGATACTTTCAGTGAAAAAAGATTATTTGAAAATTCGGTTATTTAGGCGAAAATACAAAAATTCGGCTTTATAGACGAAAAATAAAAAATTCGGTT
>CAZNVL010000044.1:0-10507 GCA_964576565.1 uncultured Flavobacteriaceae bacterium | reverse complement strand
TAGGTTTGCCACCATCTGTCCGGAAGTTCGTCGTTCATAGCCAGTTCGTAATCTTTTGGAGAGCAAGGGATCATTGTATGCCGCTCATAGTTTTGAGTAAGATGTGGAGGGTAGGGGACTTCCATCCACCAGCGGCCGGTTTTATGACTTCTGATGAAATGAATAGTGTATTTGCCTTTGTGCATTTGAACGGTATAAGTTTCGTAATCCGGGTGGTTTTTAATAGGTTGATCGTCTTTTCTATTGAAGACGCCTTCTATGAAAGACCAGACCATCTGAGCGGAGAGGTGTGCTGAAACGTTGGATTGGTCTAATGTTGGATTGGTTTCATAAATTCCAATGCTGGAAAGTTTGTCGTTCATGCCGGCGTACCACATGATTTGACATGCTTCTTCTGCACTTAAGCCATTGGGAGAGGAATGTTCTACCATTCCACCATCGTTTCTTTTTACGGCGCATAGATCAAAAAGAAGTGCATCGGAGTTACGAATCACAGGTTCAGTTTCTTCAATGTTACCACGAATAGTTCCCAATCGGTAGTATTCAAAATATAAGTCGTCCATAAATTGAACATTGGTATCGCCTACAAAGTAGGATTGATAGGCGAGATGTGCGTAATTGAATAAATAGTTAGGTTCATGAAGGATTATTTTTCCGATGTAATTTTTATTATTTATTTTTTCTTCAATAGTTTTATTAAAGTCAACATACGCATCCACATTGCAGATATTGATAATTCTTTCTAGTTTTTCGTACATTAAAAATTGGGCATACGCTATATCATTGCTTCCGCCGAGGATCAAAATAATTTTATCTTGTTTAAGAAGTTCTTCGCCAATTGTTTTAAGTGCAATGTAGGTGTCTTTGATGGTATGGCCTTGTTTTATATTACCCATATCTGCTATGTTATATTGGCTGATGTATGGGAAAAATGAATAGAGATATTTTCTGATTGCATCTGGTGCATTAGCACTTCCATGATTGACAATGGCTGCCCGATCTTCTTCAACTCCGATTAGTACAATTTTTGCTTCTTCAGTATTGGGATAATGGTTTTCTGTGTGTATTTCCCATTTGTTTCCAAATTGATACTCGTCCTTTACAAGTTCAAAACAAGTTGGTGAAACAGGGGATAAAAAATCAATATAATCTTCCATGTTATTTAATTTGAAGTGGTGTTTCGCAGTTTATCTAAAAGTTGGTTAAGTAATTTGAGTTCTTTATTATTTAATTGAACGAGCGTATTATGATAGTTTTCTAATTGAGGGGCTATTTTTTCAAGAAGAGTTATTCCTTGTTGGGTAATTTTAATTTCAACTGCTCGTCTGTTGTTGGGATTGATGGTTCGGGTCAATATATTTTTTTTTCGCATCCGCTCTACCACTCTTGATACATCTGAATTTTTGTCTAACATTCTGTTTTTAATTTCTTTTAATGAAATAGCGTTGGGGTATTGGCCTTTGAGAATTCGTAATATATTATATTGCTGTGGTGTGATTTGAAATGGTTTCATCAATGCTTCAAATGTCTGTTGAAAATAGTTGTAGGTAAAAATTAAATTCACCAGTACTTTTTCTTTTTCTGATTTAAATGATTTTTGTTTTATCTCATCTTCTAATCGTTTCATTTTGGATTTATTTTATGCAATTATTTACGATAATATATTCTTTACAAAGCCAGAAGCATTTTGTAGCAGTAATAGATACATCTGTGCAATTGTTTTTTATTGTGTCTAATTCTGTTGTTTCGAATGTGTTTAAGTCAAAAGAAAGGATATGATTATTTTTCAGGTAAAAAAGATAGGGATAATTTATATAAAAGTTCTTTAAATCTTTCAGTGGTATGGTTTTAAGGTAAGCGCCATAAATATCAAATACCAATATCCCAATGTTGGGAGAATTTAAGTATAATTTACCGTTGTGTTCTATCATAAAATTGGGAGTAATGTTGATGTCCAATAAGCGTTTCAGATTGCCTGTACGGACGTTTATTTCCAGATTTTGATTCCATCGGATGAGTTCGTTGTTGGCCTGATTGTATATCCAGAATCCGTTATTAAAAGATGAACATACCAGCCCGCTTTGTTCAAAACCCAATTCACTCAATTCAATAGCAGGGCCATTGGGAGAGAGTTGGCTATCTAAAAATAAAATTCTCTGAAAATCTTTGAAAAATAAAAGTACTCTTAATGTATTTGAAACATCCATGCTTTCAAGTGTACCGTAGGACTTTATACTGAATGTTTTTTCTTGTTTATTGGTAAAATATTTTGTGATAACATCGTTGTTAAGTGCATATATGTTGCCGATATTATCTACTAAAATTTTTTGTGCTTTTATGGGTAAAATAGAATCTTGGGCAAAGTTATCATTGCCGATAAAAAAAGTAATTGCTAGTATAAGGGGTTTAATTAATTTCATGGATGATGGATAATAATCCTTCAGCAATTTTTCGGTCGTTGGATAATCGGGGTACTTTGTGTTGTCCGCCTAATTTGTTGTGCCTTTTAAGCCATTCGTAAAATGTGTTTTTGGGGGTAGAAATGACTTGTGGCATTGCTAAAACATAGTTGTTATATCGTTTGGCTTCGTAGTCGGAGTTTTTCTCTTTGAGTGTGTTATCCAGTATGTATGTAAAATAGTTTAAATCTTCGGGCGGTGTTTCAAATTCAATAATCCATTGATGTGCGCCGGAATTTTCTGACATAAAAATGGGAGCGACTGTGTAATCTATAATAGAAGCATTGGTTTGTTTACATGCTTCAGCGATTGCCATATCTGTATTATGAACCATTACTTCTTCGCCAAAAACATTCAGAAAATGTTTGGTTCTTCCTACAATTTTAATTCTAAATGGATTTAAGGAGGTAAATTGGATGGTATCACCGATTTGGTATCTCCAAAGTCCTGATGTAGTAGTAATTACTAAGGCGTATGTTTTATTCAGTTCAACTTCTTCTAAATTGATAACTTTTTTGTCTTGTGTATCAAAATATTCTTCTGGGATGAATTCGTAATATATTCCATAATCTAACATAAGCAGCATGTCGTCCGCATCTTTTCGGTCCTGGATAGCAAAAAAACCTTCAGAGGCGTTATAGAGTTGCATGAGATTTACAGTGCGGTTGCCAAATATGGTTTGAAAGTTTTTTCTATAAGGTTCAAAACTGACTCCTCCATGAAAATATACTTCCAGGTTCGGCCAAACGTCAGTAATATATTGAAGGTTCTTTTTTTCTATTATTTTTTTTAGTAAAACCAACATCCAACTTGGTACTCCTGCGATGCTAAGGACGTTTTCATTTTTCATATTTTCAGCGAGTAATTCAAGTTTTTCTTCCCACTCGTCCATAAGTGCAATTTCTGGGGCAGGTGCTCTGAAAAATTCTGCCCATAAAGGTAAATTCTGAATGATAATAGCGCTTACATCGCCATAATAGGATTTGTGATTTTCTGTTTCAAAAATTTTCCATGTTCCTCCTAAGGCCAGATTTTTTCCGGTAAAAAGCTGGCTGTTTTCGTGGTTATTAATATACAAGGCAATCATGTCTTTTCCGCCGTTGAAGTGGCATTCTTCCAGTGTTTGCTCACTCACAGGGATAAATTTGCTTTTGTCGGTAGTGCCGCTGCTTTTAGCAAACCAAATGATATCAGCAGGCCATAAGAGATTTTGTTCTCCTTTTCTGTTTCTTTCAATATATGGTTTTAAGGATTCGTAATCCTGTAAAGGTATTTGTTCTTTGAACCTGTCGTATTTGTCAATTTCTTCAAACTTATATTTTAAACCGAATTCTGTGTTTTTAGCAATATTCACTAATTCTAACAGCCATTCGTTCTGGACTTCTATTGGATATTTAATAAATAATTCTATTTCATGTAGTCGTTTTTTTATTAGCCAGGAGGCAATTGAGTTGATAATGCTGATAGGCATTCAGAATAGTTAGTAGCTCCGAAGGGACTCGAACCCCTATTTTCAGATCCGGAATCTGATGTTCTATCCAATTGAACTACGGAGCCAAAATTTGCCTGCGAATATACAAGTCGTTTATCTGAAATAAAAGAAAAAACCCCGATGATTTTTTTCATCGGGGCACCTTAAAAACTAAAAACCATGGCGAGTTTTTAGCTTTAAGAATTTCAATGAATTAGTCCTCTTTTTTCTTTTCAATTTTTTCTTTCAGAATATCGCCTAAGGTTGTTTTTTCAACGCTTTCATTAATCTTCTTTAAGTTTTCTTTAACGACTTCTTTTTCTTTTGCTTTTTCGTCTTTAAAGGTACGGGTATGAGAAACGACAATTTTTTTAGCGTCTTTATCAAATTCTGTTACTTTAAAGTCCAATGTTTCATCTACTTCTGCCATTTTACCATCTTCTTTTACCAGTTGACGAATGGGGGCAATACCTTCTACACCATAAGTTAAGCTCACAATGGCTTTTTTATCATCTTTAGAAACGATGGTACCTTTATGAATACTTCCCACTGTAAATACTGTTTCATAAACATCCCAAGGATTTTCTTGCAATTGTTTATAGCCGAGTTTGAGTTGGCGGTTATTGGTATCAATTTCAAGTACTACGATTTCTAGTTCTTCTCCTTTTTTAGTAATTTCAGAAGGATGTTTAATTTTTTTATCCCAGGATAGGTCAGAAATATGAACAAGCCCGTCTACGCCCGGCTCTAGTTCAACAAATACGCCGTAAGCCGTAATGTTTCGTACCATTCCTTTATGTCTGGAACCAACCGGATATTTTTCCATAATGTTGGCCCATGGATCAGGCGTTAGTTGCTTCATTCCAAAACTAATTTTCTTTTCGTCTCTATCCAGTGTAAGGATAACTGCTTCTACTTCATCTCCAATTTTTACAAAGTCCTGGGCAGAGCGTAAATGTTGATTCCAGCTCATTTCGGAGACGTGAATAAGTCCTTCAATACCCGGTGCAATTTCTAAAAACGCACCGTAATCTATGACAGCTACAATTTTTCCTTTTACTTTATCGCCTACTTTTAAGTTGGGGTCTAAATTTTCCCACGGATGTGGTAGTAATTGTTTGTAACCCAACTGTATTCTTTTTTTATCATTATCAAAATCTAAAATAACTACTTGAATTTTTTGGTCTAATTTTACAACATCTTCCGGATGACTGATTCTGCCCCACGCCAAATCAGTAATGTGAATTAATCCATCAATTCCTCCTAAATCTACAAATACTCCATAAGAAGTGATATTTTTTACAATACCTTCTAAAATTTGGCCTTTTTCTAATTTTGAAATAATATCGGATTTTTGTTTTTCAACTTCATCTTCAATGAGTGCTTTATGCGATACAACGACGTTTTTGAGTTCTTCATTAATTTTCACCACTTTAAATTCCATTTTATTCCCTACGAATGCATCATAGTCCTTAATGGGTTTAACATCTATTTGTGAGCCGGGTAAAAATGCTTCCAGTCCAAATACATCTACGATTAAACCGCCTTTGGTTCTGCATTTAATATAACCAATGACTGTTTCGTTGCTTTCATGGGCTTGTACAACTCTACGCCAACTGCTGGATGCTCTGGCTTTTTTGTGTGAAAGTATCAGTTGTCCTGTTTTATCTTCTACTTTTTCAATGTACACATCCACTTTATCACCAATTTTTAAATCGGGATTATAGCGAAATTCACTGATGGGTATAACGCCGTCGGATTTATATCCGATATTAACGACTACTTCTTTATCGTTTACACTCACCACTGTGCCTTCTACAACAGAATGGGCTTTAATAGAAGTTAATTTTTTCTGATAAACTTCATCTAGTTTTTTTCTTTCGTCTGGGGTGTAACCCTCTTGTTTTTTGCTAATTTTTGACCAATCAAAATCCACTAATTGATTAGTTTGTTCTTTAGTTAATTCAGACATGTTGTTTGAATTTGTATCAGGCATGTTAAGGGCATACCTGAGGAGTTAGTTAATGATATTATTATGCTCCTTTTCCCTTAAAAAAAGAGCAGGCAAATTTATGAAATAAATGGCATTATTTCATTATACAGAATGTGTTAAAAAAAATATTTTATTGATATTCAATAACTTATATTTAATTTTAAGAAATTTTATAAGTGGTAGTAGTTGCATATAATGTTTTTGTTTATATTTGCAAAAAAATAATAATAATATGAAAAAAGTATCAGTAGTTCTTATTAGTGCATTTTCAAGCATTTGTGTATTAAATGCTCAAAATGTGGGTATTAATTCAACGGGTGCTGCACCAAATAATTCTGCCGGGTTAGATGTTGATTTTTCAAATAAGGGAATTTTAATTCCGCGTGTGGCACTGACTGCACGGAATAGCAATGCGCCCATTGGTGCTGGTATTGCTAATAGTTTATTGGTTTACAATACGGCTACTGCCGGCACTTTTCCAAATAATGTAACGCCGGGATATTATTATTGGGACGGAGCGGCCTGGCAACGGCTAACGAATGGCATTGCGAATGGCTGGGATATTAATGGTAACACATTAACAGGAACTCTGCCCGGAACGCCCAATGAATTTATTGGCACCATCAATAATGCCGATTGGATTATTAAAACGAATAATACCGAGAGAATGCGGGTGATGGGTAATGGTCAGGTAGTTATTAATAACACGACACCATTTGCCGGAGATGTATTTTCTACTTATGCTGCTGGCACCAATGCGGCTATTAATGGATACTCTTCTGGTAGTGGTGAAGCCATTTATGGACAAAATACAGGGACGGGCTTTACGATGGTGGGCATTACAACGAATAATAATCCTGCTGTGTACGGTCAGGGTCCTGCTACTGGCGTATATGGGACAGCAAGTGCCAATAATGGTACCGGTGTATTAGGCGTTGGACCTGCCAGTGTTACAGTGGATGGAGTAACCGGAATTGCAGGGAATAATGGGGCCATGGCTGTTGTGGCTTTCAACTCAAATGCTACAGGAACAGGTTTATTAGCAGGTGGTAACAATGTGGCTACTATGAATTATCTCACGAATGGTTCTGCTATTGCGGCAACAGGAACACAATATGGGATTGTTAGTTATGGAACAACCGTATCAAATGGTAATGGTATATCCGCATCGGGTAATAATTTAGGGATTATTAATTATGCAAGTGGAAGTGGTGGTACATTTCAAGGACAAACAGTAGCTGTATATGGGCATGCAGTGGGCTCTGGAAGTGGTACTTTTGGCGGATACTTTGATAATGGCGGAGGAAACTATGCTTATGTAGGGGGCTTTTTTGGCGTAACGGGATATAAAATCAACGGATCGGGCAGTGTTTCAACTATTGTTAGAAATACCAAAGGAGAAATAGTGAACTTGTATTGCCCTGAAGCACCAGAAATTTTATTTGAAGATTATGGTGTTGGAAAATTAGTCAATGGAAAAGCACACATTGATTTGGATCCTACATTTGTCAAAAATATCTCTGTCAATGAGAAGCATCCGTTGCGTGTTTTTATTCAATTAGAAGGGGAATGTAATGGTGTGTATGTAACGAACAAAACACAAAGTGGATTTGATGTAGTGGAATTAAACAATGGTAAATCCAATATTGCATTTTCATGGCATGTTGTAGCGAATAGAGCAGATGAATACGATGAAAAAGGAAATTTGCTTTCAAAGAATGCGGATATTCGTTTTGGTCCGGCACCGCCGCGTCAAGTACCTACAGTCATTGAATCTAAAACAAAAAGTATAAAAGTTCCCGACATTCAAGCTAAAAATGTAAGGCAAGGCAAATAAGTTCATTGGTTTCCAAAAATAAAAAATTGTAAAAGGGCAAATCGTTAGATTTGCCCTTTGTTTTTTTAATGGAACGAATTATTAAATGTGATAAAATTTTTGATGGGGAAAAGTTTGTTGAAGAAAATACCATTGTCATTCATGGGAATCAAATTGTTGGCTTGTTTTATTCAGGTGATAATGATAATACAGCAGAATATTATGAAGGCGTGCTTGTGCCGGGGTTTGTAAATGCGCATTGTCACTTAGAGTTGAGTTATTTACATAATCAATTTGAACATGGGAAAGGTCTTTTAGGTTTTTTAAAGCAGATGTTTGATAAGAGAAATTTATTTAGTGAAAATGAAATCATTGCGCAAGCAGAATATTGGGACAAGAAAATGCAGAAAAATGGCATTGTGGGTGTGGGGGATATTGTGAATACTTTACATACTTTGGAAATTAAGACAAACAGCCCGATACATTATGTAAATTTTATTGAAGTATTTGGATTGTTATCAAACAAAGCAGAAAGTATTTTTCAAAAGGCAAAAGGAATAAGAGATATTTTTTTAAATCACGGACTTCCTGCATTTTTAGTGGTACACGCACCTTATAGTTTATCCCATCCATTATGGCAAAGCATACTCAGTGCCTATAAAAACGATAAAAAATCATTCATTAGTTCTATGCATTTTATGGAAAGTTCGGACGAGATTAATTTTTTGAATAATCAAAATTCCGAAATGAGAAGTTTTTTTGAAAAAGAGATAAACATAAATCATAAGGAGATTTTACACTTAATTAATAATTTTGAAGATTGTTTCCAGCAATTAATAGAAAATGCCAGATCCATTATTTTAGTTCATAACACATTTTGGAAAAGAGAATTTGAATGGATTTTTAATACTTTCAAAGATAAAATTTTCTTTTGTTTATGTCCGAATGCTAATTTATTAATTGAACAGCAACTTCCTGCTATTGATTTTATTACATCTTATACAGAAAATATTTGCATTGGAACGGATAGTTTAGCGTCTAATTTTAATTTGAGTATTGTAGATGAAATGAATGTATTGCTTTCTAACTTTCCGAAATTATCTATTGAAAGTGTCCTAAAATGGGCTACTTCCAATGGTGCCAGAGCTCTCAATTTAGATACAAAAATGGGATATATTCGAAAGAACTATTTTTTGCCACTAAATATTATTGAAATTAATGATAGAAAAATTTTACATAAGGGTATCATAAAATAATTAAGCCCAACATAAAGTTGGGCTTAATTGCAAATAAGCAGTATTATTCATAAACATTATTCACTCACTACTTCAAAATTTATTTCAGTAGTAATATCTTTGTAGAGTTTTACTTTTGCCTTGTAGGTTCCTAATGTTTTAATATGTTCCTCTGCCAGAGTAATGGATTTTCTGTCAACGTTAAACCCTTGTTCTTGCAGTGCTTGAGCAATTTGAATAGTAGTGATAGAACCAAAAATTTTTCCGTTTTCGCCTGATTTGGTGGCAATTTTAAGCACAAGAGCAGAAAGTTTAGAAGCATTTTCTTGTGCTTCTTTTCTGATTTTTTCTTCTTTGTGTTGTTTTTGCTTTACCAGTTCAGCGTTCATTTTTTTGGCGCTTTCAGTGGCTTCAATAGCCAACCCTTTAGGGATAAGATAGTTTCGTGCATAGCCAGGTTTTACGTTGACAACATCGTACTTATACCCTAAATTATTTACATCTTGCTGTAAAATGATTTCCATATCTTTAGTTTTTAATGAGAGATTAAAGATTATTATTTAAGTAAATCGGTTGAAAATGGTAGTAATGCTAAATGTCTTGCTCTTTTGATGGCTTGGGCTAACCTTTTTTGATATTTTAATGAAGTTCCTGTAATTCGGCGTGGTAAAATTTTACCTTGCTCGTTTACAAATTTCAATAAAAAATCCGGGTCCTTGTAATCAATGTACTTGATACCATTTTTAGTAAACCAACAAAACTTTTTCTTCTTTTCTTTTACTTCAATGTTTAAGGGGTTTAAATATCTGATTTCTGAATCTGTGCTCATAGGTTTAATTTTTTAAATTTATTATTTTACACTAGATATCTTCTTCTTTTACTTTTTTGGCACTTGTTCTTTTTTTCTTAGAAGAAGTGATAGTAGAAGAGGATTTCATTTTTGCTTTTCTTTTTTCTGAATACTCAATAGCGTATTTATCCATAGCTACTGTTAAGTAACGAAGTACTCTTTCATCTCTTTTCAAAAATACCTCCAGATCTTTTACAATAGTAGGCGCATCGGAAGTAAATTCATACAGGAAATAAAAACCTGTTGATTTTTTTTGAATGGGATAAGCCAATTTTCGTAATCCCCATACTTCTTCGTGAAGCACTTTAGCTTTTTGTTGTTTTAAAAATTGTCCAACTTTTTTGGCGGCCTCCTTTGCCTGTTCTTCAGACAAAACGGGAGTTAAAATGAAGACCGTTTCATAACGTTTTTCCATAAAAAAAATTTAAGGGGTGCAAATGTATGAATTTTATTTTTTTTCTGCAAAATTTATTTTGCACATCTTGATATATTAGAAAAATATCCCGATAAACCGATAGTACAGAAATTTATCAATAGGGGCAAATTTTCAGATTTGTCTCGAGAAGCAAGGCAAATCGGGAAGGTAAGCATTCCAACTTTATTGGAAGGGGTTGGTGATGTTCCCGATAAATCGGAGCCAGCCCCGAGTATCGGGGACAGGTTATGTTGTAATAAAGTGTAAA
>CAZNVL010000043.1:18513-19076 GCA_964576565.1 uncultured Flavobacteriaceae bacterium | reverse complement strand
AATGAACAAACCAAAAAATATACTTGTACTTACCTACTGGGATTTTAACGATGCACTCATTCAAACCTATACTTTGCCGTATCTTCGTATTATTGCTAATCTTCTTCCTCCCCATTCAACTATTTATCTTGTAACCCTCAATAAAAAAAATAGAAATCAACATTCATTCCATCATGATAAAATTAAAATACTTTCATTTAAGTACTACCCATTCAGCATATATGCTTTTTTTTACTACGCTTACGTTCTGTCTTATCTTTTCCTATTCTCGTTTATTAAACGTATTCACTATATCCATACATGGTGCACACCAGCAGGCACATTTGCTTACATCCTTTCTCGTCTCACTTTCAAGTCACTCATTTTAGATAGTTACGAACCTCATGCCGAAGCCATGGTAGAATGCAATGAATGGAAACCCAACTCTCTCCCGTTTAAGATACTACACTACTTTGAGAAAAAAATGACCCACCATGCAAAATATCACATCGCTACTACCGAAGGTATGATAAAAGAATACGCAACGAAAAAATTCAATTATTCACCCCAAAAAAATAACTGGT
>CAZNVL010000043.1:0-18503 GCA_964576565.1 uncultured Flavobacteriaceae bacterium | reverse complement strand
CGCCTGTGTGGATTTGCATCTTTTTCAACCTAATGAAAAAGAAAGAATTTCATGGAGAAAAAAAATGAAGATTGAAAATAAAATCATCGGGATATACGCTGGAAAATTCGGTGGAATATACTGGGAAGATGAATTCTTTTCATGGCTAAATATCGCACAACAATACTGGAAAGAACAATTTTACTTTATCCTGCTTTCATCGCATTCTCAACAATATATTCAAAGTAAATGTCAACAATATAATATTCATACACATCAACTATTACATTTATTTGTCCCACACTCTCAAGTTGCGCACTACTTAAATATCGCCGATTTTGCCATATCTCCAATCAAGCCCGTTTACACCAAAAAATTCTGTTCCCCCATCAAAGACGCAGAATACTGGGCGATGAATCTGCCTGTCATCATTCCACAAAATATCTCCGACGACTCCGACATCATTCAAAAAAATAACATAGGTTATGTCTTGAAAAATCTCTCTACAGAAGAATTTCAAAAATCTGTTGAATGGATGGACAATTACCTTAATTACTCAAATAACAATCCTCTAATCATCAGATCCATCGCACAAAAATACCGCAATTTCACCATTGCCGAAGAAGTATACAAAAAAATATATTCTTTCTGAAAACCAGTATTCTCAATATCTTCATAAAATTTTCAATATCTAATTTTTTAAATAAACTTCCAAATCATCATTAAAATCAATGTTTTTTAATTGTATATCAAACATTAAAAAATAAAATTGTAAGAAAAATTTTAAATAACTTATTGATAATCAATGATTTTAACATTAAATTTATGGAGTAACACTCCATATTTTTTATGAAATTTATGGAGTATAATTCCATATTTTTTTCGTACATTTGCAGAAAAAAATGTTTGACAGATTTTATAATATCGCTCAACTCATTAGTAAAAAAAGAGTTCTCATGATATATGGTCCCAGAAGGGTTGGTAAAACTACTCTTGTAAAAGAATTCCTAAAAAACACTCACCTAAAATACAAACTCGATTCCGGCGATAATATCAAAACTCAGCTACTCTTTGAACAAATGGACTTTGAAACCATTCAAGATTATATTCAGGGCTATCAACTTCTTGTAATAGACGAAGCACAACAAATAAAAAACATTGGTAGAACCTTAAAAATTATAATAGACGAATTTCCAATGTACCTCATTGTCACTGGCTCCTCTTCCTTTGAAATAAGTCACCAAACAGGCGAACCACTTACTGGTCGAAAAAAAACCTTATTACTCTTTCCGCTCTCCGTTTTAGAACTCAAAAAATATTACAACACCTATGAAATGAAATCCAAACTCTCTGAATGGCTTGTATTTGGTATGTATCCAGAAGTGCTTTCCGCTAAAACTAAAAAAGAAAAAGCCCATATCTTAAAAGAACTGGTTGATTCCTACTTGCTCAAAGATGTGTTTGCACTTGAAAGAATCAAAGCGCCGGCTAATTTATTAGAACTGTTGAAACTCCTCGCTTATCAGATTGGCAGCGAAGTTTCACTTAATGAATTAGCCATGCACACCAGAATGGATGTTAAAACCGTAGCCAGATACCTTGATTTGCTTGAAAAATCTTATGTTATCAAAAAAATTAACGGCTTCAGCAGAAATAAACGAAATGAAATTGTCAATAAAGCAAAATACTATTTTATTGATGTTGGAATACGAAACGCCATTATTAATCAATTCAATAACTTAAACTACAGAAACGATATTGGGGCCCTTTTTGAAAACTTCATTATGATGGAAAAATATAAGAAAATTGTATACACGGGCAATCTTTCAGAACTTTATTTTTGGCGAACACATCAACAAAAAGAAATCGACATGATAGAAGTTAAAGGCAAACAAATTTATGGCTATGAAATCAAATGGAATCACAATACAAGCAGAAAAACAAAGCATTCAAACATCACCGTATTTAAACAAGAATATAAAACTGCAAAGGTATCTATTATCAATTCAGAAAATTTTTTGAATATAATTTCCTGATAATCAACGATTTTAACTTTAAATTTATGGAGTTATACTCCATATTTTTTATGAAATTTATGGAGTATCACTCCAAATTTTTACTTACTAATTTTTTAGATTATTCATCTAAAAACTTCAAAATCTCAATGCACACTTCTTTTACCTTTTCTAAATTCAACGTATGTCCTGCATCTGAAATCACTTTAAACTTCGCATTCGGTATATGATTCACTACTTCAACACCCATGGACAAAGTAATCAAAGTATCTTTCTCTCCATGTATTACAAGTGTTGGCACTTTAATTTCTTTCAAACGCGAACGAAAATCTCCTCTATTTTTTGTAGCAGTCATCAACTTAAATAAAGCATCTGCACTCTGATTACTTTCTTGTCTTATTTGCCGTAATGTATCTATTGGTATTAAAGGATTTTTAAAATAATGCTCACTCAATACATTGGGCAACATAATGTCAAACATCAACGAATACCCGCCTATTTCTAATGCTCTCCACCATGCTTGTTCGATCAGTTCAAAATATGGTGTCTTGTGTGCAAAGGTAGAAAGCAAAACCAATTTTGACACTCTTTCCGGATAATTCAAAGCCAAATGTTGCGCTACCAAACTACCATAAGAAATTCCTACTACAATAACTTTATCCGTATTGGTAGCATTCAAAACCTGCACCACATCTTCTGCGTGTTGGTCAAAGTCCCGCCATTCCTCCGTTTTATCGCTTTGTCCCTGAAAAATAAAATCCATCAAAATAATCCGATACTTCTCCTCAAAGCAAGGCAGCATGAAATACCACGACAAAGTTGATTGAGAAAGTCCATTCAAGAAAATTATACTTTCTGCTCCCTGTTCATTGCCTTTTACTTCATAGTAAATATTCAAGCCATCTTTTGTTTGAGCAAACATTGTATTTTAATTTTACATATTTCTTCTATATTGTCCACCTACTTCAAATAAAGCATTGGTAATCTGTCCCAATGTACAATATTTACTTACTTCCATCAATTGTTCAAAGATATTTTTATTATGCGTAGCCACTTGTTGTAACTCCTTTATTTTTTGTGACGCCATGTCCGCATAAAACGTATGCACACTTTTCACTGTATTAATTTGTTGTTCCTTTTCTTCAGTAGTACTTCTAATCACTTCTTTGGGAATAATTGTCGGAGAACCTTTAGAACTTAAAAATGTATTCACTCCGATAATTGGCAACTCTCCCGTATGTTTCAATGTTTCATAGTACAAACTTTCTTCTTGTATTTTATTTCTTTGATACATGGTCTCCATTGCTCCTAAGACGCCACCTCTTTCGGTAATTCTATCAAATTCCATTAAAACGGCTTCCTCTACTAAATCCGTTAACTCTTCAATAATGAAAGAACCTTGCAGTGGATTTTCATTTTTTGCTAAACCTAATTCTTTATTAATAATCAATTGAATAGCCACCGCCCTTCTCACCGATTCTTCGGTAGGTGTTGTAATCGCTTCATCATACGCATTGGTATGCAAACTATTACAATTATCATAAATAGCATACAAGGCCTGCAAAGTAGTGCGAATATCATTAAAATCTATCTCTTGTGCATGCAACGAACGGCCAGACGTTTGAATATGATATTTCAACATTTGCGAACGCTCATTCGCACCATACTTATACTTCAACGCTTTAGCCCATATTCTTCTGGCGACACGCCCCATTACACTATATTCCGGATCCATTCCATTACTAAAGAAAAACGAAAAATTCGGTGCAAAATCATCTACCTTCATTCCTCGACTTAAATAATATTCCAAATAAGTAAAACCATTCGCCAATGTAAATGCCAATTGCGTAATGGGATTAGCACCTGCTTCTGCAATATGATACCCACTAATGGATACAGAATAAAAATTACGAATGTTATGCTTTATAAAATACTCTTGCACATCGCCCATTACCTTTAGAGAAAATTCTGTTGAAAAAATGCACGTATTCTGTGCCTGATCTTCTTTTAATATATCCGCCTGTACCGTCCCACGCACTTTTGACAAGGTGTCTTTCTTAATGTTTTCATAAATTTCTCTCGGTAATACCCTATCTCCTGTTGTACCTAATAACAACAAACCAAGTCCATCGTTTCCTTCAGGCAAAGGAGCATTATATCTTGGTGGTGTCAATCCTTTTGCTTTATATTCCTCTTCTATCTTCCGCTTGACTTCTTCTTCCAAACCATTCTGACGAATGTAAATTTCACACTGCTGATCAATAGCCGTATTCATGAAAAATGCTGTAATCGTTGGCGCTGGACCATTGATGGTCATACTCACCGATGTTTTTGGATCTGCCAGATTAAATCCACTATACAACTTTTTCGCATCATCCAGACAACAAACAGAAACGCCCGAATTACCAATTTTTCCATAAATGTCCGGCCGATAATCCGGATCTCTTCCATACAAAGTCACGCTGTCAAACGCCGTACTCAATCGCTTCGCAGGCATGTGATACGATAAATAATGAAAACGCTTGTTCGTTCTCTCCGGACACCCTTCTCCGGCAAACATTCTGGTAGGATCTTCTTCTTCACGCTTGAATGGATAAATACCAGCTGTATAAGGAAATGAACCCGGAAAGTTTTCCTGCAAATTCCATTTCAAAATCTCACCCCAGTTACGAAACTTTGGTACTGCTACTTTTGGAATTTTGCTATGTGATAAGGACTCATGATATGTTTTTACTTTTTTAATTTTATCTCTTACCTTAAACTCATAATAATCATCTGTAAATTTTTTCTTTCTATACTCCCATGTATCTAATAAATTTTTATTGGCAATTTCAAGTGCATTCTCCAGTTCTTTATATCGCTTATTCAACCCTGTCAAAATCACTTCTTTTTCTTTTCCTTCAGTGCTATCATCTTTCTCAATTTCTTCTATACTTTGCTTTAAGGAATATAATTTTTCTGCAATCAAAGATTGTTCTTCGGCTTTCTTGTTATAGGCACGAATAGTATCAGAAATTTCACTCAAATAGCGTGTCCGCTTCGGTGGTATAATGTATATCTTTTCACTCATCTCATTGCTTGGAACAAACTTTGAAATCAAATTTGCCCCTGTTTTCTGATGAATAATATCCATTAAATGCTTATACAACGTATTAGTACCCGGATCATTAAACTGTGCTGCAATGGTACCAAACACAGGAATTTTATCATCTTCTACCTCAAATAATTTTTTATTTCGTTTATATTGTTTCTTGACATCTCGCAAGGCATCCAATGCCCCTCTTTTATCAAATTTATTAATAGCCACAATGTCTGCAAACTCTAACATATCGATCTTCTCCAATTGAGTAGCAGCACCATACTCCGGCGTCATTACATACATGCAAACATCGGCATACTCTGTAATTTCTGTATCACTCTGACCAATACCCGCCGTTTCCAAAATAATCAAATCAAATCCGGCAATCTTTAATATATTCAATGCTTCCTGAACATTTTTTGATAATGCTAAATTACTCTGACGCGTAGCCATACTCCGCATGTAAACTCTCGGATTATTCACACTATTCATCCGTATTCTATCGCCCAACAATGCTCCGCCTGACTTTCGCTTCGTCGGATCTACAGAAATAATCCCTAATTTTTTATCCGGAAAATCAATTAAAAAACGACGAATAATTTCATCAATTAAAGACGATTTTCCAGCGCCGCCTGTCCCAGTTATACCCAATACCGGTGTTTCGGATTCTTTTGCCAATCTATTTATTTCCCCAATAATTTTTGAAATCTCTTTATCTTCTGAAAAATTTTCCGCTGCAGAAATCATTTGAGCAATGGACTTAAAATCTCCTTTACGTGCATTTTCAATAGTATTTAAACTTATTTCCTTGCCCGTTGGAAAGTCCGATTTCTCCATTAAATCATTGATCATTCCTTGCAATCCCATTTTTCTCCCATCATCCGGACTATAAATCCTCTTGATACCATATCGATGCAACTCCTCAATTTCAGTCGGCAATATCACGCCGCCGCCGCCGCCAAATATACGAATATGCGAACACCCGTTTTCTTTGAGTAAATCATACATGTACTTGAAAAACTCCATGTGTCCACCCTGATAACTTGTGATAGCCACAGCATTGGCGTCTTCCTGAATAGCTGCATTTACAATATCCGATACACTTCTATCATGCCCTAAATGAATCACCTCAGCCCCCGTACTTTGAATGACACGTCTCATGATATTTATAGCCGCATCATGTCCGTCAAATAAAGAAGCCGCTGTAACTATCCGTATTTTGTTTTTGGGAACATAGGGCAATGGTTCTTTATGAATAACAGATATTTTCTCCTCGTTTTTGGTAGCAGTAACTTCCATATTCTTAAAATTTAGGCACTTGTGCAAAAATAATAAAAAATCAGCGGCATTGTGTAACCTATTTTCTTGCTGTTCGTAAAATTTTAATGTCAAGAAAATTTAGGACTATGTTTCAACTTTCAAAAAACTGGCTTACAGATGGCTTAATGGATGCAGAATATAAACAATATCTTATTCTTGCCTATTTAAGAGATGTTCACGAAATATTTGATAATAAAATTTTATACCCACCTTTTGCTGAACTTATTGAACATCATAGAAATTTAGTGACTATAAAAAACAATCTAATAAAAATAAAAGAAACTAAAAAAGAATTAAAAGGTATTGATTGGCACAACATGAAATTAATATATGGCAAAGAAAACACCGAAGACACGGATATTCTGGAAGAAATTATTGATTTTAGTATTCCTAAAATAGAACAAGAAATTCAACACGGAAAAAATGTATTTGAAGAAATTGAAAAAAAACTAAAACATTCCACAGTTGGTTTAGTGCCACTTCATAAAGATATGGGATATTTCTTTGTACAAGATTACCCCACTTCTGATTTTTTAGTGTACAAATACGAGCTCTCTTCTATTTATGCGTCAACCAACGAAGGACAAGTACCCTGCAAAACCTTGAAAACTCAATACATTGCTACGTATACCATCAGTTTGTCCAAATCATTGACTGCTATCAAGCAAGAACTGATACGACAAGAACCTTTCGTCGCTAATCCTGCCGTTTATTCTTTTTTCCCTAATCAAGCCGTTTCTATGGAATATACTATCCTTCCAATTGTAAAAAGAGTACTGATGAAACTTGTTGCTTAAATTTTTTTCTTCACTTTAAAAAATTATTTTTTTAAACATTATCCACAAAGGGATTTTGGATAACTTAATCCTTTAAAAAACAACTACTTGCAATTATTGTGGATTAAATACTTAAACTTGTGAATTATTAAACTTTTGTTACTCTTTACCTTTGTCCTTGCATTTTAATAATACATCTATTTTCTAATCAACTATAACTATTAAAATACCTAAATCTATGGCCACAGAAAAAATTTTACTGGAAAACAAAGACCGTTTCGTTTTATTCCCTATTCAATACCACGATATATGGGAAATGTACAAAAAAGCCGAGTCCTCTTTTTGGACAGCTGAAGAAATTGACCTCGTGCAAGACCTTCAGGATTGGAACAACAAACTCAACGATAACGAAAAACATTTCATTAAACACGTTCTTGCCTTCTTTGCTGCCAGCGATGGCATTGTCAACGAAAATCTGGCAGTGAATTTCTTAAACGAAGTGCAATTCCCCGAAGCCCGCTGTTTTTATGGCTTTCAAGTTATGATTGAAAACATCCATTCCGAAACTTATTCCTTACTTATTGACACATATATTAAAGACCCCGATGAAAAACACAAACTCTTCCACGCTATTGACACAGTCCCTTGCGTTGGAAAAAAAGCCGAATGGGCACTCCGCTGGATTAAAAACGGCTCTTTTGTAGAACGGCTGATTGCCTTTGCGGCTGTAGAAGGTATCTTCTTCTCTGGTTCATTCTGTTCTATTTTCTGGCTCAAAAAACGTGGACTTATGCCCGGTCTAAGTTTTTCAAACGAACTCATTTCCAGAGATGAAGGCCTCCACTGCGACTTTGCCTGCTTACTTTATACACGCTATATTCAAAATAAATTATCCGAAGAAAAAGTAAAACAAATCATCACCGATGCAGTGGCTATAGAAAAAGAATTTGTCGTGGATGCAATTCCCGTCAAACTCATTGGAATGAATGCTGATTTAATGTGCCAGTACATAGAATTTGTTGCCGATAGATTATTGGTGGCTCTGGGATATTCCAAAGTTTACAATGCGACCAACCCATTTGATTTTATGGAAATGATTTCCTTACAAGGTAAAACGAATTTCTTTGAAAAAAGAGTTTCTGAATACAAAAAAGCCGCCGTCGGTAGTAAACTTGAAGAAAAAATATTCAAGTTAGACGAAGATTTTTAATTCTCATTTTTACTAATAATTTATAACGAATTCAATTACTGAATCTTTTAAGAATTAATTTTTTTAATTCAATTCAAATACCTTTCTCTATTTCTTAAAAAATGAGCACCCTAAACAGAACACTAAAAATTGAACCGCAAGATAGAAACTTACTTAATAACACATTAAAGCTAAATGCATTTGTTTTTCCTCACCAGATTGAAAATAAAATCATTCATCAGGATATTTTTCATGTTCTGCCTTTCTTACCGGAAAAATTTGTGGACCTACTCATTATTGACCCGCCCTACAATCTCACTAAAAATTTCAACAATACTACCTTTAAATCCATGTCTCAAACAGAATATGAAAATTGGTTAGATTCATGGTTTCAGCCACTTCTGAAAATTCTTAAGCCCACCGCTTCTGTTTATGTATGCTGTGATTGGAAATCTTCTACACCAATTTACAATATACTTTCTAAGTATCTCATTATCAGAAATCGCATCACTTGGGAACGCGAAAAAGGAAGAGGGGCGCTAACAAATTGGAAAAATTGCTCCGAAGATATTTGGTTCGCCACCGTGTCAAAAGAGTATTATTTTAATCCTGAAGCAGTGAAGATCCTACGCAAAGTCATTGCCCCTTATCGAAATGAAAACGGAGAAGCAAAAGATTGGTTTATTGCTAACGACGGCACGGCCTATCGCCTTACCTATCCATCCAACTTATGGACTGACATTACCATTCCTTTCTGGTCAATGCCCGAAAACACACCACATCCTACTCAAAAACCTGAAAAACTCATTGCTAAACTCATTCTTGCCAGCAGTAAAGAAAATGACTTTGTATTTGACCCATTTTTAGGTTCAGGTACTACTGCAGTGGTGGCTAAAAAATTAAACAGAAAATATTGTGGCATTGAAATGAATGACGAATATTGCATCTATGCAGAAAAAAGATTACAAATAGCCGACACTAACCCCACCATCCAGGGCTATGAAAATGGCTATTTTTTAGAACGCAACACCACATTCCACCTTCAAAAATCTGAAAAAATAAATTATTCACATTAAATAGTGAATAAAAAATTTTTACTATCTAATACTTCATTAAAAACATTCTCTACTTTTACATTCAAAATTAAAAATTTACTACTATGTATGTGATAAAAAGAAATGGCACTCAAGAGCCCGTGCAATTTGATAAAATAACCGCACGGATAAAAAAACTCTGCTATGGATTAGATATGAATTTTGTAGACCCGGTAGTAGTGGCCATGAAAGTAATTAATGGAATATACGATGGTATCACCACTACAGAATTAGACAACTTAGCCGCAGAGACCGCTGCCACAATGACCACCAAGCACCCGGATTATGCTATTCTTGCTTCCCGCATTGCTGTGAGCAATCTACATAAAAACACCTTGAAAAGTTTTTCTCAAACTATTGAATTACTTTATAATTACAAAGACCCTAAAACAGGACAGAAAGCGCAACTTATTGCGGATGATGTTTATGAAATCATTATGAAACACCACCAAGAACTCGATTCGGCTATCATTTATGATAGAGATTTTGGCTATGACTATTTTGGATTTAAAACTTTAGAACGTTCTTACCTATTAAAAATTAATGGCAGAGTAGCGGAACGTCCTCAGCACATGCTGATGCGTGTGGCTGTTGGTATCCACAAAGAAGATATTAAGGCCGCTATTGAAACTTACAATCTAATGAGTGAAAAATGGTTTACGCACGCTACACCCACTTTATTTAATGCCGGCACGCCCAAGCCACAAATGTCTTCCTGCTTTTTACTTCAAATCAAAGAAGATAGTATTGACGGAATTTATGATACACTAAAAGATTGTGCTAAAATTTCTCAAAGCGCCGGCGGCATCGGATTGGCTATTCACAAAGTCCGAGCCACTGGATCGTATATTAAAGGTACAAATGGAACGAGTAACGGCATCATCCCAATGCTTAAAGTGTTTAATGAAACAGCCCGTTATGTGGATCAGGGTGGTGGCAAACGAAAAGGATCTATCGCCGTATATCTCGAACCATGGCATGCTGACATTTTTGAGTTTTTAGATATTCGTAAAAATCACGGAAAAGAAGAACTACGTGCCCGTGATTTGTTCACCGCTCTTTGGATTCCCGATTTGTTTATGAAACGCGTTGAAAATGATGAACACTGGACACTCATGTGTCCCAATGAATGCCCCGGACTTTATGAAGTGTATGGACAAAAATTTGAAGAACTCTACACGTCTTATGAAAAGGCAGGTAAAGGCCGTAAAATGATTCGTGCCCGTGAACTATGGGAAGCCATCATTGAAGCCCAAATTGAAACCGGTAATCCATACATGCTATACAAAGATGCCTGCAACGAAAAATCTAATCAAAAAAACTTAGGCACTATCCAATCTTCTAATTTGTGTACAGAAATCATTGAATACACCGCACCCGATGAAATTGCTGTATGTAATCTTGCTTCTATAGCTTTACCAAAATTTGTAGATGAAAAAAGTAAAACATTTGATTTTAATAAACTCTTTGAGGTAACCAAAGTCGTAACCCGCAACCTTAATAAAATCATTGACTTAAATTATTATCCAGTTCCGGAAGCCAGAAAATCAAATTTACGTCATCGTCCGATAGGCATTGGTGTTCAAGGGCTTGCGGATGCTTTTATTTTAATGCGTTACCCTTTTGATAGTGAAGAAGCCAAACAATTAAACAGAGATATTTTTGAAACCATATACTTTGCGGCACTCACAGCCAGTAATGAACTTGCCAAAGAATATGGTCCTTATGAAACGTATGAAGGTTCACCTATTTCTCAAGGTATTTTTCAATTTGACATGTGGGGCGTAAAACCATCGAATCGCTGGGATTGGGAAGGGCTTCGGCAAAGTATCCTGAAGTACGGTGTAAGAAACTCTTTGCTGATTGCCCCAATGCCGACTGCTTCCACTTCTCAAATACTTGGCAATAATGAGTGCTTTGAACCATTTACTTCGAACATCTATGTAAGAAGAGTATTGTCGGGTGAGTTTATTGTCGTTAATAAATATCTATTGAGAGATTTGGTGAAATTAGGACTTTGGAATGAAACCATAAAAAATAAAATAATTGCGGCTAACGGAAGCATACAAAACATAGATGAAATTCCGCAAGAACTTAAAGATTTGTATAAAACAGTATGGGAAATAAAACAAAGATACATTTTAGACATGGCGGCTGATCGTGGTGCTTTTATTGACCAATCTCAATCGCTCAATTTATTTATGCAGGATGTCAACGTAGCTAAACTTTCCAGTGCTCATTTCTATGCATGGAAAAAAGGACTTAAAACGGGTATGTATTATTTAAGAACGAAGGCAGCGGCTGATGCTATCAAGTTTACAGTAGAGCAAAGTGCTCTTAAACCACAGGTATTAAATAATGAAGATGCATTAGTCGTAGAACTTAGCAATGCCGGCACAATTGATAAAAAAGTAGTTGAAAATTTAGTGCCTGATTCGAATGCTTCCAAAATAAATTTACCTGTTGAAGCTTCTGCTTCTGAACAAATATCCTGCTCATTAGATAATCCGGATGGTTGTATTATGTGTGGATCGTAGATTTTTTCTCCTAACTAAATTAGGAAAAGCCCCTTTGTGTAAATAAAGGGGCTTTTTTATTCATGATGGTATTTCTGTCCTTTCATAATTGTAAATGCTCTGTACAATTGTTCTAAAAAAATAAGCCGTACCATTTCGTGCGAAAAAGTCATTTTTGATAAACTTAATTTTTCAGCATATTGCTGTTTAATTTCTTTTGAAAATCCATAAGGGCCGCCTGTTACAAAAACAATTCTTTGACGGCGACTTAAACTCTTATTCAACCAATGACTAAATTCTATCGACCGCATCTCCTTTCCTGTTTCATCTAATAATACCACAAAATCATTCGGTCTTAAATATCTTGTAATGGCTTTCTCTTCTTCTCTCATCTGTTCTTCTACACTTTTGTATCTAACATTTTTTGGCATAATTATTGTAATATATTCAAAATGGCAGTAATGTTTCAATCGTTCTTTATATTCTTCAAGAGATTGTTGAATAGAAGAAGATGAAACTTTATCAATGGCAATTAACAGAATATTCATAAAAAGATTGCTTATTTTTACGCACAAATGAAAACAATTTTACTCATACTCTTTCTTCCGTTTTTGAACTTTTTAGATGTCGGTGAAGATATTGCGGGTGCATTGAGGCAGGGACGCTATTCTGAATTTTATAAATATCTGGATGAAAAAGTCATTATAAAAATTTTGGATAAAGAAGATTTATTGAGTAAAGAGCAGTGTATAGCTAATCTCAATCTTTTTTTTGAAAAAAATCCGGTTCGGAGTTTTACACTTGTGCAAAATTCTACCTTATCGGCGAATGCTCAGTTTGTATATGGAACTATTGATACGGGCACTAATAAATTCAAAATATCCATTCTTATTAAAAAGTCCGTTATTGTGCAGATTCGTGTAGATTATTTTGAGTAGTGGTTTTATTACGATGTACTTTTTCCAATACAGGTAAATAATAGAAAACATAGGAAACCTAAAGGTTGTTATGATATTATATTTATGTGGGTTGCAGAACTCATAGATGTGAAAAGGAAAAGTAATTTTAGTACTTTTGCCTCAAAAAGTTATGAAAACAGCATTGATTACAGGGAGCACGAGTGGTATTGGATTGGGAATAGCAAAGGAGTTTGCCAAAACTCAAAAGTATAATATTGTTTTCAATGGATTAGAGACGAATGGAAAAGAAATTGCCGAAGCGATTGGGAAAGAGTATGGAATTTCTACGATGTTTCATGGAGCCAACTTAATGTATCCGGAACAGATTTATGATTTGGCTAATACGGCTATACAAAGATTTGGAACAGTGGATGTATTGGTGAACAATGCTGGTATTCAACATGTCTCGCCGGTAGAGGATTTCCCAGATGAGAAATGGCAGGCGATTATAGCGATTAATTTGTCGTCTGCTTTTTATTTGACGAAAGCGGTTTGGAGAAAAATGAAAGAACAGAAGTTTGGAAGGATTATTAACATTGCGTCGGCGCATGGTTTGGTGGCTTCAGAGTTTAAATCGGCTTATGTAGCTAGTAAGCACGGAATAGTGGGATTTACTAAAACGATTGCTTTGGAGGGGGCGCCCTTCAATATTACGGCTAATGCTATTTGTCCGGGATATGTAAAAACACCATTAGTGGAAAAGCAAATTGACGATCAGGCGAAAGCCCACGGTATTTCAAGAGAGGAGGTGATTAGCAAAGTCATGTTGTACAAACAAGCCGTAAAAGAGTTTGTTTCATTGGAAACATTGGGACAGTTGGCCTTATTTTTAGCATCTGAAGGTAGCAGTACATTAACGGGTGTGGCTATTCCGGTGGATGGTGGGTGGAATGCTCAGTGAGTTCATGTGAAAAAAAATTGTTGAGTTCATTTTTATTCTTTAATTTTAACGCGAAAATTCAAAAATGATTTTGAGAAAGAAGTTATTTTTTTTAGTGATAATGGGGTTGTTTTGTTGTTTTTTTATTTTTTCGCAGACCATTATTAAGCCCAAGGAATTATATAGGCCTACTCAGGATGAAGTAGTGGATGCGGAGTATGGTATTATTATTTACAATAAATTAGTTCCTTGTATGGGTGGAGATTCAATCCGATATAATAAAGTGGGCTATAATGCTCAAAGCTGGCAGGAAGATTATTATGCGAGTGGAAAATTGTTGCATCGGGGGTTTTACATTGATGGGCAAATCAAAGTTTTTAAAAATTATTGGGAAAATGGGAATTTGGAGAGAGAGTTAATTGCTATTGATAATTTAAGGTGTAAACTCATTACTTATTATCCGAATGGGCAAGTGCGTTCGGAAGTTACGTACTATGAAGGTTCTGAAATCAAACAAAAAGATTATTTTGAGAATGGGGCGGTAGAATTGGAGGAAGAAATAGATAAAAAAGAGGGTTTTATTATTAAAAGAATCATTAATTATTCGGATTCAAAACCTAAAATTGTAATGGAATTGACAGATAAAAAAATGAGGATTTATACCTACAAAGAATATTATGAAAATGGAAATATTAAAGAAGAAGGCACTTTGAATTTCAGAAAAGATATGAATGATTATGTGAAAAATGGTGTATGGAAATTTTATGATGAACAAGGAAATCTTGTTAAGTCAGTGAGTTATGTAAATAATGAGGAGCAAAAAAATTAGTGGATTGTAGGATTGGTTTTTTTGTGAAATAATGGATAGATTAGAAAAAATAGAACTGGTTAGAAAAGGCACGCATTTGCCTGTGATGGAAGAGTTTTATTCATTGCAGGGAGAAGGATTTAATACGGGGAAGCCAGCGTATTTCATTCGTATTGGAGGATGTGATATTGGCTGTCATTGGTGTGATGTGAAAGAGAGTTGGGAGGCGGCTATTCATCCGATTAAGCCCGTTGAAGAAGTGGTGAAAAATGTTGTGGAAAATGGGGTAAAATCGGTAGTTATTACGGGCGGCGAACCAGCACAATATCATTTGGAACTTCTTACATCTATGTTGAAAGAAAATGGTATTGAAATTTTTTTAGAGACATCTGGAGCGTTTGAAATAAAAGGATTTTTTGATTGGATATGTGTATCGCCAAAGAAAAGGCAGTTAGCTTTGGAAGATAATTTGAAGAAAGCCAATGAGTTGAAAGTAATTGTGTATAACAAACACGATTTTCAATTTGCTGAAGAAATGAGTAAGAAAGTTAAGAGGCATTGTCATTTGTTTTTGCAGCCAGAGTGGAGCAAGAGAGAAGTGTTGTTGCCTGAAATTATTCGTTATATTCAAAAAAACACGAAATGGCGATTGTCATTGCAAACACATAAGTATATTCATATTCCATAGAGGAGTGTAATTTTTTTAGTAATTTTGTCAAAAAATCAGTTTTAATGGACGGACGACAGGTTGAGAAAGCGGCATTGGTATTGAAAGAAGGAGATGATATTTCATTTTATTTTGACCAATGTTTAAAATGTTGTAGGTTATTCAAAAATATAATAATTAAGTTCAAACATTTATGTTGGGTGGGTTATTATTAACATTATTATTTGTCTTACTGAATGCATTTTTTGTGGCGGCAGAATTTGCATTTGTAAAAGTAAGAGCGTCTCAAATAGAAGTGTTGGTCAACAAAGGAAGTTATCTTGCAGGGATTGCCAAAAAAGTAATTTCTAAATTGGATGCGTATCTTTCGGCTACGCAGGTGGGGATTACATTAGCGAGTTTGGGATTAGGTTGGATTGGAGAGCAAGTTGTTTCAGCCATTTTTATGAAAATGTTTTCTAATGTTGAAATAAGTATGTATACTTTGCACAGTGTTTCGTCTGTTATTGCTTTTGTATTCATTACTTTTATGCACATTACGTTTGGTGAACAAATTCCCAAGATGATGAGTATTCATTATGCGGTGAATGCGGCATTATTATTAGCTCTGCCATTACATTTATTTTATTTAGTATTTAAGCCATTTATCTGGATTTTAAATGGCTTTTCTAATACTTTTTTGAATTTATTCAAAGTAAAAAATTTAAGTGATGAAGCGCATAGTGAAGAGGAGATTAAGGCGATATTAACGGAAAGTGAAGAAAGCGGAAGTATTCAGCCAACGGAATATGAATTGATACAAAATGTATTTGAATTTGATGATAGAGTAGTGAAGCAAATTATGTTGCCTGTTGATAGGATTTCAGCGATTGATATTAATTGGGGTAGAGAAGAGATTTTAAAGAAGATATTGGAGGATGGATTTTCAAGAATGCCCGTATATTCAGAAAATATCAATAATATATTAGGTGTGATACATACTAAAGATGTGTTGAAGTTGATAGTTGAAAATAAATTGAATATTGATAAAGACAGTATAAAGCAATTGATGCGGGAGCCCTTGTTGGTTCCGGAAAATGCGAAGATTAATAAGGTGTTGAGGGATTTACAAAAAAAGCATACGCAGTTTGCTATAGTGATTGATGAGTTTGGGAATGTTTCCGGAATTGTTACAATGGAAGATATAATTGAGGAGTTAGTGGGCGATATACAGGATGAGCACGATGAAGAAAAGCCGATGGTAGAAAAAAAATCTGAAACGGAATATATGGTCAATGCTATGGTTAACATTAGTACTGTCAATGAAACACTGCCGCATCCGATACCTGAAGATCCCTTGTATGACACGGTAGGAGGATATCTAAATTATTTATTTGGACATATACCAAAAGAAAATGAAGAGATAGAATCTGAACATTATAAGATTACAGTGCTCAAAAGTAATCCCAAAAAAACAGAATTAGTAAAGTTTGTGGTAAAAAATTAGTATGCGTTTATTGAGTAAGTTACAGGGTGTTTATAGCATTATGCCGGCGGATGGCCGGAAAAGTTTTGTCCGGCTTATTATTCTTTCTGTATTGAATAGTGTGATTGATTTGATGGTGTTAAGTTTGATATTTCCTTTGTTTTATATGATATCGCACAAGGAAGATTTTTTAAGGAATAAATATATAAGTTCTATTTACAACTATTTTCATTTTTCGGATTTTAGTGAATTTTTACTTATGATGTTTGGATTTGTGATTTTGGCATTTGTGATAAGGGCGGTATTTTTCATTTATGCGTATCATAAGCAGTTGAATTTAGCATACTCTATTGGGGATATATTTTTCAAGTTTATCAATAGATATATTTTTCATCTGGATGTGGTGTCGTATAGAAAAATGAGTTATGGAGAGATTGATCAAAAAAGCCGCACAGTGCCTTATCAGTTGGCTTATTTATTACTGATGCCTTTGTCGCTTATTCTGACTGAATTTCTTGTGTTTTTATTTTTAATTATTGGGGTGATTTGGTATAATCCAAAAGTATTTTTTTTAGTGGTGGTGTTGGTTATTATTCCTGTGTTAGTGTTGTATATGTTTATTAGAGAAAGAGTGGGAAGATTGGGTAAGAAAATGCATCACAAAGCAATAGAAGTAAATGATGTAGTTAAAAACATCATTCGTGGTTATGCAGATATTTATTTATTACATCAACAGGATTTTTTTATTCAGAAGTTGTTATCGCGTCAGCAAGAGTATAATGCTTTGAATAAGAGAGTATTGACCATTCAGCAAAGTTTTCCGCGTATTGTGGAATTGATAGCTATTATGAGTGTTTTTTTGTTGTTATTATTATTTTTAATACAAAATCTTAGCTATGATACCATTGCTTTGAATTTGACGATATATTTTGTTTCGGCGTATCGTATGATGCCATCAATAAATCGGATGAATGCTTCTTTTTTGGTGATTAAACAATACGAACATTTATTGGATGAATGGAAGGAGGTAGTGGAAAGGCACAAGAAAATGAATTATAGGGTGATGAGTGGAGAGGCAAAGAAAGAAGAGAAGTTAATTTTTAGGGAGAAAGTTTCATTAGAAGATGTTTCTGTTTCGTATAAAAATACAGAGGATAAATGGGTATTAGAGGATGTTAATTTAGAGGTTAAAAAGGGCGAAATGATTGGTATTATTGGAGAATCAGGAGCAGGTAAAACAACTTTGATGTATACACTGGCAGGATTAATACTTCCGCAAAAAGGAAGATTATTAGTGGATGAGCAAGAGATTAATGTGCAGAATGTGCATCAATGGTATAGGCATTTGGCTATTGTGTTTCAGGAGCCGTATATTTTGGATGATAGTTGGGTGAATAATATAGCGTACGGTGCTACGGAGATAAATCTTACAAAAGTTTGGGAGGTATTAAAGATGGTGCAATTGGAAAGTTATATCAAAAGTTTGTCTCATCAGTTGGAAGAGAAAATTGGGGATAGTGGAGCGTTTTTATCAGGCGGTCAAAAGCAACGATTGGCTTTAGCCAGAGCATTGTATAGAGACGCTGATGTTTTATTTTTGGATGAAGCCACCAGTGCTTTAGATGAACAAACACAGGAAGAGATTATGCAAACAATCCATACCATTCGGTTGGAGAAATCTATTACTGTAATTATAATTGCACACAGGTATACATCGCTGAAGTATTGTGATAGAATAGTGTTGTTGAAAAATGGG
>CAZNVL010000042.1:0-19109 GCA_964576565.1 uncultured Flavobacteriaceae bacterium | reverse complement strand
AAATTCGCCAAACAGAAGGATTGTTTACCGGACAATGGGGAAAACTTGTAGAATCCCTTGTAAAAGGTAATTTGGCAGAAGCACTCCGTGAACGCGGGATAGATATTGATGGTACTTCTCAAAGAGAACAAAAATTCTACAACGGTAGAGAATACGAGGTAGACATTATCGCAAAAAATGGGAAAGACATCGTCCCGGTAGAAGTCAAAACAACTTTGAAAGTGGAAGATGTGAAAGATTTCTTACAAACCTTAAAGGTATTCAAAAAAGTTTTTCCAGAATACAAAGACAAAAATGTGTATGGCGGCATGGCTTTTTTAAGAGCAGAAGAAGATGCGGATAAATTTGCCTACAGAAATGGCTTGTTTGTAATTGAAGTGAAAGGGAATACCGCAAAAATTTTAAATGATAAAAAATTTGTTCCCAAAAAGTGGTAGATGTTTTCCTTCCGATAATCCTTTTTACGTAGTAACAATCAACATAATGTCTACTGTTTTAGCAATGCCACATACCTTTACAAAAATCATTTATGAGTATAGAAGAATAACGAGTATGTCGTTACTCATTTCTACTTTGTGTATATCGCCAGATATAATACAACAAGGTAGCCACAGCACCAATAGCGGCTACAACATACGTGTATGCTGCCCATTTTAAAGCATCTTTTGCTTTGTAGTATTGGTCTCTGTATAGAATATTCGTGCTATTCAGCCAGTTCAGTGCTCTTCTGCTGGCATCAATTTCAACAGGTAATGTGATTAAGCTAAAAAGTGTCACAATACTTTGACCAATAATAAAAATCAACAAAAATGTATTCAACAACTGCGGCATCATTGCGCCGGCAAAAGCAAGGCCAATCACTAATAAATTCATTAAAGTAGAACTAATTTGAACTACTGGCACTAATTGACTTCTCAACATCAGCATACTGTATGCCGTAGCATGTTGAATAGCATGTCCACATTCGTGAGCCGCCACAGCGGCTGCCGAGATGTGTTTGCCATAATATACTTCTGTACTTAAATTAACTGTTTTGTTGAGAGGATTGTAGTGATCCGTCAATTCTCCTTCAACAGAAATTACTTTCACATCATAAATGCCATTATCTCTCAACATTTTTTCTGCAATATCTTTTCCGCTCATTCCATCGGGCAAGGGATCCATACTGTACTCTCTGAATTTGCTTTTTAAGGTAGAACTCACAATAAGCCCCACTACCATCAATACTACACTTAGCAGAAGTAAAAACGGATCATAGTACATCATAAAAAGTTTTTTTTCAATTACAACAAAGATTATTCCATTTTAGATAAAAGACAATTTGACAGGTTAAGGTAATAAAAAATTTTTTAATCGTCCGACATTGTTTATTCTTTATTAAATAACATAGGTACAAAGGCACATTCGCCAAGATTTTCTTTAATAAACGTGTTGTTTTCTTTTCTAGTAAATAAAAATAACTCGGTTTTATTATTTTGTTCGATGGGCACAATCATTTTTCCACCATGGGTTAATTGAAAAAGTAATTTTTCAGGGACATGCAAAGCCGAAGCTGTCACTATAATTTTATCGAAAGGTGCTTCTTCAGGCCAGCCCAAATAACCATCGTCGTGTTTTAAATGAAACTTTCTGTATTCCAAAAACTCTAAAATTTCTTTGCTTCTCTGATAAAGTTCTTCAATACGTTCAATGCTATACACATTGGCGCCTAATTCTAAAAGCACGGCGGTTTGATAGCCGGATCCTGTACCAATTTCCAGCACTTTGTCATTGGGTTGAATTTGCAGGGCTTGTGTTTGAAATGCCACCGTGTAGGGATGCGAAATGGTTTGACCAAAGCCAATAGGCAAGGCCTTATTATCATACACAAAATCCAACATTACAGATATGCCGTGAGAAATGAGCTTACCTTTGTTTTCATCGTATTGAAAATTTTTTAAATCAAAAAACAAATGTCTTGGAATTTTTCCAATAGCATTTAAAACATTTTTATCTTTAATCCCCTTTTTTTCCAATTGTTTGATCAATTGTTTTCTTTTCCCTTCTAAAAGTATGCGCTCTTTTTCAGAAAGTTCAACTTTATTTAAAAAAATATATTTTCTGTTATTCATCATTCTATAATTTTATTTTGAATGAGTTGATCAATGTAATATCTTTTGTTATTGTAAAAACCTATAACAAAAGCATCTTTTACACCGGCTTGTATGATTTTTTTGTTCAGTGTTAATGCTTCGTTCAGCGTTTTAAAGTGTCCTATAAATACAGAATAAACGGCTGTTTCTAAACGAAAGGTTTCTAACTTACCAAACTTTTTAAGGTGAGTAAATCCAGGGTGGACAGGATTTTTTGTTATTCCGACTTGTACTGAGAAATACAGATTGTCGCGCTGTGTTTGTCCATACTTATCTGCAAAAGCATAAATTTTTTGTTGGAAAGGATTTAAATAAAGGCCGGTCATATCGGGTTTGGTAGAATTTTTCTGAGTTGTTTTTTCTTCAGATAAATTTTGATAGATTGTTATTGTATTGGAAACAACGGATTGATGTTCTTTTTGAATTTCTTTTGCTAACTGTTCATCTTTTTTGATGTAAATGCCCATTTTTACGAGATCGGACAAATAGACACGTTTTCCTTTATAAATAGCCAGCACAAAAGCATCTTTTTGTCCGGCTTTGATGACGTTTAGATTGTGCCGAAAGGCCGCATTCAATGTTTTGAAATCGCCGCCTATTGTAAATCGTGTGAGTCCATCTTCTAATTGTATTGTTTCAATTTTCCCTAATCCTTTCAGGTGGGTATACGAATAATTTTTAGGATACTTGTAAGCCGCAATCTGTACTTTGAAAATTAAACCTTCTACGCTCACATCGCCGTAATTTTTTGAATATTCGTATGTTTCTTTTTGAACGGTGTTTAACTTATCGGTATCTACAGCAGTGGCAGAATGAGTAGTAGTAACAGGGGTGGAAACAGTGGGTGTCGAAACAATGGGCGCTTGTGGTGTTGTTTCAAAATTAAACAGATGTAATTTTTCTTTGTATTCTTTTAAATCCTGGGTGCTTATTGTAAAGGATTCAAAATAATTACTATCTAATTTACATTCAATTTTGAAGTCGTGTCCGGCGGGTAAGTTGATTAAGTATTTCCCTTTTGTGTTGTTGCTTTTTGTCTGATAAAAAATTTGTTCTTTTCCATCTTTCAGAAGATAGGCAGTAATGGTGGCTTGTGTTGCTTTTTTATCTTTGAATACCGCGCCATATACCAACATGCTCACAGGTTTGTTTTCAAAATTAGTTTCGATTAAATAGATATCTTTTAAGCCAATACCATTCGGGCGGGCACTGGAATAATAGCCATGTTCACCGCTTGCCGATAATACAAAGTAAATATCATCGGCCGGTGTATTAATAGGATAGCCAATATTCTCTGCTTGTTTGAAAGTAGAATCAGACAAATCCATTCTGCTCATAAATATATCATAATCGCCCATACTATTGTGTCCTTTAGAACTAAAATATAATGTTATTCCGTCAGGATGGATAAATGGCGCATCTTCATCGTACGGTGTGTTGATAGCGTTTCCTAAATTTACAATATTGCCCCACGTGCTATCGGGTAAAAGCGTTGCTTTGTAAATATCTTTTCCACCATAACCACCGGGTCTTTCACTGGAAAAATAAAGCGTTTGGCCATCGGCTGTAATAGAACAACTGCCTTCCCACGAATAGGAGTTTACTAATCCTTTTAATTTTTGTGGTGGTGTATATTCGTTGTTTCCGAGAGCGTAAGAAACATAAATATCGCCGTGTGTAATGCCGTCATCTTTGTAGATAAACAACATTTGGCCATCTGGACTCATGGCTATGGCTGCATCGTGGGAGTTGGTGTTAATGCTTTCAATACTTTGAGGTTCTCCCCATTTGTTTAATATTTTTTCGCAGATAAAAACATCTTCAAAAAAAATACCTTTTGGATCTGGTAATAAGGAAGCATTTTGTCGTCCGCCTTTACTTCTTTCTCCTCTGTAAGTAAAAATCATGGTGGCTTCATCCGTAGTAATTACCGGTACATATTCATCCCATTCAGAGTTGAGTGGTTTTCCAAGATTAAATACTTTTGCTTTTGTTGGGCTGGAATACAATACTTTTGCATTCTGAATATAGTTTTTCAAAATCAAAGCGTTGGTCTTTTCTTCCGGTGAAATTTTCTTTTGAGAAAGAAACCGAGTTATAAATTCTTCTGCCTTATCAAATTGATAATTATAATGATACGCTTTTGCTAAATCAAAGAGTATGCCGCTTATTTTTTGATTGGCCGAGTAGCTTTCTTCTAACAGTTTGAGAGCAAAGTCGTACTTATCGCTTCTGGTAAGGGATAATTTACCTAACACATATTTTAAATAAACTTCATTGGGATGGTGCTTATATATGTCTTCAAATAGTGGGTATGCTAAATAATAATTACCTTCTTCCATCAGAAGGTGCGCTTCATTCAAAGAATCTACTTCTGTTCTACGCCATTTTTTGGTTTTCATTGTTTGCGCGATAGAAACAGAAGCTATAAGAATAAACAATATAGATATAAATTTTCTCATCCACAATAATATTATTGAATCACTTTTGGAACACGAAAATAGTCGGAATCCTTTTTGGGAGCATTTTTCAAGGCATCTTCCTTTTTCATATTTTCAATAACGATATCCTCTCTTAAAATATCCTTATTCGGCGTCAAATAAATTAAGGGTTCAACATTGTCCGTATTTAGTTCATTGAGTTTATCAATATAATCCAGTATTCTATTCAAATCTCCTAAAATTTTTTCTTTTTCTTCAGGCGAAAACTCTAAACGAGCGAGATGTGCCAGTTGGTCAATTAATTCTTCGTTGATTTTTTTCATAATACTGCTTTAATTCTGTTTCAATAAATGTTCGGATCTTACTTTGCAAATCTACTAAATTTTCTTCTGAATAGGAATGCGTGTCTATTGGTTTACCTACAACAATATGTGCTATTCCCGGAAACCCATTGCTCTTGAAGAAGCCACCGTTTTCCAATAAGCGCCAATTATTCAAGTTTACCACAGGAACAATCGGCACTTTTTTTTGAAGAGCTAATTTGAAAGCACCATTTTTGAATGGTTTCAAGACGCCTTGTGGAGAAATGGTGCCTTCCGGAAAAATTATCAACGTATATCCCTTGTCTAACCATTCTCCAGCTTTTTCAAACGCTCGGGCAGCATCTTTCGGATTTTGGCGGCGAACCGGAATATCTAAATACTTAAAGAAAATATTGAATAAAGGAATCTTTAAAAGTTCTGCTTTTCCCATATATATCGCGGCTTTTTTGACATAAAACACGCTGAATAAAATATCTAAATAAGAAGTATGATTGGCTACCACAATAGCAGGAGACGGGAACTCAAATTTTCCATAAGGATAATGGAGGCGAGGAATTAATCCTGTCAATAAACAAATAAAAAATGCCCACACTTTCTTTAGAAAGTAAACTGCTTTGTATTGCCCGGTCACTAATAAAATATAGAAAAACGGGAACAACAAAATAAGTAAACCAGAAAAAACGATTACAAACCATGATTTCCACAAAACAATACTAATTGTTCTAATGATTGATTTCATTGGTGGGTAAAGGTAGTAAAAGTAAAATTTATACATACCAACTTATGCAAGTGTTTTTTGCAGCATAAAATATAGTGAAGCAAATAATAGCATAGTGGCACTCTGTGTTTTTGAAAGACAGATATAATTCTTTTGTGGAACGATTTATTTTTTTCTGCTTCTTTGAGCAATGTTGATGATTCTATACAATAATCGGGCGGCCACATTAGCATCCCAATCGTTATTTTTTGCAGGGGCTACTTCATTTAAGTCAAAGCCAATAATTTTTTTACCACTTAAAACCATCTTTTCTAAAAGGTATAATACTTCTTCTACTTCAAATCCGCCGGCTACCGGTGTTCCTGTATTTGGACACAACTTAGGATCCAAGCCATCAATGTCAAAACTAATATACACATAATCTCCTAAATGCGATATAATTCTGTTACAAATTTTATCCCACGAATCGCCGCGGTATAAATCGTTTTTAATATCCTTATCAAAGAAAGTGGTTATTTTAGGATGAGATTGAATGAGTTGATACTCTTCTTCGCAATAGTCGCGAATGCCTACCTGAACTAATTTTTCAACTGAAGGAATATGATGCAGTACATTATACATAATAGAAGCATGCGAATAGCTTAATCCCTGATAAGCATTTCTTAAATCGGCATGAGCATCTATCTGGAGTATGGAAAAGGTATCTACAGTATTCGCTAAAGCATGAATGAATCCAAAAGGTGTAGAATGATCGCCGCCCAGTAAAACTACTAATTTGTTGTGTTGAAGATATTGGGAGGTCAGTGCATAAACTTCATTGTTTAACCATTCACAGGCACGGTTAATTTCTGCAATATATTTTTCTTTTTGTCTTTGTGCTGCAATCGTTGTTTTGTCTAATAATTGAAGATATTGTTCATTTTTTTTTCTAAATGTAGTATTTTTTCTTACAATAGAAGCGGGAATGTTTTCCATGAAAATGCCTAATGTCCAGGCATCTTTCAGAAAAGGGTCGAATAAATCCACCTGATAAGACGCTTCTAATATGGCTTGCGGCCCTTTGGCTGTACCGGAATGATAGCTCACGGTGACTTCCCATGGCACAGGAATAACGATGGTTTCACTTTCATGGGCAGTGAACGGGAGTCCATAAATTCCATCGTATAAAGCAGCATCGTTAGGATTAAACTGTTTAATTTTTTCTTCCTTATTTAGTGGTTTTGTGTTGTTCTTTACTTTTTTAGGCATTGCTTTATTGTTAGAAAATTGAATGTATTATTTGGATTAAACAATTATTTCTTCACCGACAGCATTAAAAAAACGATATTCCATAAACGCATAACTATCCATCGGCAGAATTTTTATCCATTGTTTGTATTTCCATCGCCACTGGTTGATTTTGCTAAATAATCCTTTGGTGAGATAGGCCTCAATATAAGGGTGGACAGCGAGAGAGATGTTTTTTTCTTTTAATTCTTCCATGATATAGTTTAATGTTTTTTCTATTTGATCTACAAAAAGAATGCTGGGTTGAATTTTTCCGGTGCCGCTACAACTTGGGCACACTTCCAATACTTCAATGTTGACTTCCGGGCGTAACCGTTGTCGGGTGATTTGTACGAGTCCAAATTTGCTGGGTGGAAGAATGTTGTGTTTGGCTCTATCAGATTTCATCCAATCTTTTAGTTTTTCATATAACATCCTTCTGTTTTCAGGATTATACATGTCAATAAAATCAATGACGATAATACCCCCCATATCTCTTAGCCGCAATTGACGGGCTATTTCTTCGGCGGCTTCCAGGTTTACTTCCAATGCATTTTCTTCTTGCGATACATTTGATTGGGCACGATTGCCACTATTCACATCAAAAACATGTAAGGCCTCTGTATGCTCTACTATCAAATAAGCGCCGCTTTTTAAATAAACGGTCTTACCGAAAAGTGATTTGATTTGTTTTTCTACACCAAAAACATCAAAAATAGGTAATTTACTATTGTATAGTTTAACAATATCTTTTTTTTCAGGGGCGATAGTGCTGACATAGTTTAAAATATCTTCGTATATTTTTTTATCATTAACATAAATGGCATTAAATTGTTCATTCAGCAGATCACGAAGCAAGGCGTTTACTCTATCTACTTCCCCTAAAACTTTATGGGGTGGGTGTGCTTTTTTTAATTCATTGAAAATATGTTCCCATTTTGAAAAGAGGTCGTTAAAATCCGCTTCAATTTCCTGAAGTGATTTGCCTTCTGCTGCAGTACGAATAATAACCCCAAAGTTTTTAGGTTTGATTTGTTTAATGAGTTTTGTCAGCCGTTCTCTTTCATTTTCATCTTTTATTTTAGAGGAAATCGTGATTTTTTCATTAAATGGAATCAGCACTAAATATCTGCCCGGAATGGATAATTCAGAGGTAATTCGGGGACCTTTAGCGCTGATAGGTTCTTTGGCAATCTGTACCAAAATGTTCATATTAGGTTTAAGGGCTTCGTCAATTTTTCCATCTTTTTGAATATCGGGCTCATTTTTAAAGTACAATAATCCGGCCGTATTTTGTCGTCCTTTTTTTACATCTTCTACATATTTACAAAGTGATTTAAATTGTGGACCCAAATCCAGATAGTGTAAAAATGCGTCCTTTTCATATCCCACATCTACAAATGCGGCATTTAATCCTTTCATGACGCGGCTGACTTTACCTAAATAAATATCTCCGACAGAAAACTGATTATTTGTTTTTTCTTTATGGAGTTCGACCAGTTTTTTATCCTGTAATAAAGCAATTAAAATTTCTCCTTTATTAGAATTGACAATAAGTTCGTATACCATGGCTACAAAGTTTAAAAAGAAAAAACATTCTTCTTTTAAGGAACAGAAGAATGGTTTTTCATTTGAAAATATAACAGATTAAACACCTTTTGTTTATTTAAGCCCTGTAAAATTTGTACTACAGAGCATTAAACAAAGGGAATCGATTAACGAAGTTTTTTCTTATGACGATTTTTTCTTAATCTTTTTTTACGTTTATGGGTAGCCATTTTGTGTCTTTTTCTTTTCTTTCCGCAAGGCATAATTTTGAGTTTTAGTTGGTTAATAGATGTTTTGTGGAATGTGTATTCAATGTTTCTATGTATCTGTTGATGCTATTTTTTAGGCTAGTGTCTGAAATTTTGGCCGCAAATTTACGAAGAAAGCGAATACTTTGCAAAGTGTCTTTTTTTTGCAGATAGATTTCGGACAAATACGCATAAATTTCAATTTTACTGCTGTCTAACTGGAGGGATTTTTCATACCGCTGAATGGCTTTTTCAATCTGATTGGAACGAAGCGAAAATTCTGCCAGTTGCATCTGAAGCAAAACATTATTGCTATCTGTTTTCTCAATTTCTTTAAGCATTTGAACACCCAGCATCGGGTTGTTACTTTGAACATAGCAGGAAGCAAGCATAATCCGTGCATTGGTGTTTTGATTATTGTACAAAAGTGCCTTATTAAAACAACGGGCGGCAGAAGCCAACAAATCCTGTGCCTCCGAAGCATCCGAACTAAATCCTAGTGCATTGTAATAATTCTTGCCCAAATAATACCACACAGTGTCTATAGGAGAATTCAGATATTTTATTTCTTCAAAGTAAGCTAATAAGGAGGGTTGTTTTTTTTGCTTTAACACCAACAGCAATGAATCAAGAGAGATTTTTTTATCACTAAATGTTTTCAAAAGCAGATCTAATTCTTTATCTTTTTGTTTAAAGATTTCCAGATTCAAAGATTGACTGGTGTCAATTGTGGAAACATTTACAATGGGTTTGCTTTTGGAAGAAGTAGTAGGTAAGAATAAAAGCAAAAAAACAATTGAAAGAAACAAAACAAAAATCAGAAGGTGTAATGGAGAAATTTTTTTAGAGGGCATTCTGTGTAATTTACTTTTTATCTTTCAGAGAAACGACTTTCAATTTTTTGACCTTTTCAATCAACAGTTGAGACGGCTTGTATGCAGGAATATAGTGTTCAGGGATAACAACGGGTTTATTATTTTTAATATCTCTTCCAATTTTTTGTGCTCGTTTTTTAAGATAAAAAGTGCCAAATCCACGAAGATAAATGTTTTGTCCTTTTGTTAGCCCGCGATTAATGGTTTTCATAAATTCTTCAATTATGTATTGTACATCTTCTTCCCGCATTTTGGTTTTTTGTGTAATCTCTCTTACAATATCTGCTTTAGTCAATTTACTCTCCATAAGTATTTGATTTTTATGATAGTATTTTTTAGAAAGGGGCTGTAAATGTATGAAATATTTGTTGTAAGTAGTTTAAATAATAAGAAATGGATAAACCTTCAATTGTAGAAAAACTTTAAGATGAGAAATAAAAATAAAAAAAGTCCCCTTTCTTTTTTAAGGAAAAAGGGGCTTTATCTTTTTAAGTATGCAAATGCAAACTTTCTTCCAGGAATGGATGGTTTTTGACTAACAAGGGGGCTTTTTCCAGATTTTTCAATACCACAAATAAGAATACACCAAGGAAAAACATAAAGGTTCCTATTTCCATCCAGCTAATGCCTGTCCAATGCTTACCCACTGTACCGGGCATCACCATCATAATCACATCTAAATAGTGTCCAATAAATACAATAGCACCCACAAAGGCAAGGAAATTAAAATTTCTCTTTGAATCTCTACTCATCAATAATACCATTGGGAATGCAAAATTCACAAACAATACAAACCACATTAAGGACTTATAACTTTCCCAACGAGTTTGAAAATACGTTACTTCTTCTGGAATATCCGCATACCAAATTAGCATGAACTGAGAGAAATACAAATAGGTCCATAAAAAGGAGATAGCAAACATCCATTTACCCATATCGTGAATAGTGCTTTCTGTAACAAACTCTAAATACCCATTTTTTCTTAACCAGATAATTAAAAGTGTCATAAAACTAATGGCACTGATCCATAATCCGGAAAAAGTGTACCAACCAAACAAAGTGGAATACCAATGTGTATCAATGCTCATTACCCAATCCCACGCAGAAGTAGAAGATGTTACCGCAAACACTACCATAAACCAGGCGCCTAATTTCACATTCTTCCAATGGTACGAATGATTATCTCCCCCTAACGGATATTTATCTGCCTCTAAGGAGTTTTTTCTCAATTGCCATGTAAACCAAGTCCAGCCCACTATGTAGAGAATGGTTCTCAACCACCAAAACCATCCAAAGTAACCAATTTTTCCTGCAATAACAGGATCATATTTAGGACTTGAAGGATCTGCAATGCCTTCTGCCATCCAGTGGTAAATATGGTGCACATGCAATTGTCCTAAAATAAATAATAAGAATAAAAAGCTTAGTCCATAGGGCAAATACATTGCAGTTGATTCAATCACGCGTTTAATGGTAGTTGCCCAGCCGGCTTCGGCAGCATACTGCATACCTAAAAAGAAAGCGGCTCCCAAACTTAATGCGGCAAAAAAGAAGGCGCCTGAGAAAACATTCGCCCATGCTCTGTTCAAATGATAGTGTTCTGCATGATGCTGACCATCTACTATAAACATAGCAATAATACTTATCAGCCCAACGCCCATTAGCGCATAAGCAAATGTCTTGGCTTTAGCATCAAACACAAATTGTAATTTTTCTTTATTGATATGCATACCTTTATTTTTTAGAATTGGTTTGAGTAGAATCTGTTGATGTTACAGAGGAGTTGTTTTCAGATTTACCTTGTAATTTATGAATATAATGTACTAACTTCCATCTTTCTTCTACACTTAAAAAGTTATGAGAACCCATTAAACCTTTTCCATAAGTAATCGTATGAAACATTTTACCTTCAGGTAAATTTATAAGATTAGCACTCGTATAAGGTGGTGGCGGACCGGGTAATTTCGCTGCTACTTTCCCATCGCCCTGACCGCTCGCACCATGACAATGCACACAATATTTAGTATACAATACTTCTCCTTCTTTTACAACTTCTTCTGAATATGGAATTGGATTTTTCAGATTTTGTCCTGCTAACTCATATCCCTCTGCTGTATTGGGATAAGGATAGGGCTTATATCCCCTTGCAACAGCATGTTCAGGCGGTAACATAGCGCCCCAGATAGTATCACCATCTACGGTAATAGCATGATAATACTCCAGACCTACAGATCTGTACATATCGGGCATATACTCAAATCCCGGACTGTTCACATTCTTTTTTGTACAGGAAGCAAGAAGTAGTGTTCCTGATAGTATAGATATAAACCACGTTTGTTTCATAAAATTTTAGTATTTAGGTTCAATGTAAAGTTCGCCTTTATGATTGATTTCTTCTACACCATTTTTTCTTGCAATCTCTTCTGCTTGTTTGGTTTGTTCGTCTGTTAATTCAAGATACAACATAAATTTATCGTCGGTTGTTCTTGGATCTGGATTTTTGGGTGGCACGCCTGGTAATAGCCATGAAGAAAGTAAGTAGGTTAATACCATTAAATGTGCTGCACAAAATACTGTACTTTCAAATGTAATGGGTATAAATGCAGGAACATTATAGTAATAGGCCCAATTAGGTTTACCTCCAATATCATTAGGCCAATCATAAATCATCATGTACCACATCATTAAAGTAGCTAATGACGTTCCTGTGATACCAAACAAGAAAGATGCAATGGCAATTCTCGTTCTTGGTATTCCCATCGCTGCATCTAATCCATGCACAGGAAATGGTGTAAACGCATCCTTTATGCGAATACCCGCTTGTCTTAATTGATGAACCGTCTTCATTAGCGGCTCTTCATCTCCGAATATTAAATGAATTTTATTTTTCTTCAACATACTGATTAAGTTTTAATTAATGTTGTTCAACATTTTGGTGCTTATGTTCTGCTGCTAATTTCTTGAAATTTTCCCCCGAAGTTTTCAGAATTGTTTTGGTTTCAGCAATAGCAATAACAGGGAAATATCTGGAGAATAACAGGAATAACGTACCAAAAAATCCTAATGTACCAATAAACATTCCAACATCCACAAAAGTAGGTGTATAAGTCGCCCAGGAGGAAGGCAAGAACGTTCTACATAATGTCGGAACAATAATTACAAAACGTTCAAACCACATACCAATATTTACAACAATGGATAAAATAAAGGTTGCTAAAATAGATGTTCTTATTTTCTTAATCCAAAACAATTGTGGTGAAATCACATTACAAGTCATCATTGCCCAATAACTCCAAGCCATTGGTCCGGTGGCTCTATTCAAAAAAGCATATTGCTCAAATTCAACACCACTGTACCATGCCATAAACAGTTCTGTCAAATAAGCCACTCCTACAATAGAACCGGTTACTATTATAAGTATATTCATGTATTCAATATGTTTGATGGTTAAGTACTCTTCTAATTTATATGCTTTCCGAACTACTAACATTAAAGTTAATACCATTGCAAACCCAGAAAATACGGCGCCGGAAACGAAATAAGGCGGGAAAATAGTCGTATGCCAGCCCGGTAAGATAGATGTGGCAAAGTCAAAAGATACGATGGAGTGCACTGAAAATACAAGCGGTGTAGAAAGTCCCGCTAATACTAATGAAACTTCTTCAAAACGTTGCCAGTGCTTTACTCTTCCGCCCCAGCCAAAACTTAATATACTATAAAACTTCTTCCATCCCTTATGTACCATTCTGTCTCGGATAGTAGCAAAATCAGGAATTAAACCAATATACCAAAAGACAATCGAAACGGTCATGTAAGTTGAAACTGCAAAAACGTCCCATAATAAAGGAGAATTAAAGTTCGGCCACAATGAACCAAATTGATTGGGTAATGGAAACAACCAGTAGTCCACCCATGGACGCCCGGTGTGTAAAGAAACATATAAGCCCGCATTGATGACGGCGAAGATGGTCATTGCTTCGGCGGCACGGCTAATAGCCATTCTCCACTTTTGTCTGAACAGCAAAAGAACTGCCGAGATTAAGGTGCCGGCGTGTCCAATACCAATCCACCAAACGAAGTTGGTAATATCCCACGCCCAATCTACAGAGTTGTTTGAGCCCCATGTTCCAATACCTTCACCAATCGTATAAGTAAACGATGCTATTCCCCACAGAGCCGTTAGTACAGCCACGGTAAATAAAAAATACCACCATTTACTGGTTTTCCCTTCAATCGGTGCGATAATATCCTCTGTGATTTTTTTGTAGGTCTTATTGCCCAATATCAGGGGCGTTCTTATTTCTGATTCTGCGTGCATAATTTTTTATTTTAAGTTCTTGTTATGATTCACTAGGATGTGCTTCTTTTTTTGTTTCTTTTTTATCTTTTTTCTCTAACCATAATTCTTCATTCCAATCTAATAAGGGCTCTTCTACATTACGGACTTTTAATAAGTAAGAAACGGTGGGGCGAATACCTAATTCTTCGAGTAATAAATAGTTTCTTTCATTTTTTCTCCATGCAACTACTTCTGAATTTTCATCATTCAAATCACCAAAAATAATGGCATTCGTAGGACATGCTTGCTGACAGGCCGTTTGAATATCTTTATCTTGCAATGTTCTGTTTTCTTTTTTAGCTTGTAATTTGCCTGCCTGAATACGTTGTTGGCACATAGAGCATTTTTCAATGACTCCTCTGCTTCTCACAGTAACATCTGGGTTGAGCACCATTCTGCTTAGCTCTTGTGCGGCTGGATTCACCTCTTTAAATCGCCAGTTTTCTGCGTAGTTGAACCAGTTAAAACGACGCACCTTGAAAGGACAGTTGTTCGCACAATAACGCGTACCAATACAACGGTTGTAAACCATTTGATTTAATCCTTCGGTGCTATGTGCTGTGGCTAACACGGGGCAAACGGTTTCGCAAGGGGCATGATTACAATGTTGACACATAATGGGCTGGAAAGTAACTTTCGGATTGGCTGAAGGATTTTCCATTTCCAGATTCATTTCTTTGTAGCCCACTCCTTCTTCTTCGGCTTTCTTTCTGGTCATATCAGAAGAATAGTAACGGTCAATTCTTAACCAGAACATGTCTCTGGTTTTTCTCACTTCTTCTTTACCGACTACATGAACATTGTTTTCAATAGAACATGCTACTACACAGGCCGAACAACCTATACAAGCGTTCATGTCAATCGTCATACCCCATTTATGATTCGGACGGGGATGGGCATCCCACAAATCAACTTCTGTAACGGGCTTTTTACCTTCTGCTGTTAAAAGCGCTGCTGTTGGGTTAAATGCTTCTTTGTCTTTTTCTTTGAATTCTGGAAGAGAAACCTCTCTTAATATCCACTCTTCTCTTCCCATTACGGTGTGTTGTAATTGATTTTGTGCAAACTCGTGCTTTTTACCAGTATTAGAAATTTTTAAACCTACTGCTACATTGGAAAAGTGTCCGTTATTATTTTGAATAAATTGGAATGCATTTACACCTACTTTATGAGCTACTCTCAGAGTTTCTGCATGGCGACCATACCCCAATGCTAATCCAATAGTCCCGGGTTTTTGTCCGGGTTGAGGAAGCACGGGCACTTCTACCTGAATTCCGTTTAGTTCAATTGTAGCAATACTTCCATCTTTATCCTGACGCAGCATTTTTTCAAAGCCGAATTTATCCATGTCTTCCAGTGCAACGGTGATATAGTTGTCCCATACTACTTTTGAAATTGGATCCGGAAGTTCCATTAACCATGGGTTATTTGCTTGTGAACCATTACCCATTCCTACTTTCTCATATACCATCAACTCAAATTCAGCAGATTTTGTAGCAAGTGCTTTAGAAGCAAATTCAGAAATGTCTGCTTTTGTTTCGGATGGTGTTTCTGTAGTATTCTTTTCTTGGGTAGATTTTTCTGCTTTTTGAGGTGTTTCAGGTGCTTTGGATGTTGTAGTCGGTTCAAAAACTCCATCATGCAATGAATTAACCCAGAAATTTTCAAAATCGGTATCTTGGTTTTGTAAAGTAGATAAGTTGTTTTTCCAGTAATTTCTAATATAAGTATAATAATCTTCTTGTTTTCCTGTCCAAATTAAAAGATTTTCTTCAAATTGGCGGGTTCCTTCATATTTTGGTGCTGTAAATACCGGGCGAATAACGGGTTGTTGCAAGGTATATACATTGGATTTGGGTTGTGCATCGCCCCAGGATTCTAAATAGTGATGGTTCGCTAATACAATAGTGGCTTTTTGAGCGGTTTCATCTAAATAATTGGAAGCGTGTATTCTATTGTTCACTTTTGAGTATGCGTCGGCAAACTTTGTGAATGCAGGGGCAGAATACAATGGGTTGACCTGATAGGTAAGGATTGTTTTTACTTTTCCAGCGTTCATTTCATCAATCAGTGATAGAAAATCGGCATCATTACCAGATTTTAAATTGTAAGTTATATTGGTATCAATTGTATTATTGTAATTTTCCAGCAATTGATTAATTCCAATCGTCAATGCTTGTAAATTTTCATCGTTTACACCACAAACTACTAAGGAACGGGATTTATTTTCTACCAATTCTTTTGCTACTTTATCAATTGCACTCCATAATGTTTTGTCTTGAATACCGGCGTCTGTCAGTTTAGATGAACCTAATTTTTCGGCTACCGCATTGTAAAGTGCTACTAAAACTTTTCCAAATTCAGAAGGTTTTACCATGTAGCGATAATCCGCATTTGCTCCTGTCAGAGACAAGTTGGATTCAAATTGGAAATGACGGTTCATTTCAGAAGATGCTTTGGAAACTTTTCTGTTCTGCGCATATTCTCTTGAAAATTCAACGGGATTGAGCCAATTACCTAAAAAGTCGCAGGCAATACTTACAATTACTTTGGCTTTATCAAAATGGTATTCGGGGATAATGGATTGGCCGATTAATTTTTGGTGAGCAGAACGAATGGCAGAATAGGATACTTCGTCCCATTGAATATGCTTGAAATCGCTAATAGTGGCGGATAATTCCTGTATTAAATTTTTAAGAGAAGGGCTAATAACTGTGGAAGTTAATAATCGCACGGAACCTTCTCCAAGTGCTTTTTTTACTTGTGTATCCACTTCTTTCCAGCTGGTACTTTTTCCGTTAATGAGCGGTGCTGTTAACCTTGCACCATCGTATAGTCCAAGGATAGACGCTTGTGTTCGGGCGGTTGTTTTTCCTTTATTGATGGAAGACAATTCATTACCGTCTACTTTAATAGGGCGGCCTTCTCTGGTTTTTACAAGGATAGAAGCAAAATCGTGTCCATCATAAAAGGTAGAAGCGTAGTAGTTGGGTACACCGGGGATAATTTCTTCTGGTTTTACAACATAGGGGACTACACGGTTTACGGGCGTTTCACAGGATGCTAGTGCCACTGCGGCGGTGCTAAAGCCCATGAGTTTTAAAAAATCTCTTCTTGTCGTTTTCAATGGTTCTTGCGAAGTTTCACCAATTGGTAATTCTTCGGCAAATTCATTTTCAGATTGTTTTAAGAACTCTTCGCTTTGGTGGAGTTCGGGTAATCCTCTCCAGTATTTTTTGGGTTTTGAATTATTATTTGTATTTTGCATCATAATTCCTTTTTTTAATTAAAAATTTTAGTAATGGCATTTACCACATTCTAACCCGCCGATTTTTTCAACGGTGAATTTGACATCTCTTTTGCCTTTATATTTTTCTTTTAAGTAAGCGTGTAGGCGGTCGTAATAAGGATTGCCGGCCATTTGAACTTCGGTTTCACGATGGCAGTTGATGCACCATTTCATGGTGAGTGGATTTTTTTGTTCTACTACATCCATTTCTTTTACATTGCCGTGGCATTTTTCGCATTCTAATTTACCGACTACAACGTGTTGTTGATGGCTAAAATAAACATGGTCGGGGAGGTTATATACTTTTATCCAACGAATGGGATTGGCTTTTGAAGGGTCGTATTTGCCAGTAGCAGGGTCGTAGCCAGCGGCAGCGTAAATTTTTGCAATTTCTGTTTTACCGGTTGTGGGGCCTTCCTGAATACCTTTGTGGCAGTTCATACAGATATTTACAGTGGGGATTCCGGAATGTCTGGATTTTTCAACACTATTGTGGCAATATTGGCAGGCAATTTCATTATCACCGGCGTGAATTTTATGGGAAAATTTAATCGGTTGTTCGGGCTTATATCCTTTTTGTTTTTTCCAATCGTAATATACGCCTACTTTCCATAAAGCATCCCAGCACGATTTCATTCCAATAAATACTATAATAATGGAAGCAACAAATACTAATCTGTTGTTTTTAATTAACCATTCTTTAATTTCTTCGCTGATTGTTTTGGGTTCATAAGTTGGCTTACCTGTTTTAGCATTTACTACGTTTTCCATCGCAATGCGCACATTGCGTAAGGAAATCCAAAGCACTGCCAATACAAATAATACAAGGAAAATTAAAAGATAATTGCTTCCTTTATTTTTAGTTTCTTCGGTAGAAGTAGCTTGATTAGAAGCAGCTTGTGCTACGGGGGCATTTTTTGCAGCGGGCGGTGGAGCTTTTAAGAAGGCCAAAATATCTTTTACGTCGTTTTCGCTCAGCTGACCTTCAAATACGGTCATGGCGGCTTTATTGAAATCATTATAAATTTTATTCGCATACGCATCGCCGGATTTGATGAGTTTTTCGTTATTCAAAATCCACTTAATGAGCCATTCGTCAGCGGGCTTGGGCACTCTGTCAAACACGCCTTTTAATCCGGGACCGGTTAATTTTTGATCGGTATGTGAGGCGTGGCAAACGGCACAATTTTGTTTGAATAGTTTAGCACCATTATCGGCATTTTGTGCTAAGAACAATTGACTTGCTAAAAAGAAAAATAAACAAACGATACTTTTGAAATTCATAGACCAGATATTTTGAGAGATTGAATTAGAAGTTGAAAAGGACGGTTGAGAGGGTTTATTTACAAAGCGTTTTTGAGAAAGTTTTGTTGAGATTTGAACTAAAATGTTCCAATGACTGTCCACAAGAAATTTTTAGTGGGGGCAAATATATTGTATTTAAGTTTTACGAAGCAAGAAAAATTTAGGGTTTTTTAAGATTTTTATTTATTTAAAATTATTCTAAATATAGAAAATTGATTAAAATCATTTTTTTATTTAAAAGCACTTTATTCTTTTGTTATGCTTTGTGGATATAGTTACAGAATAAAAAGAAAAATAATTAACCTGAGTTCGGGATCAAAAAAATAACAATAAGTTGTTGAAGTATTGTTTTTGTAAGTGCTTAATTACTCACCTTTCTATCTTAAATCTTCTATCACCTCTCTCATATAAAATGCTTCCGTGCTTACTATCATGCCATTATTTTGAATAAGTTTCTTACAACCGCTTTGTTTAACGAATACCGAGAAGTTTGTTTTTATATTTTTAAGAATGTATCGGCGCGGAACAGAAACAGGTATTTACTTTGCGGATTCCACGAAAATAGCCGTCTGTCACAATTTACGTATCTCTTCACACAAGGTTTTTCAAGGAATAGCGCAAAGAG
>CAZNVL010000041.1:0-19343 GCA_964576565.1 uncultured Flavobacteriaceae bacterium | reverse complement strand
GTGTAGAAGTATTATTCTCAAAAAATTAAAAACATTTTTTAACTAAAAACCATCTTTAACTGTGTGAAAAATCTTACATAAAAAATAAAATCTAATCAATAGGTATTAAATCTAAAAAAGCATAAGGGTATTCTATTCCACTATGTATATATGCTTTTTCAACAATTGCACCTACTTCAAATTTTACAGGATGATGGAATATCGGGCCATCGTACACAAAAGTATGATATTCTCCATTTTCGCCGCACACATCTACCTGTTCTGGCAGTATATTTAATAATTCCATACTCAATTCTTTTCCTAAAAAATCTTTACTTAACTTATTTAAATTAATACTCACAATTTTTGCCTTATATCCGAGTTCTAAAAAAGTTTTAAAAAGTTCGGTAGTATTTTTATTCCATAGTGGGAACTCTGCTTTTAATCCTATTGTGCTTAATTGTTCTTCTCTGTATTTTTTCAGATCTTCTAAAAATATATCCCCAAAAATGACAGAATGGATGCCTCTTTGTTTCATCAATAACATCTCTGCTTCCATCATTTTAGCGTAGAGTTCCATCGAAACATTTTCCGGAAGATATAATTTTCTTGTATGAATGCCTATTGAAAGTCCCTGACGCGTAATTAATTCTTTACGCACACCATGCATATTCACACGCTGTGTAGATTTATTTACTGTTACAAACAAAAAATCTACTTTTCTTTTTTGTTTTTTTAAAGTGTTATGAAGTGCGCACACACTGTCTTTACCACCACTGAAGCTAACAATACATTTTTCTGTCACGATGATGATTCGTTTAACGCATTAAAGTAATATTTCCATTAAAGTGTTGTACAGAATGGTTTACATCTGTCACTTCCAGTACATAAAAATACGTTCCTTCTGGAACAGGTTCTCCGCTCAATGTTCTTCCATCCCATTGTACCCCTGTTCCATTGCTTTCGTATAATTTGATGCCATTGCGATTAAATATCTGTAAATTCATATCTAACGCCCCTATAAAAGATATGGCCCATAAATCATTAACACCATCCTCATTAGGTGTAAAAATATTGGGTATAGAAATCCATAATTCATCAGTGATATACAGCCATTTTGAAGAAGTATCGCTGCATGTGCCGATGTAGGCCACTAATTTAACCGGATAAACACCTTGAGTTGTATATGTTTCAGCCGCATCATACGAGGCAGAGGTATTCCCATTTCCAAAATCCCATAAAAAAGCAGACGCATATTCACTTAAGTTTGTAAAATTTACCGTCGACCCAACTTTTGTATGTGCGGCAGACATTGAGAAGTTAGAAATAGCCGAATAGTTATTGACGGCAAAGGTATTGGTCAAAGAACACCCCGCATTATCTATCGCAAGAAATGTATATGTGCCCGCACTTAAATTAGTTAAAGTCAAACTTTGTGATGTTCCGGATGGTAAAATAGTATACGAATAAGGCGCAATTCCTCCATTTAAAACAATACTAGCCGAAGCAAGGGCGTTACAGCCATCTTTTGCCAGAATGGTGTCTTTGAAAATACTATCGGCAATAGTAAAATAAATGGTTACAGTATCTGATATTGGTATATTGCTATCCTGAACAAACAAAGTATAAGTACCCGGGCATAAAGCATTATATACATTCGTAGAAGTAGGAACACCATTCAAAGTAAATGAATACGGTGCCACCCCGGAAGTAATTGATACAGATGCCGAACCATTACAACCGCAAAAGGCAGCCGTATTTACTAAAGAATATCCTAGCTGCGCATAATCCCAAAAAGAATAAAACAACAGAAATAAAAAATATAATCTGTTTCTAAGAAAATTCATATACTGAAAGGCAAATATACATAATAAAAAAATAACAAAAAAGTTTATGCCTCGCCATTTATAATTCTTTCTCTGATTTTAGTCGCCGGATTCCCTTGATAAATACTATATGGCTCGGTGCTTTGAATGACAATACTTCCGACTGTAATAACGGTATGTGATTTTACTACCACTCCGGGACAAACAACAGCTTTTGCTCCCACCCATGCACCATCTTCAATTACAATGCCTCTCACAATTAAGTCAAATGTTACTTTCTTGTAATTATGATTACCACACAACAACATTGCTCCTTGTGAAATACAAACATTGTTCCCAATTTTTACTTCACCAAGATTATCAATCCACACCTGTTCTCCTATCCAGGTGTAGTTGCCAATTTTTAATTTCCATGGATATTTAATTTTTACATAAGGTTTAATGACCACTCCTTTTCCAATTTTTGCCCCGAATAACTTTAGCAATATAACCCTCCACACACTTCCCGGAATCATTGAATTAACAAGACATTCGCCTATTAAATACCAGATCAATCTCTTCCACAAATTGCCGGGATAATACCAATCATTACGGTATTTTGACAAATCAATGGTGTGCTGATTTTGCTGCATATTCAAATAATTTTAAATATTCAGATAGGATGAACTCCTTATTTAATTTTTGTTCAATATATGTTTTTGCATTCCTGCACATTCTTTGAAATTCGGCATTATCCATTTCAAGAATATTATTTATTGTCTCTATAAATTTTTCTTCTTTTAATTCTAATGCATAGCCGCAATGGTGTTCATTTATATCGTTCCACGGCGTACAATTACTAATAATAACAGGCCTTCCGCAACTTAATGTTTCTACAATAGCATGACCAAAATTTTCATTTTTAGTCGGAAGGAACAAGGCATGATAGTGATGAATGGTATTGGGCACCTCCTGAAAGTTTAACACCCCTTTGTAAACATATTCAATGTTAGGTGGTAACTGTTTGGCAAGTTCTTTACAGTGACGAAAGTATTCTTTTTCTTCATTGTTGCCGTAAATGTGATATTCTATTTTATAGCTTACGGGAATGCTTATTTTACTCAATATCTGAATAGCAAAATGTAAGTTTTTCACTTCGCAGATACGGGATAAATAAAATAACTTTAAGATCCCTTTTTCCTTATTTATCTCCTGAAATACTGGGTTTACAAAAGACAAATTAGATATTACAACGGTTGGGTTATTGGGGAATACTTTTAATATGGCTTTTTTTTCATCTTCGCTGGTAGCGTGAAACAGAATACCCTTATGCAATCCTATCCATTTTGAAACAACAAGAAACCATTTCTTTTTGAAGGACTTGATATTTAATGCCCCCGATTCTAACATGCCTCTTGGTGCCAAAAGTATCGGGATGGAAATTTTATTTAATTTTTTCAATAGCAAAGGCAAAATAGAAAATTTAAATGACCAGAAACTGTTGATGTATAGCACATTCGGCTGTTTTTCACTAATCACCTTAATCAAATTTCTGATATTAAAATTTTGTTTTGAAAAATAATATACATTAATATCTTCGTATTTTGTCCATTCGTTGGCTTTTAAGGAATATGCTTTATCCGAAAAAATATCAGTATTCATCGTAATCACATAAAATTCAATTTTATCCTGTAATGCTTTAATTAAAGAATACACTGACCGCACCGGCCCTCCGGCTTTATCACCGGGTAAAAACCAATCAATAAGTATCACAACTTTCAGTTTCATTTCACATTAATGTTATTTTTTTCAATCCAGTTTTGTAATACCACTAAATGCCAGAATAAGTACCATCTATGATGCTTAAATGCTTGATACATTTTCCATTCCCGGTTAATTTTTTCTTTATTGATAAACGAATACTCTGAAAATGATTTTAATTTTTCATCACAAAAATTTTTCAATTCCTTTCGCATCCAAAGTTGAAATGGTAATACAAAGCCCATTTTTTTTCTATTGATAATATCTATTGGCAAAACATCTTTAATAGATTCTGTCAATAACTTTTTAGGACTTACCGGATATTTATATTCATCTGGCAATGATAATACAAATCTCGTTAAATCAACATCCAAAAATGGCGCTCTTACTTCTAATGCGTGAGCCATGGACATTTGATCGGTATCTCTCAATAATACATGCTGCATGTAATGATACATTTCAAGTAAGGAAATATAACTCAGTATATGCTTGTTATGGATTAAATCTTTATTTGAATTAAAATAATCAAAATGAGAAACCCGGTAATTGTTATCTAATGGAATATTTTTAAAACTAAAAAAATGGCGATAATATGGAAATAGCTTACTAACGCTTAGCGAATCGGACTGCATTAAAATTTTCAGACGATAGGCATTTGAAAATAAATTATCTGGAATACATTGGGCTATTAATTGTCTTATTCCGGAAAAATCAACAATGTCCAAATTGTGAAACTGCTTTAAAATTTTAAATTGCGGATATCCTGCAAAAAGTTCATCGCCGCCTACTCCCGAAAGAGCAACGGTAATCCCTGATAGTTTGGTGTACTTTGATACAATATAAGTATTGATTCCATCTCCGGTGGGATAATCCATTTTTTCTAACGCTTCTGGAATCAGTTCCAATACTTCTTTTTGTTTCAATACAATGTTTTGATGCTTTGTGCCATAAATTTTGGATAAATTCTCTGCGTATTCATTTTCAGAAAACTCCTCAACATCAGTGGTTACATGAAAAGTATTTACTTCTGAAGATGAAAAATTTTTCATAATACCAACGATTGCTGAAGAATCTATTCCGCCGGATAAAAATGCCCCTAATGGCACATCGCTGATTAATCTCTTTTCAACGGCCGTAAATAATAATTCTCTCACTCTTCTCTTTGCTTCCTCATAAGAAATATCACTACTTTGAAGTAGCTTATCTGGAATATAGTGCCAATACTTGTTTTTATATAATTCCAGTTTACCTTGATAATTAAACTGGACTATTAAAGTGCTGGCAGGTTCTAATAAATAAATATCATTAATCAATGTGTGTGGTGCAAACGAAGTTTGGTATTGAAAATAATCATAGAGTTGAGCGGTATTGAGTGTACACGAAGATAAACCCGATTGCAATAATGTTCTGATTTCAGATGCAAAAGCAAATGTGTTATTATTAAAAAAATAATACAATGGTTTTTTACCCTGTCTATCTCTTGCTAAAAAGAGTTCGTGTGTGTGTGTGTCATAAATAGCGAAAGCAAACATGCCATCCAGATATTTGACACAATCTTTTCCCCATCGGTGATAAGCCGCCAGTATCACTTCTGTATCCGATTGTGTTTGAAAAGGATAAGCTTTGTGTTGCGATTTAAACTCTACTCGTTGAAGATCTAATTTTAATTGCTTGTAATTATATATCTCCCCATTAAAAACAATGACATAGCGGTTTTGATAGCACATCATCGGTTGATTAGCCGCATCGCTCAGATCTATAATTTTTAATCTGGAATGCGCTACTGAACAAAATTCATCTAGTTGTAAAACGTTTTCGGCATCAGGACCTCTGTGTCTTAAAGTTTGAATCATTGAAGAAGTAATGTCTCTGTGATGGAGACGATTATCATTGGTCAATACACCAGCTATTCCGCACATAAAGAACGAATGTTATTCAGTTGTAAAAATTCAGGATTATTCAGCAATCTTTGGATACCTTCTTCTAGTGAAATCAAGGGGCGATTAAGAATACTTCGCATCTTAGAATTGTCTGGCATTCGTCTTGTCATATCTCCTTCTTTTAAGGGCGGTAAAAACAAGATTTTTGACTTTGATTTTGTTATTAACTTTATTCTGTTGGCTAATTCTAATACACTGATCATTTCATCATTTCCAATGTTGATAATATCATTGTCTAATAAATTGTTTTCTAAAATTTTAATCATCGTATCTACATTGTCATCAATATACGTGAATGTTCTGGACTGGGAGCCATCTCCGTAAATAGTAATGGGCTCGTTTTTCAAAGCGGCGACTAAAAATTTTGGAATCACAAAATCGGTGGTTTGATATGGACCATACGTATTAAAAAAACGAAAAATAGTGTACGGCAATGAATATTCCTGATAATAAGAACGACAATAACATTCCCCTACATTTTTCACTACTGCATAAGGAATACGGGAATTCAGCGGCGTGCTGTATTCTTTTTGAGGTATTTCTACTGGTTCGCCATAAACTTCTGATGAGGATGAAAAGAAAAACTTTTTTACTCCAGAAATACGGGAAAGTTCAAGAATATATTCAATACCTTTTATATCATTTAAAACATTCAATGGATTTTCTTGTGTACGTTTTACACCTACCACTGCTGCAAAATGAAAAACATAATCAAAAGAAAATTGAAAAAAAACTTTTGCAATATCCTGATACTGATTACAATCTGCTTTAATAAAGTGTATGTTGTGATGAGGCGAGATGGGAATTTTACGCTCGCTTCCTGTACTTAAATTATCTACTATCACAAGGTGGTATTTAGGATTTTCAGCGAGTTTTCTGGCGAGTGAACTTCCGATGTTTCCTGCTCCACCTGTAATTAAAATATGTGTTTTCATACATTGCAAAGATGATAAATTTTTTGTATCCACTTTTCAGAATTTATTTGTTGGGAGAATTGATAACTTAGCTTACACATTTCAAAATAATCTGCATCACTCATTTGTATCACTTGAAGAATGTACTTTTTCAATTCTTGTTTATTAGTGGGAGAAAAAACAAATCCGTTTTTTTTATGATGTACAAAAAACTCATTTGCCCCTACTTTTGCAGAACTTATTACCGGTAATCCTGCTGTTGTCATTTCGTGTACTACCACTCCCCATGGCTCAAAAATACTGGGCAATACAAACACATCTGTTTTTAGTAATATATCTGGCAATTCCTGTGGTTGAATAAATCCCAGATGTTTGATTTGTGGATGTTGAAAGGGTTGTATATTGCCTTTTCCTACACACAATAATTTCCATGAATGAGAATTTTCTTTACACACTTCTGCAAATGCTTCCCACAGCATAGTAATATTTTTTTCAGGGGCATAGCGACCTATGAATAAAAATGTGTAATAACGTTTTTTTTGCTTTTGTCTTTCAATATAAACTTGCTCAAATAATGGTGTATCACAACAATAAAATCCTAATTCTATATCTTCTTCTTTGAATCCTAAGTGTTGTGCAAATATCTTTTGTTTTGTTCCGGGCACCAATGCTTTGTGAAATAAAGATTTATATTTAATGCGAAAATAAATACTGCCAATGTTTTGACGAAGTGTATTTTCCCATTGATTATCCATCAGGAGAATAGTTCTTTTAAGTTGTAATTGTTTGGTAATTTCAAAATACGCTTTGTATATCCATCCTGCCTGCATTAAGCAAGTGGGCTGAAATGCCTTTATTTCATTCAATAAATCTTCAAAAGAATAATCTTCTCTGTTGATGATTTGTACAAAATTTGAGTTGGTCTGAAATTGAAAGGGCGCTACAGGATTTACACTTTTCGCTACAATTAAAACAGGCACTTTAAAATGTTCAGCAAACCGTTTTATGTTTTCAAGAAAATAAGGGGCTAATTCTTCATATAATACTAATAATCGCATGTTTTCCAGATTAAAAAAATTGAACTATCTTTCGTAAGGGCTTTAAATATAAAGTAAAAAAATAAGGTTTTAACTGATTCACTTCCCATGCTTTTCTGTCGTTGATGTTGGCGTCAATTCTGTTCTTTAAAGATTGATTGCTCAATCCGCCTGTTCGCATAGCAATGATAAAATCATCTACGTACGAAAACGGAACTTTGTATTTATACATGTTTCTTAATATCCATTCATAATCAGCCGCAGTGCCCAAGTCGATGCGATAAAGCCCATTTTTTTTATAAACATTTTTTGTTACAAAACAAGTAGGATGTGGCGGCATCCAGCCATACAAAAAAGAAGATAGAGTATAATCCCCTGCTTTCCATTTTCTAATAATCTTTTGTTTATTTTTTCTGTCCACATAATATAAATTCGCATACACGCCCTGAAAATCCGAGTGAAACAAAGAGACAATGTTTTCAATAACTTGGGTATGAACAAAAAAATCATCGGCATGTAAAATGCCTATTATTTCACCAGTAGCCGCTATAATTCCTTTGTTGATAGCATCGTATAACCCATTGTCTTTTTCAGAGATGATAGTTCTGTTTTGAAAAGGATGCTTTTCAATAATGTTTAATGTTTTATCTGAAGAGCAATTGTCCACCACAATGTGTTCAATTTTCAAGTAAGATTGATTGTAAATAGATTGTACACAATCCTGAATCGTTTCTGCGTTATTAAAAGTTGGTGTAATAATACTCACTGACTTCATTCATCTAAGCATTTTGCAAAGTCATATAAATTGAGAAACTGAAAATCATACGAAATATGTGATTCGTCTTTGTTTTTTAGATAAACCGCATACATGCCAGCGTTATGTGCAAATTGTAGGTCGGATAAACTATCCCCAATCATAATTGATTTAGAAAAATTAATTTCCGGAAAATCTTCTTGGGCTTTCAGAGCCATCCCGATATTGGGTTTTCGCATAATAGATTTCATTGATTCTAATTGTGGTGCATAATAAATTTTATCTATTAAAACATTTTCTTTTTTTAAGGTATCCAATAAATGTTGGTGAATTTTATTTAAATCTTCTTCTGTCATTAAGCCCTTTCCAATGCCTTGCTGATTGGTGACTATAATTATTTTACCAAATTTTTTTCTTAAAATTTTTAACGCTTCTTTTACATTCTCTATCCATTTAAATTCTTCAATGGCTTTGACATAATCGTTCTCTAATTTTTTATTGATGACGCCATCTCTGTCTAAAAATAAGGTCCATGATGAATCAATGTTCAAATGTTTAAGAGAAGCAAAATCTTTTTGCGCTTGATAATAATCTTCTGGAACGCCTATATCTATAAAATAATTTTTTACTTGAAATGTTTGCACCGGATATTTATGAATGATTTTTTCAAGAAAATCTTTTTCAAATGAAAAAACTTTTTGTGAAGGAATATTGGACAAAAAAAAATATTTGTTTAATAAATACACGCCAGCATTGATCCATCCGTCCTTTAAAGTGCTTGATTTTTCTGAGAAACCTGAGATGATATTGTTTTGAATATCAACAAATCCGTATCTGTTAGATTGTTGAACATATTTTAATGAAAGCGTCAAATTGTTATTCAGACAATTATGAATGAATGTTGTTATATCTATATTTAAGAAGGTATCTCCGTTTAATATCAATACCTTATCAGAAGGAATTTGATTTAGAGCGTATGCAATAGCTCCCCCTGTTCCGAGTGGCTCGTCTTCTTTGATGTAGTGTATTCTTAACGAATGAAAATTGTTTTGAAAATACGAAGTAATTTTTTCGGCTTTGTATCCAATAGAAATATAAACATCTTTTATTCCCTGAACTTGTAATTGTTTCAACAGATAATATAAAAAAGGTTTTCCTGCTACATTGGCCATGGGCTTTGGAAGGTCGGGGATTATATGCTTCAATCGTGTTCCAAGGCCACCAGCCAAAATTAATGCAGGTATGGGCATGATCTTAATTTTTTGGAAAGAGTTGTTCTTCTACTAATTGACAAATCGTGTGACCGATCATCATGTGTGCTTCCTGAATGCGGGGCGTGTCGTTGCTTGGAACATTGATTAAAATATCCACGAGATCTTTCATTTTACCACCACTTTCACCGGTAAAGCCTATTGTCAGTACGCCTATTTTCTTCGCTTCTATAAGGGCATTGATAACATTTTTGGAATTTCCACTGGTAGATAAACCAATTAAAATATCGTGTGGTTGCATCATGGCTTTTACAAGTCGTGCAAAAATTTCCTCATAACTATAATCGTTTGCCACAGCAGTAATGTAACTGGTATTCACGTGCAATGCTTCGGAATAAAGTGGCTGACGATCATAGTAAAACCTGCCACTTAGCTCGGCGGCCAGATGCTGTGCATCTGCAGCGCTACCACCATTTCCGCACCACAATACTTTTCCTTTATTTTTGTAGCATTCTATGATTTTATGGGTAAGCCGTTCTATTTTTTCAATTAATACTGTGTTTGAAATAATTTGTTGTTTGGTTTTTACAGACGCTTCAAATGCTGATAAAATATGGTGTTTCATTATTCAATTGATTTATATTGTTGAATAATTTGCCGGACTAAAGGATGTCGCACAATGTCAGATTCATCAAGATACAGAATAGAAATTTCCTTGATGTTTTTTAATAATTGAATGGACTGAAGCAGTCCGGAGGGTTGTTTGCCCGGAAGGTCTATTTGTGTAATATCCCCTGTGATGACAAACTTAGCGTTGTTGCCCATTCGGGTTAAAAACATTTTCATTTGGCTTTGTGTGGTGTTTTGGGCCTCATCTAATATCACAAAAGCATTGTCTAATGTCCGTCCCCGCATAAAAGCCAACGGTGCGATTTGAATGGTCCTATTTTCAAGATATAGTTGCAATTTATCTGACGGAATCATGTCGGCAAGAGCATCGTAAATAGGTTGCATGTAGGGATCTAATTTTTCTTTCAAATCACCGGGCAAAAAACCAAGATTTTCTCCTGCTTCTACAGCCGGCCGTGTTAAGATAATACGTTTGACGTGCTTGTTTTTCAATGCGCGAACCGCAAGGGCGACAGCCGTGTATGTTTTTCCGGAACCCGCCGGCCCAATGGCAAATACAATATCGTGTTTTTCAACAGCCGCTACTAATTTTCTTTGATTGGGTGTTCTGGCTTTGATGACAATACCATTATTACCATACAAAATAATGTTCTGCTGGATATTAGAATCTTCTTCTCTTTGTTTTTTTTCTTCGGTATTATTCATAAGATTTTCAATCACTGAAATGGTAAGGTATCCAAAATCATCGTAATAATTTAAAAGTTGTTTCCATTTTTTTTCAAACAAAAGTATTTTTTCATTTGTTCCAATTAACTTGATGGTATTCCCGCGTGCCACAATTTTTAATTCAGGGAAATACTTTCTTATGACATTTAATTTTTCGTCGTTGACGCCGTACAGGTCAACAGGGTTGACGCTATCAATTACAACTAATTTTTCTGTCAATTTTTTTGGAACAAATGTACAAGAAAAATTTTTATGATACTATAAAGAGATAAAGGGTTTTTTGTAAAAACTTGAGATAAGCAAGCACTTCATTCTTTATCTCTTGAATAAAACGATTATTCATTCCATGTTCAGTTCTACTCACAAAAAATCAATCTTTAATTAAGTTAATAAACTCTTTTCTGGTGGCATCTTCTAAAAATACTCCGGAAAATGCAGACGTAGTAGTAATACTGTGCTGTTTTTGTACGCCACGCATTTGCATGCAAAGATGTGCACACTCAATAACTACAGCAACGCCAAGTGGGTTTAATGTTTCTTGCAAACAATCTTTAATTTGATTCGTCAATCGTTCTTGTACTTGTAAGCGACGAGCATACGCATCTACCACACGGGCGATTTTACTTAATCCAACAATTTTCCCATTCGGAATATATGCCACATGGGCTTTTCCAATAAAAGGCAATAAATGGTGTTCGCACAAACTGAATATCTCGATGTTTTTAACCAGTACCATCTGCGAATAATCTTCGTCAAACATAGCCGATTTGACAATTTCAATAGCATCTAAATGATACCCGTGTGTGAGAAATTGAATAGATTTGGCGGCTCTTTCAGGGGTTTTAAGTAAACCATCACGGCTAATATCTTCGCCCACCACTTTGAGAATTTGTTCATAAGCATCTTTTAATATTTTTGTTTTTTCCGTATTGTATAGATCAATACGAAAATAATTTTCAAAGGCCTCCCAATCGGTAATCATCGGTTTTTTATTCTCCATAATATTCTGCAAAATTATTATCTGTTTCCTGAATTTTGACACAATGCAATTGTGCACCGTGCTTTTTTATTTTTGGGTCTAAGATATTCCATATATAAACACACAAGTTTTCAATGCTCGGTAAATGTACTTTAAAGTAATCTATTTCTAAGTTGAGGTTTTTGTGATCTAAATGTTCTACAATATCGTTTTTTAATATATCGCTTAAATCAAATAAATTCATCACAAAGCCCGTTTCTGAACGAATATTCCCTTTAATGGTAATGTAAATTTCATAATTGTGCCCATGAAAATTAGGATTCGCACACTTACCAAATGCTTTCATGTTTTGCTCAACACTCCAATGTGGATTGTATAATTTATGGGCAGCATTAAAATGTTCCTTTCGGGTGATGTAAATCATAGAGGGGGCAATATGGCAATTTTTTTACGAATTAAAAAATGCCCTGTTTTTGTCTTACTTTTGTATGCAATAAAATGAATAAGCAAAGGATTAAATATGGTGTGGTTTGTTTTTTGTATTCTTTTTTTCTTTTGGCGCAAAAATACTATTACATTGACACCATAGAAATAGAAGGTAATAAAAAAACCAAACGTTCCATTATTGATAGAGAGTTTATTAAAAAACAAGGGGACACAGTCGCACCGGAACGATTAGAGTATATAACGCTTCGTTCTCAGCAAAATATTTTTAATACCAATTTATTTGTACTTGATACCGTTTATTTTGAAAAAATAGATAGTACTAAAATCAAATTACACACACACGTGCGGGAACGTTGGTATATATGGCCGGTACCTATTTTTGAAATACAGGATAGAAATTTTAATACATGGTGGCAAACAAAAGATTGGTTTAGAATAAATTATGGATTCGTGTTAGATCATGAAAATTTTACCGGCAGAAAGGATAAGTTTTCTTTAGTGGTACAACGCGGGTATTCTGAAAAATATGGAATGGTGTATAGAAACCCGTACATCAATCAGCAACAAACCTTAGGCGTTCGCACCTCTTTATTTTTCAAACAAAGCAATGAAACGCAATATAATACTGTTTTTAATCAGCCGCTTTTTTACAGGGATTATAAAAAACATATTGTTCAATTAATAGAAGCCAAATTATCCTTCACTTACAGAAGAAAATTTTTTGATAGCCATACATTAGAAAGTGCTTACAATTACTGGAGGTTGAACGATACAATCATAAAACTCAATCCATTTTACTTTGAAAACACCTCCACTCGTACATTGCAATATTTTTATGTATATTATGCTTATGTATTCAATAATACCGATATTCAATACTATCCTTTGAAGGGCTGGGCACTTGGTGCAAGTATTACCAAAAATGGAATAGGATTTCGCAGTATAGAAAATGTCAACAATATCTTTTTATATGCTACGGTTAAAAAATTTACGGCTATCAATGATTGGTTGAATCTGGCGAATGGCGTTTATGTAAAATGGACTGAAAACAAGCCCATTCCCTATTTTTTCAACCGTGCTATTGGGTTTGGAAATAATACGGTGCGGGGATATGAATATTATGTGATAGATGGACAGCAGTATTTTATGACTAAAAATGCTTTGCGTTTCCGTTTAATAAAACCACGAGTGTATCATTTGAAAAGATTGAAAATTCAACAATTTAATACCATTCCATTTTATGCCTATCTGAACTTGTTTTTGGATGCGGCGTATGTTCAGGATAAATTTTATTTTCAAACCAATTTTTTGTCGAACAGATGGATTTATGGCTATGGGCTTGGATTAGACCTGATTTCCTATTATGATTTGGTAATTCGGATAGAAGGCGCTGTTAATCACTTAGGAAAAGCAGGCATTTATTTGCATCTCAATGTAGGAATTTAAATAAATCTTGCAAAGAAAAAGCATGTAAAAAATTGATGCAGCACTCGCCTTATATTTAGTATTTTTGGTGCCGTGTCTATCTTTGTTGATGTTATAATACCATTAAGTATTTCACAAACGTATTGTTATTCTGTACCAGAAAACTTGAAATCTGCTGTTTCTATTGGCAAAAGAGTGGTCGTGCAATTTGGTGCAAAAAAGTTTTATGCCGGGGTTATTGCAGCCATTCATCAAAATCCACCAAAAGAATACACCACCAAAGACATTGAATATATATTAGATGATGCCCCCTGTGTGTTTGAATATCAAATAAAATTCTGGAAATGGATCAGCGATTATTATATGAGTAAGTTGGGCGATGTAATGAATGCTGCACTGCCTTCCGGATTAAAAATTGAAAGTATTTCTAAAGTTCAATTAAATAAAGATCTTGCAATAGATAAAGAGGTTTTTGACCAACTGAGTCAAAACGAACAAAAAGTGTTAGACCATCTTGTTCATCAGCACATTGTCAAAATAGAAGAATTAGGAAAGATCATTCCAAAATATAGTGTTCCGGGAGTGATTAAAAGTTTATCCGAAAAAAATATCTTATTTTTCAAAGAAGAAATTGAAGAGAAGTTTAAACCGAAAATGGTACAATATCTTGAATTATCAACAGAATGGAAGCATCCTGAAAAATTACAGGAAATTATCCAACAGTTGGAAAAGCGATCGTTTAAGCAGTTGGAAGCGCTTTTGGCCTATTTGCAATTGTCAAAAGCAAAATCACCGGTTAAAAAAAATATTTTGACAGAAAGAGTAAATAAAGCAGCTGTTAACGCCCTGATAGAAAAAGGCATTTTAGTGGAATCTTTAATGGAAGAAAGTCGATTAGACAAGGATTGGTTTGAAAAAAAAGAAACGGTGCTCACCGACAAGCAAATGAATGCGTTTTTATCTATTAAAGAACATTTTAAAGATAAACAGACCTGTTTGTTATATGGCGAAACAGGAAGCGGAAAAACAGAAATTTATATGGAGTGGATTAAAGAACAATTACAGCAAGGCAAACAATGTTTATATCTGGTGCCAGAAATTGCTTTGACCACTCAACTCATTCAACGATTAAAAAGAGTGTTTGGTAATGTTGTATATGTGTATCATTCCAAATTTTCTGAAAATGAACGCACTGAAATCTGGAACAAACTGTTACATTTTTCAGATGATATACAGGACCCGGCTAAAAAAGATAACTGTGCGCAAATTATTCTCGGTCCAAGGTCAGCATTATTCTTACCCTTCCAAAATTTGGGGCTGATAGTAATTGATGAAGAACACGATGCTTCTTTTCGTCAGAGACAAAAACATCCTTTTTACAATGCAAGAGATGCGGCTATTTATCTTGCACATTTATTAAACACAAAAGTTATTTTAGGATCTGCCACACCTTCTGTTGAAACTTTATATAATTGCTCTATCGGTAAGTACGGGAAAGTCGTGCTGAATGAAAAGTATGGCACAGCAAAAGTGCGGAAAAAATTAGTAGATATAAGAAAGTATTATCATTTGATGCAACACAACACATTGATTACCCCCCCGTTATTTGAAGCAATGCAAGACAGATTGAGTAGAAAAGAACAGATTTTGCTGTTTCACAACCGCCGTGGTTACGTGCCGATTACACAATGCTTAAAATGCGGTTGGATAGCAAAATGTGAGAATTGTGATGTGAGCATAGTATACCACAAACAACACCATCATTTGCTTTGCCATTATTGCGGCACAATGAGACCTTTAATGCAATCTTGTCCTGCTTGTGGTTCTACTAACATTAGTACTAAAGGTTGGGGCACCGAAAAAATTGAAGAAGAATTACGTCGCTTATTCCCTGATTATTCTATTGCCCGTATGGATCAGGATACCACCAGAAGCAAATACGCACATAAAAACATTTTACAGAATTTTCAGGAACAAAAAATTGATATTCTCATCGGCACACAAATGATTACAAAGGGCTTGGACTTTGCAAATGTAACTCTGGTAGCTGTACTTTATGCCGACGGGCTTTTACACTTTCCTGATTTCCGTTCTTTTGAAAGAGCGACTCAATTATTGTTTCAGCTAAGCGGCCGGGCCGGCAGAGCCACGAAAGATGGTGAAATGATTATCCAGACCTTTGAGCCACAACATTCGGTATTACAAATGTTTTTAGAAGATAACTATGATAAATTATACGAATACATTTTGAATGAACGAAAATTGCACCACTATCCACCATTTACAAAATTATATGAACTTAGTATTAAAAGTAAAGATGAAAAACTTAGTGAAGAGGCAGCTAATAGATTATTTGCGTTTTTGAAACCTCACTTTAAAGAATATCTGTCAGGTCCCATCAAACCTAATATCAAAAAAATTAATCAGTACTATTTACATAAAATACTTTTAAAGGGATTAAAAAATATGCCTTATTCTAAAATAAATCAAAAAATACAACAGGAAATAGAAAAGATTTTAAATTCAAAAATTTTGATAGATGTTATTGTAGACGCATAAAAACAGCGCTCCATCCACGTTTTGTTTGAATCAATTGTTACTACTCATCGGCTAAAAAAATGCAAGAAACAAAACACAGATGGGTCGTAACAATTTTTTAAATACTTAGGACTACAAAATTTTTCAAACATTTTAACTAATTATAGGTTTGAACAAACAAATAATAAATACTAATTTTGCCTTCAAAAATTTACAGATATGGCATTCACATTACCTAAATTAGAATATGCGTACAATGCGTTAGAACCGCATATTGATGCACGAACAATGGAAATTCATCACACCAAACATCATCAGGCCTATATTGATAATCTCAACAAGGCCATTGCCGGCACAGAGGCCGAAAAACTGACCATTGAAGAAATTTGCAAAAAAGTTTCAAACTATCCGGTCGCTGTAAGAAACAATGGCGGCGGGCATTTCAACCATTCCTTGTTTTGGCAATTAATGTCGCCTAATGCCGGCGGAGAAGCAACAGGCGAAATAGGACAAGCCATTGTTAAGAGTTTTCAAAGCTTCGATAATTTTAAAACACAATTTTCACAGGCGGCTATGGGACGCTTTGGTTCGGGCTGGGCGTGGCTTATAGTAGATGCTCATAAAAACCTTGTAATTGGTTCAACACCTAATCAAGACAATCCGTTGATGGATGTTTCTGAATTAAAAGGTATACCCGTATTAGGAATAGATGTATGGGAACACGCGTATTATTTAAATTATCAAAATAGAAGAGCAGATTATGTAGCAGCATTTTTTAATGTTATTAACTGGAAAAAAGTAAATGAATTATACCTGAATGCTTTAAAATAATGCTACTCTTAAAAAATGCTTGTCCTGTAAAATTGAGCCCCCGCTTTAGTGGGGCTCTTTTTATTTTAATATCCTTTTGTAAAATGTTTTTACACGCCCACCACAACCATTTTAACTCATCTGTTTTTGAGCAGATATATATGACAAACAATAACACTAAACATTGTGCCATTTTAAACACAACACTTTCGCATCACTATTTCCCCAATCCTTTAAGAAAATTATTGAAACGGACAAAGAATCATTATATGGCTGCAGCCCTTGCTTTCCCATTTCCTTTTGGATGTGTGGGCTTACACAGAGTATATTTAGGCACAGCAGCACACGTCCCCATTGTTTATGCGGCTTCTGCCGGCGGCGTTTTTGGTTTATTACCCCTTATGGATTGTATTGTTTTACTCTCTAATACCGACATTTCAAAATATGAAAACAACCCTCAGGTAATTATGTGGATAAAGCATTCATCTGCCTCATCAAACAATGCTAATAGCGACGAACACAAACTAAACCCAACAGAAACCCAGCAAAAATAAAATTATGAACTACACCCATCTTACCTTTGAAAAATGGAGCGATCTACAAGTTCATTTTGAAGAATTATTAAAAAGATCATTTGAGCATTACAACGATTATTTGCAATTTATCTATGACTGGAACGCTTTACTGACAAGCATTTCAGAAGAAGGTGGCTGGCGTTATATCAATATGACCCGACACACCACCGATGAAAATCTCAAAAACAAATATCTATACTTTGTTACTCAAATTGAACCACACCTGCAGGTAGTACAAAATCAACTCAATCATAAAACTTTTGAAACACCATTCTTCAATTCTCTTTCGCCCGATTACTTTTCTGTATTCAAAAAAAATATACAAAAAGATATTAAATTATTCCGAAATGAAAATGTACCCTTATTAACCAAAATTCAGGAATTACAACAACATTACGCAGAAATCACAGGACAACAAAGTATTGAATACGATGGCAAAACATTGACCCTTCAACAAGCCAGCATTTATCTGAAAAACAAAAACAGAAATATCCGAAAAGAAGTATATTATCTCATCAACAACAGAAGACAACAAGATAAAGACAAACTGAATACATTATTAAATGATTTAATTCAATTACGGCATCGTGTAGCATTAAATGCGGATTTCCAAAATTTCAGAGATTATATGCATCAGGCATTAGGCCGATATGATTATACCGTTCAGGACTGCAAACAATTTCATCACTCCGTTGAAAAAACAATAGTCCCCGTCATTGAAAACATCCATTCTATTCGTCAAAAGAAATTAAACCTTAATGAAGATTATTATCCTTGGGATACACAAGTAGATATGTATGGACTTGATCCATTAAAGCCCTTTGAAACAGATGAAGAATTCGTCCGTAAAAGCATTCAATGTTTCGAACAAATAGACCCATTTTTTGCAGATTGTCTGAAAGAAATGCAGCGTTTAAACCATCTGGACTTAAGTTCCAGAATTGGTAAAGCCCCCGGCGGTTATCAATATCCGCTCTACAAAAGTGGCGTTCCCTTTATTTTTATGAACGCGGTGGGCTTACATAGAGATTTGGTAACTCTGATGCACGAAACAGGACACGCCGTTCATTTTTTTCTGAACAATCACTATCCTGTTTTAGATTTCAAAAGTCCACCCAGTGAAGTAGCAGAATTAGCCAGTATGAGTATGGAACTCATTACAATGGAACATTGGGATATTTTCTTTCCCGATAAAAAAAATTTACAACGTGCCAAACAACAACAACTGGAAAGTGTGATAGATGCCCTGCCCTGGATTGCTGCTATTGACAAATTTCAACACTTGTTATACGAACACCCTAATCATACTATAGAAGAACGTTATACTTATTGGTTAGAAACTATACATCGGTTTTCACCAAAAAACATACTACATAAAGGATTGGAAGAATTCTTAAAAACACGTTGGCAAGCACAACTCCACATTTACGAAGTGCCTTTTTATTATATTGAATACGGCTTTGCACAATTAGGCGCCATTGCTATGTGGAAGCAATACAAAGAAAACCCTGTAAAAGCATTGAACAACTACAAAGCCGCACTTTCACTTGGCAACACAAAATCCATACCCGAAATTTATCAAACCGCCGGTATAGAGTTTAATTTTTCTGAACCGTATATTAAAAATTTGATTGATTTTGTATGGAAAGAATATCAGCAATGTTTGCTGTAATATTCATTTAAAAAAGGCACTTATACATCAGAACGAGTGAGCACCTATAAGTTATCAGCAAACAAACACCCTAAGGCAAAAATTTTTTTCTGCAAGGCAAATAAATTTAGTCCTTACTTTTGCAATAATTAGCCATTAAA
>CAZNVL010000040.1:0-19473 GCA_964576565.1 uncultured Flavobacteriaceae bacterium | reverse complement strand
CTTCATACCGCCTTTCCGTTTTCCATTTTTATCACATCGTCCAACAGCCCACATAAGAGATTGAAATATCGTAATGATAGTACTATCAATCCAATATACTTGTTTTTTAAGTTGTTGAATATCAAGACGATACTGGCTGTCCGATAAAACGGAGGCATAACGACGAAGAAGTTGGTAAAAAATTCCTTCAAATACCTGTGCATTCCTTCGTTTATTGGCGTCGCTGAGGGTACTTCGTTTGGGGAGGGTGCGAAGGCGGAGGTGAGAGGATTTTGATTTTATGGATAGCAGAGCGGAAGTGAGTTCTCGTAAGGAATTGCATTTAGAGAAGACGGCAAAGAGCATGCAAGACAAGTGTGTGGAAGTGTCAAACTTTTTGACGTATCTATCTGCCTGATGTTGGCGGGCTGCTCTTTCTACGATGTCAGGAAAGACAAGGGATAGCAGCTGTCCGAAAACAGGGTTACCGGATTGAAAAATACTTTTTGCCATATTGGTAGTTTTTAATTAGTTAGTGCCCAATTTTAACACTTTAATCGGACAACTTAAGTGATTTATGATAGTGAAAGATCAAATGAATAGAGTGGTTGAAATAGTAAATTATCCAAATAGAATTGTTTCGCTGGTTCCATCTATCACTGAGTTGTTAGTGTATTTAGGGTTAGAAGAAAAAATGGTGGGGATTACAAAGTTTTGTGTGCATCCGGAACATTTATTAAAAACAAAAAATATTATTGGTGGAACGAAGCAAATTAATATTGAGAAAATTAGAAAATTAGAACCTGATTTAATTATTGGGAACAAAGAAGAAAATGTAAAAGAACAAATTGAAGTTTTAGAAAAAGAATTTCCGGTATGGATGAGCGATGTGAATACTTATGATGATGCTTTGGAAATGATTGAAAAGATTGGTGAAATAACGAATACCAAAAATAAAGCACAAGCATTGAAAAACGATATAACAAATAAATTTGATGCGTTACAAAGTTTGCACACGCTGTTGAAAAACAAAAGAGTTTTGTATTTAATTTGGTATAATCCACTGATAGCTGTGGCCAATGATACTTTTATTCATTCAATGTTAGAAAAGTCAGGAATGAAAAATGTTTTAGAAAATAAATCCCGCTATATTGAAGTAAGTATAGAGGATATACAAAAATTAAAACCTGAGTACATTTTGCTCTCATCAGAACCATTTCCATTTAAAGAAAAACATAAAAAAGAATTGGAAAATCATCTTAATAATGCGGTAAAATTTTTGTTTGTTGATGGCGAAGTGTTTAGCTGGTATGGGGTACGAATGCTTTATCTACCGGATTATTTAAAGCAAATAAAAGAGTGAGTTATTTTTTTATGATTTTACTGCGTTTGATAAGATATTCCTGTAATACTTCATAATATCCTGTATTGATATTAACTGGAACAAAATCAATTTTATATTGATGGCATTTTTCTTTTAAATTATTCAGAAAACTTTGTATTTGTTGAACATAAAGGTTTTTAAATTCAATAGAATTAATTTTCACATGTTCACCTGTTTCCATATCAATAAATTCGTAAGGACGATTCTCAAAATCAAATTCTACTTCGGTGTGGTAATCCAAAGTGTGAAAAACAATCACATCGTGGTTTCTGTAACGAAGGTGCTGAAGAGCATTAAAAATATCTTGTGAACGTTCAAAAATATCACTGAATATAATTATTAAAGAACGTTGGTGAACTATTTCAGCAATTTGATGCAAAGCGGATGATATGTCTGTTTTTTTTAATTCGTTTTTTTTCTTGTTTTGAAGTAATTCTGATAGAAGAGAATAAAGATATTGAATGTGTTGATGATTAAGTTTAGCCGAAAGGTGGGTTTCAATTTTATCAGAACACAAAGTTAGTCCAATGCCGTCTCTTTGTTGTAATATAAGTTGTGTAAGAGCTGCGGCAGAATACACAGAAAATATCAGTTTATTAATTGTGCTGTGCAGAGGATATAGCATAGAGGAAGATGTGTCTATTACAAGCTGACATCGTAAATTAGTTTCTTCTTCGTATTTTTTTTGGTAAAGTTTTTCGGTGCGGGCGTATAATTTCCAATCTATGTGTCGGGTTGATTCACCGGGGTTATACATTTTATGCTCTGCAAATTCTACCGAATAGCCGTGTAACGGGCTTTTGTGTTGTCCAATAAGAAAACCTTTCACAATTTCTTTTGCCTTTAATTCAAGGTGTTTGATAGGGTCTATCTCTTCTTGAAGGTTTTTCATTGGCTCTATAATAGCAAAAAAATCAATACCGAATTTAATTTACTAATTTTGCAAAAAAATGGGATGAAAAAATTACCAATTGGTATACAAAGTTTTGATGAAATAAGAAGTGGGGATTATATTTATGTAGATAAGACGCAGTATGTATTAGAATTGCTTGAAAATGGAAAGTATTATTTTTTATCTCGTCCTCGCCGATTTGGGAAGTCGTTGTTAGTAGATACGATGAAGTGCTTGTTTGAAGGAAAGAAAGAATTATTTGAAGGGTTGTATATTTTTGATAAATGGAATTGGGAAGAAAAATATCCGGTGTTGCGAATTGATTTTGGAGGTCAAAAATCCACGAATGCAAAAGAGTTACAACATTACATTAAAGTTGTTTTGAGAGAATTTTCAACGAGTTTAGGAGTAGAGATAGAAGATGATGTGTATTATATTGAGCTTCAGAAGTTAATAAAAGGGATATTTTCAAAATATCATCGAAGGGTAGTAGTGTTAGTAGATGAGTATGACAAGCCGATATTGGACAATATTGAGAATAAGGAGAATGCGTTGGAGATGCGAGAAGTATTGAAGGGGTTTTATCAGGTGTTGAAGGGATGTGATGAATATTTGCGGTTTGTTTTTTTGACTGGGGTCAGTAAGTTTTCAAAGGTATCGATATTTTCGGGATTGAATAATTTAAATGACATTACGGTGGATAAAAAATATTCAAGTATATGTGGTTATACGCAAGAGGAGTTGGAGAGTAATTTTGGAGAGTATTTAGAAGGTGTGAATAGAGAAGAAGTGAAGGGGTGGTATAATGGGTATAGTTGGTTAGGTGAGAAAGTGTATAATCCGTATGATGTGTTGTTGTTTTTCAATAAGGGTAAGGAATACAAGAGTTATTGGTTTGAGACGGGGACGCCGGGTTTTTTGATAAAGGAGTTGATGGAGCGGAGGTTTTATTTACCGAATATAGAGCGGATAGAGGCGGGGGAAGAGATATTGTCGTCGTTTGAGGTGGGGGACATTCATCCGGTGGCTTTGTTGTTTCAAACGGGCTATTTGACAATAAAATCTCAGGAGAGAAAAGGGATTAAATTAAATTACATTTTATCGTATCCGAATTTGGAGGTTAGAATAGCGTTGAATGATAGTATATTGAGGAAATATTTAGACAATTACAACACGAGTGGATACACTAATCAGATATATGATTACATGGAGTCAGGGAATGTGGAAGGGATGATAAAAGAATTTAAGAGGTTGTTGTCATCTATTCCGAATGATTGGTATCGGAGGAATCGGTTGAATGAGTACGAAGGTTTTTATAGCAGTGTGTTTTATAGTGTGTTTCAGTCGTTGGGCTTGGAATGCGTAGGAGAAGATATAACGAACAGAGGCAGGATAGATTTAACTGTGAAGATAGGGGGATATGTTTATATTTTTGAGTTTAAGGTTATAGAAGAAGATGAAGAAAGCAAAATCGGAGCATTGGAGCAGATAGAGGAGAAGCGTTATTGGGAGAAGTATGAGGATTTAGGGAAAGAGATTGTGTTAATAGGGATAGAGTTTTCAAAAGAAAAGCGGAATGTAGAACGTTGGAATTATAGAAAGGTGGTTGAGAATAGAAAAAAGTAAGAAAGATATGAAAAGATTACCGATAGGGATACAAAGTTTTGATGAAATAAGGCGTGAAAATTATATTTATGTAGATAAAACGAAGTATGTATTAGAATTGTTTGAAAATGGGAAGTATTATTTTTTATCACGTCCAAGGCGATTTGGGAAGTCGTTGTTAGTAGATACGATGAAGTGCTTGTTTGAAGGAAAGAAAGAATTATTTGAAGGGTTGTATATTTTTGATAAATGGAATTGGGAAGAAAAATTTTCTGTGATTCGTGTTTCCTTTGGTTCCTTTGGTTTATCAGAGGATTTGAGTTTAGAAGATTATATTGGATTGAGATTAAGTGAGATTGCGAGAAGTAATAAGGTGAATTTGGAGAGTAAGGTATATTATGAGATGTTTAATGAGTTGATAGTGAAGATGTATGAAAAAGGGAAGGTGGTGGTATTAGTGGATGAATATGATAAACCGATACTGGACAAGATAGAAGATAAGGAGGAAGCGATAAGGAGGAGAGAGGTATTGAAGAGTTTTTATCAGGTGATGAAGGACAGGGATAGGGAATTGAAGTTTGTTTTTTTGACTGGGGTCAGTAAGTTTTCAAAGGTATCGATATTTTCGGGGTTGAATAATTTGAGAGATATTACCATTAACGAGAAATATTCTGCGATTTGTGGTTATACACAAGAGGAGTTAGAACAGAATTTTAGTGAATATCTGTTGAATGTAGATAAGAAGGAAATGAGTGAGTGGTATAATGGGTATAATTGGAGTGGTTTGAGTGTGTATAATCCGTATGATGTGTTGTTGTTTTTTGCGGATGGTGGGCGTTACAAGAGTTATTGGTTTGAGACGGGGACGCCGAGGTTTTTGATAAAGGAGTTGATGGAGCGGAGGTTTTATTTACCGAATATAGAGCGGATAGAGGCGGGGGAAGAGATATTGTCGTCGTTTGAGGTGGGGGACATCCATCCGGTGGCTTTGTTGTTTCAAACGGGCTATTTGACGATAAAAGAGGAACAACGATTAGGGGAGATGATGCTGTATGTTTTGTCGTATCCGAATTTAGAAGTGAAGATGGCGTTAAACAGCCATATTTTGAAGGATTACACAAGGGTGATAGAGAAGGATACATTTCGGATGGAGATATACCGTGGTTTGCAACGGGGAGATGTTGATTCGGTTGTTGCAATGATGCGACGTTTGTTGTCATCTATTCCGAATGATTGGTATCGGAGGAATCGGTTGAATGAGTACGAAGGTTTTTATAGCAGTGTGTTTTATAGTGTGTTTCAGTCGTTGGGCTTGGAATGCGTAGGAGAAGATATAACGAACAGAGGCAGGATAGATTTAACTGTGAAGATAGGGGGATATGTTTATATTTTTGAGTTTAAGGTTATAGAAGAAGATGAAGAAAGCAAAATCGGAGCATTGGAGCAGATAGAGGAGAAGCGGTATTGGGAGAAGTATGAGGGGCTTGGGAAGGAGATAGTATTAGTGGGCATAGAGTTTTCGAAAGCTAGTAAAAATATTATTAAAAGTGAACATAAAATGATTAGTCAACTATGAGCGACGCAATTAAACACGAATGTGGTATTGTTTTAATTCGTTTAAAACAATCTTTCAATTACTATAAAACAAAATACGGAACAGCCCGATACGGTTTACACAAACTCTATCAGATGATGGAGAAACAAATCAATAGAGGACAAGATGGTGCTGGTATTGCAACGGTTAAATTAAATACACCACCGGGTGTAAATTATATTGATAGATTAAGATCTATTGCGCCAAAAGCCCCCCAGGATATTTTTCAACAAATACATCAATTATTTATAGAGGCGTCCAAAAAGTATCCATTTGAATATTCTAATCCGGAATGGCAAAAGCAAAACATCCCATTTTTAGGAGAAGTGATGATGGGACATTTGCGATATGGAACGTATGGTAAAAATACTATACACTCTTGTCATCCTTTTTACAGAAAAAATAATTGGAAAGCCAGAAATCTTTTACTTGCGGGTAATTTTAATTTGACAAATGTGGATGAATTGTTTCAACATCTTGTAGAACTTGGACAACATCCATCTGAAAAAAACGACACCGTAACCGCCATGGAAAAAATTGGGCATTTTTTAGATAAAGAAAATGAAAGAATTTTTAGAGTTTATAAAGAACAAAATTTATCTAACGCTGTTATTTCAACTAAAATACAGGAAGAACTAAACATTGCATCTATCTTATACGAAAGCACAAAGAAATGGGATGGAGGATATGCAATGGTAGGTATTATTGGGCACGGAGATGCTTTTGTGATGCGAGATCCTAATGGTATCAGACCAGCGTATTATTATGAAGATGATGAAGTGGTGGTGGCGGCGAGCGAACGACCTGTGATTCAAAGCGTGTTTAATGTTTCTTACAACAATGTTAAGGAAATAAAACCCGGACACGCTTTGATTGTAAAAGCAAATGGCAAAGTATTTGAAGAAAAAATTTTAGAGTCGTCTAACATTTTTTCTTGCTCGTTTGAACGAATTTATTTTTCAAGAGGAAATGATGCGGATATTTATACAGAAAGAAAAAAATTAGGAAAAAATTTAGCCCCAAAAGTATGGGATACTATTCAAGGAGATATTCAAAATACTGTTTTTTCTTACATTCCAAATACCGCTGAAATTGCTTTTGGTGGGCTTATTGATGGATTAGAGGAGATATTAAACAAACAGAAACTTCAACAACTTGCTTCTGCAAAAGACGAGCAGGAAAAATTAAAAATTTTATCACAACGACCCAGAGTACACAAAATTGTTTGGAAAGATGTAAAACAAAGAACATTTATTACCGATGATGAAAACAGAGATGCGATAGTGGATTTGGGATATGATGTAACATACGGAGTAGTTAAGCCAATGGATACATTGATTGTATTAGACGATAGTATTGTAAGAGGCACTACATTAAAGAAGAATATCTTGCGCACTTTGGCACGATTGCAACCCAAAAAGATTATCATTTTATCATCCGCCCCACAAATTCGTTATCCCGATTGTTATGGCATTGATATGTCTATTTTAGGCCATTTTGTGGCATTTCAGGCGGCTATTGCATTATTGAAAGAAAAGCATCAAGAAAATTATATTAAAGAAGTTTATGAATTAGCCCAAAGAGAATTACTAAAATCAAAAGAAGAACAAATTAATGTAGTGAAAAAAATTTATGATCCATTTAGTGCTGAAGAAATTTCAGATAAAATAGCTCAAATTGTAAAACCAGAAGATTTAAAGTGTGAACTACAAATAATCTACCAAAGCATAGAAGGATTACACGATGCTTGCCCACATCACAGAGGAGATTGGTATTTTACAGGCAATTATCCAACATCTGGCGGCAACAAAGTAGCCAACCGAGCTTTTGTCAATTTTATTGAAAATAAAAATGAACGTTCTTATTAAAAATCCAACAATAATGATGAATGAGGTGATTCAAAATTTGAATAACTTTAAATCTCATTTACCGGAATGTATCACATTAGTAGCGGTATCAAAATTTCAAAGTATAGAAAAAATAAAAGCAGCATACGAAGCAGGACACAGAGATTTTGGAGAAAATTATGTGCAGGAGATGATTGAAAAATACGAAGAATTACCAAAAGATATTCGTTGGCATTTCATTGGACATTTGCAAACTAACAAAGTAAAACACATTGCCCCTTTTGTACATTTGATTCATAGTGTAGATAGTTTGAAATTACTTGCAGAAATTCAAAAACAAGCGAAAAAACATCAACGCGTGATAAATTGCTTATTGCAAATTCATATTGCACAGGAAGAAACAAAATTCGGATTAAGTTTTGAAGAAGCGAGAGATTTATTGAATGCAGAGGCGCTTAAAACTTTTTCTAATGTTAGAATCAAAGGATTGATGGGAATGGCAACGTTCACAGATAATATTCATCAAATTAAAAAAGAATTTTTATCCATAAAACGTTTTTTTGATGAAATAAAATCACAACCTATTTCTGATAATGTGCAATTTGAAGAATTGAGTATTGGAATGAGCAATGATTACAAAATAGCCATTGAATGCGGTAGCACAATGATTAGAATAGGCACGGCAATTTTTGGTGAAAGACAAAAAACTTAAACTACTTTATGGCTGGTAATACTTTTGGAAAATGCTTTCAATTACATACTTTTGGAGAGAGTCATGGAAATGCGATTGGTGGTATTATAGAGGGTTGTCCTGCGGGATTAGAGATAGATGTTGAATTTATACAAAACGAGTTGAATCGTCGTAAAACAAATCAAGGATTGTGGGCTTCGCCGAGAGTAGAGCCCGATGAAGTGAAGTTTTTATCTGGGATATTTGAAAACCAAACACTTGGAACGCCCATTGCGTTTATAGTAGAGAACAAAAATCAAAAACCGGAAGATTATGAACATTTGAAAAATGTTTTTCGACCTTCACACGCGGATTATACTTATTATGCGAAGTATGGTATTCGTGATTATCGTGGAGGTGGTAGAAGTTCAGCAAGAGAAACGATTGCAAGAGTAGTGGGTGGGTCTGTTGCCAAACTTTTGCTGAAGACACTCAATATTCAAGTGTTTGCGTTTGTTTCAAAGGTAAAACACATTTCCATTCCGTTTGTGGCTGAAAAAATTAATCCGGATCTTATTGAACACAATCCTTTTCGTTGTCCTAATGATGCAAAGAATGGAGAAATAATCCATTTGGTAGAGCAAGCCAAAAATAATGGTGATACCATTGGCGGCGTGATTACTTGCATTATTAAAAATGTGCCAGCCGGATGGGGCGAGCCAGTATTTGATAAATTGAACGCATTACTTGCACACGCTATGATGAGTATTAATGCGGTAAAAGGTTTTGAAATTGGCGATGGATTTTCAATTACAGAAAAATTTGGAAGTGAAGTCAATGATGAAATGTGGATGGAAAATCATCAAATCAAATTTAAATCCAATCATAGCGGTGGCATTCAAGGTGGCATCAGTAATGGGAATGATATTGTATTTAATGTGGCGTTTAAGCCCATTGCTTCTATTAAAAAAGAACAATCTACTATCAATTTGGAAAAACAAAATGTAACTATAAAAATTGAAGGAAGACACGATGTAATGGTGCTTCCGAGGGCTGTGCCAATAGTAGAAAGTATGGCAGCACTGGTACTCGCTGATGTTTATTTAATGAGTAAATTGAATCGTTTATGAAATTGAACAAACTATCGTTGCTTTATCTATTGTCGTTTTTAGAAGGCGGGATGATGTTTATCATTGAATTGGCCTCCACCAGAAAAATTTCTGTTTTCTTTGGAAGTAGTTTATATGTGTGGATAATGGTATTGAGCATAACATTGATGGGTCTTGCGGCTGGCTATTACTGGGCGAATCATCAAATTGAAAAAAGAAAATCAGACCATTCACATCCAGACACAAAGAGCATTGCTACTTTGTTTTTGTATCTTTCTTTGGTATTGTTGATTTGGAAGTTTAATGATTCAATTGCTTTGTGGATGATTAATAGTGGTTTTGAGTTGATTTTAGCAGTAGGTATAGATGCCTTGATTTTGGTGGCTTTTCCGATGTTTTTATTAGGGGCAATGACTACTTTTTTGGTGGCGATTGGACAAAAGATTCAATCTAACTATCCTGTTTATGGAAAAATTCTTGCCTTTTCAACACTTGGAAGCATTGTGTTTGCAGTATTTTCAGTGATGTTGTTCTTTCCTTACATCGGAGTACAAAATACGATATTAGGTTTTAGTGTTTTATCTTTAGTGCTTTCTATAGTGTTATTCAAAATCCAATGGTGGTCTGTAGTCCTTGTATTGTCAGGGATTTTCATTCCTGAAAAAAATATTCGTGTGAATGTGTTATATGAAAACGATGGAGCATTTTCAAATTTAATGGTAGTGGAACAATACAAAACAAGATATTTATTGGTGAACTATATTATTCAATCCTTCAAAGATGAAACTAATAATAAAACCCTTGAATATGCTGAATTAATGGATAGTGTAGCAAAGGTTCAACAATGGAAAGAAAAAGATATTTTAATTCTTGGTTTGGGCGGAGGGATATTAGCCAATGTTTTGGAAAGATATTCGCATTCTATTACTGGAGTAGAAATAGATCCAAGAATTATGGGTTGTGCTAAAAAGTATTTTGGATTAAGCCCGAAAGTCAAAGCTGTCTGTGAAGATGCTCAATGGTGGATTCAAAAGGACACTAACAAATATGATGTGATTATTATGGATTTATTTAATGGTGAAGAGCCGCCGGCTTATTTATTGACAAAAGAAAATTTTGAACGAATAAAAAGTAGGTTGATGAAAAAAAACGCAATACTTATTATCAACTGGTATGGTTATTATACTGGAAAAATTGGTAGAGGTACAAGGATTTTATTAAACACACTTTCTTCGAGTGGATATAGTATTTCAACTGTTCCTACTAACTCGTATGAAGAGAGAAGTAATTTGGTGATATACGCTTCGTGGAATGCAAATCATTTACCTGATAATAAAATAAACATTCAAAAAGAAAATGTAATCAATACAGCAGATAAAAATATACTTTCCTTATTAAATGCGGAAGTGAATTATCAATGGCGGAAGGGCTATTTGAAGTTTATTCAAAATTGGTGGTAGAGATTATTCATTCACAATGGCTTCCCAGATATAGCCCGCAAACACAAAGTAGTAACGCTTCAGTTCGTTAGAATCTTGTCTTTCACAATTTTTTGTGATAGGTGTAAATGTTTTCATGTCAGGACGGAAAAGTAGAATTTCAAACTTACTTTTATGATGTGTGAGAAGTAGATAATTATTTTTTTCGGTGTGAAATATGTAATTACTTCCAATAGATTTATTGGAAGAGAATAATTTTTGAAATGTATCTGTTTTAGTATTTAATTCATATACAATACTTTTATTTTTTGTATAAAACACAAGAAAATATCTACTTTTATTTTCTGTCAGTTTGGGTATGTATTTAGAGTGTATAGAGTTTTCGGGCTCTGGAATGTCTTTTAGGAAAATCAATTTATTGTTTTGAAAAAGATATTTACCGATGGAATATCTTTTATTTTTTGCGGAGTAATTAAAAACATACATTATGGAATCAGAAACTGCTGTGCCAATTGGACTTACGATGGTTTTATCCGAATTTTCAAAAAATAAAATGTTTTTCAATTGTAAGTTTGTATCCAATAATGCTATAAAGTTTTTCGTTTCTTCATAAGTAACAGAATCTTTGTTGAAAATACTATCTTTGAAAACAGGTATGTCAAAGAAAATTCCAATGTGATGGTTATTTATATTAAAAATATCTTTAGGTCTTAAAAGAGTAATTTTTTTTAAATAAGAATTGTTTTTAAAACTAATTTGAAGTTGTTGATAGTGTTGAGGCGATAAAATTTTTTGAAGGAGGGAAAAATAATCTAAATTCAAGCTATCTAAAAAAACTTGTTTTATGAATTGCCCGTTTTTTCTATACATTGCAAGCAAATTAGATGAAGGTATAAAGAGAATGAAAGCATTCTCTAATTCCACATTATCAAAGTATACAGAAGTTATATCTTTGTAATAAGGATGTGTAATGGGAATTTTTTCAACAATATAAGCCGTGACTTGATCTTTCAATGCATCAAAAAATTTTGATGTGTTTTTGTGAGATGGTTGAGCGTATAGTATTTTGCCGTTAGGTTGAAGGATGCAAATGTTGTAATCGTTTTTAAGTTTATTTTGAAAGTAATTAAATAAAGAAGGATTGTAAATGATTTGTAGTTGAGAAGTATCTATTGTATTCATTAAACAAAAATGGAGAAGTCCTTCTTTTGTGAGTGAGTCATTAATAATGAGGTAAATAGAGATGGAGGAATGTGTATTACGAATTTCTTTTAACAATGTATGAATTGGTAATTCACAATGTGTACAGGATTTTATGTTGTATGTAATTAAAACGATATTTTGCTTCACATCATTTTTCTGGCAAAAATCAAGGATAGGATCATTGGCGATGAATTTTTTTGTAATAAAAAACAGAGTGAGTGTTAATAGAAATTTTTTAATCATCAATTAATTTCTTTTTAGGAAATAAAATTACACAAATAAATCCACCTGGAACACAAGTAACGCCATAAGGTGTCCCTATACCTGATCTTTCTACCTTTCTATGATAATCGGATTTTACAATTGGTCTTAAAGTTGGATCGTTCTCAATAATTAATCTTGAATAATTCCCGGATATATAGCCTTTAAGGTTTTCAAAAACAATTCTCTCTTCTGTTTCTACTTTTTCAATTTTAATTCCTTCCATAAAATATGTTCTGTTTTCATCTGGAACATATACGGCAGAATAATCCTTAAACATTTCAAAATTAGTTTGTGAAAAAAGAAAAGCACACATAAAAGATGCAGTTACAAAGAAAAAAGATTTCATACTTTTTTAGTTTTTACTTTTTCTTCTGTTCACGCACAGAAGGATAAGCGGCAGAATTTTTTTAGGTGCATTCTCCTCAACACCATTGCTCTCTGCTGAGATCTTTAATTTCTGTGGGCAAATTTATGTACAAAAAAACAAACAAATTTTTTTACCACCTTGTAGATAGTTCATTGATAATCAAATATTTAAAAAATAAAAAGACGGTATATTTGTATTTTTAATATACCGTCTTTAAGATGGTTTTCTACTTAAAAAGAAACATTTTTACTTCACCGGTTCTGCTTTATTCATAAAGACAAATTGTTCGCCCAGATAATCCACTATAATTTTTTCATTGCTTTTGACCGTACCTGCTAATATGGCTTTGGATAATTCATTCAGGATGTTTTTTTGTATCGCACGTTTAATAGGTCTGGCGCCAAATTGCGGATCAAAGCCAATTTCCGCCAATGCTTCTACAGCATCTTCCGTCAATTCTATTTGAATATTCTGATCTTCTAATCGTCTGGATACTTGTGCAATTTGTAATTTCACAATTTCTTTCACTTGTTCTTTGGTCAATGGCTCAAACATGATGATTTCATCTACTCTGTTCAAAAATTCCGGACGAATGGTCTTTTTCAATAATTCCATGACTTCTGCTTTCGTTTTCTCAATAACTTCTTCTCTGTTTTTATCATTAATGCTTTCAAAGTTTTCTTGAATAATAGGCGATCCAAGGTTAGAGGTCATTATGATAATAGTGTTTTTGAAATTCACGGTTCTTCCTTTGTTATCCGTTAATCTTCCATCGTCTAATACTTGCAACAGAATATTGAACACATCGGGATGTGCTTTTTCAATTTCATCCAACAACACAACGCTGTAGGGTTTTCTACGCACAGCTTCGGTCAATTGTCCACCTTCTTCATATCCTACGTATCCCGGAGGAGCACCAATCAAGCGACTTACAGAGTGTCTTTCCTGATACTCACTCATATCAATCCGTGTCATCGCATTTTCACTGTTGAATAAAAATTCTGCCAGTGCTTTTGCCAATTCAGTTTTTCCAACGCCCGTCGTTCCAAGGAATATAAAAGACCCAATAGGTTTTTTAGGATCCTGCATTCCTGCTCTGCTTCTACGCACAGCATCTGCAATACTTCTGATGGCTTCTTCTTGTCCAACTACTCTCTTGTGTAATTCTTCTTCTAAATGCAATAGTTTTTCCCGTTCACTTTGAAGCATCTTTTTCACCGGTATACCTGTCCACGCACTCACAATAGCAGCAATGTCTTCCGCATCCACTTCTTCTTTCACCAATTGCGAACCGCTTTCTTTTAATTCGTTCAATTGTTTTTCAAGTGCGGCTAATTCGTTTTGTGCTTCAATCAACTTGCCATAACGAATTTCCGCAACTTTTCCATATTCTCCTTGTCGTTCGTATACCGATGCCTGATATTTCAAATCTTCAATTTTTTGTTTAACGCTTTGTACTTTCAAAATTAAATCTTTTTCAGCTTGCCATTTAGCACGAATTTGAGAACGTTTTTCCTGCAGTTCAGATATTTTTTTGTTGAGCAATTGTACTTTATCTTCCTGATTTTCGCGCTTCATGGCTTCCCGTTCAATCTCTAATTGCATAATTTCACGCTCTATTTCGTCTAATTCATAAGGTACAGAATCCATTTGCATTCTCAATTTGGCTGCCGCCTCGTCTACAAGGTCAATGGCTTTGTCTGGTAAAAATCTATCTGTAATATATCGTGTAGATAATTCAACAGCCGCGATAATGGCTTCGTCTTTGATGCGAACTTTATGATGTGCTTCATACCGATCTTTTATACCACGCAGTATGGCAATCGCATCTTCTTCGGAGGGTTCATCTACCATAACTTTTTGAAAACGTCTTTCTAATGCCTTGTCTTTTTCAAAATACTTTTGAAATTCGTTTAATGTCGTGGCACCGATGGCTCTTAGTTCTCCTCTGGCAAGTGCCGGTTTCAGGATATTAGCAGCATCCATAGCGCCTTCACCACCACCTCCTGCACCAACTAAGGTGTGAATTTCGTCAATAAACAAAATAATTTCACCTTCACTTTCGGTAACCTCTTTAATAACGGATTTCAAACGCTCTTCAAATTCACCTTTGTACTTAGCACCGGCAATTAAAGCGCCCATATCCAGAGCATAAATTTGTTTTGTTTTCAGATTTTCAGGAACATCTCCATTGATAATGCGATGTGCCAAGCCCTCTACGATAGCAGTTTTACCAACGCCGGGCTCGCCTACTAAAACCGGATTGTTTTTAGTTCTACGGGCTAAAATTTGCAATACTCTGCGGATTTCTTCGTCTCGTCCAATCACGGGATCTAACTTGCCACTTTTGGCTTTTTCATTCAGGTTGACAGCATATTTGCTGAGTGCGTGATAAGTTTCTTCTTGTGTTTGAGAAGTGATGTTTTTTCCTTTTCGTAAATCCTGAATAGCCAATCGTAATTCTTTTTCAGTAATGCCAGCATCTTTCATCAGTTGAGAGGCCTGCCCACCTGCAAGGAAAGTAGCAAGAATCAAATGATCCAGTGAAACGAACTCGTCTTTCATTTCTTTGGACAGTGATTGAGCTTTGGAAATCACCGCCTGACCAGTATTCCCGAGATACGGTTGTCCGCCACTCACTTTTGGATACGACGCAACGATGCTATCCAGTGACTTTGTAAATACCTGAACATTTACATTTAATTTTTTTAGAATAAAAGGTAACACGTTTTCATCTACTTCTTGTATGCCTTTTAAGATATGTGCCGATTCAATAGATTGTTGCTGATGTTCTGTTGCAACTTGTACGGCCTGTTGAATGGCTTCTTGTGCTTTAATGGTAAATTTTTCTAAGTTCATAGTTGTAATAATTATTTGTTGATGTTCTATTATCAATTCTTATTCAAATACGTATTTTTCGGTATTTCTTACATAAAAAATCAATGTTTCTGACATTTTTTTCTTTTTGCAAGAAATAGTTTGATTAAAACATTACGATGTATAATTTTTTTGACAAAGCACTTGAATGCAGCATTTGGGGCTGCTGGATTTAGCTTTATGAAACACTTGAGTTGAAAGATTAGAACGAAAATAATGAAAGCGTGTCAATTTGTCACTTTTTAATTCAACCTCTTTTGTTGGCACAATCGTTGTAAAACACTTTATTAAAATCATTAAATTATGGGAAAAATTATAGGAATTGACCTTGGAACAACAAATAGCTGCGTTGCTGTGATGGAAGGCAACGATGTGGTAGTAATACCCAACAACGAAGGAAAAAGAACAACCCCTTCGGTAGTAGCATTCTTAGATAATGGCGAAAGAAAAGTAGGCGATCCTGCTAAAAGACAAGCCATTACCAATCCAAAAAGAACAATTTATTCTATCAAGCGTTTTATGGGACGCTTTTATGATGAAGTATTGGACGAAATTAAACGTGTTCCATACACGGTTGTAAAAGGATCCAACAATACGCCAAGAGTAGAAATTGACGGCAGACAATATACACCACAAGAAATTTCTGCCATGATTTTGCAGAAGATGAAAAAAACAGCGGAAGATTACCTTGGTCATGAGGTAACCGAAGCCGTTATTACCGTTCCTGCTTACTTTAACGATGCTCAAAGGCAAGCTACCAAAGAAGCCGGTGAAATTGCAGGATTAAAGGTGCGTAGAATTATTAACGAGCCGACTGCCGCAGCCCTTGCCTTTGGCGAAGATAAGAAAGGGAAAAACTTGAAAATTGTGGTATTTGACTGCGGTGGAGGTACTCATGATGTGTCTGTTCTTGAAATGGGCGACGGAGTATTTGAAGTAAAAGCGACAGATGGTGATACACACCTTGGTGGAGACGATTTTGATCAAGCTATTATTGATTGGATAGCCGAAGAATTCAAAAAAGAAGAAGGAGTTGATTTAAGACAAGATCCAATGGCATTACAAAGATTAAAAGAAGCCGCAGAAAAAGCGAAAATAGAACTTTCCAGCACAACTACAACAGAAATTAATTTACCTTACATAACTTCTGTAAACAATGTGCCTAAGCATTTGACGAAGACATTAACCCGTGCAAAATTTGAGCAATTGGTGGACCATTTGATTAAAAGAACAATTGATCCATGTCGAACAGCTCTTGAAAAAGCAGGACTCAAACCTTCAGATATTGACGAAGTCATTTTAGTAGGAGGATCTACACGTATTCCAGCTATACAAGCCGCTGTAGAAAAATTCTTTGGAAAAGCACCGAATAAGGGCGTAAACCCGGATGAAGCAGTGGCAATTGGCGCAGCTATTCAAGGTGCTGTGTTGACTGGAGAAGTGAAAGATGTGTTGTTATTGGATGTTATTCCATTATCCTTAGGTATTGAAACATTGGGAGGAGTATTTACGAAGCTCATTGAAGCCAACACGACCATTCCTACAAGGAAATCTGAAGTTTTTTCAACAGCTGTAGATAATCAAACTTCTGTACAAATCCATGTATTGCAAGGCGAACGTCCAATGGCAAAAGACAATAGAAGCTTAGGACAGTTTATTTTAGATGGAATACCGCCTGCACCAAGAGGAGTGCCTCAAATTGAAGTAACTTTTGATGTGGATGCGAATGGTATCTTAAATGTTACAGCAAAAGATAAAGCTACAGGCAAGGAACAAAAAATTAGAATTGAAGCAGGTTCCGGGCTGTCAAAAGAAGAAGTAGAACGAATGAAAAAAGAAGCTGAATTGCACGCAGAAGAAGACAGAAAAAACAAAGAAAGAGCAGAAAAATTGAATCAAGCGGATGCCTTAATTTTCCAAAGCGAAAAACAATTAAAAGAATACGGAGATAAAATTCCTGCTGATAAAAAATCAAACATTGAAAGCGCCTTACAAGAACTCAAATCTGCTTTTGAAACAAAAGATATAGACAAGATAGATGCTGCTGTCAATAAACTAAATGAAGCATGGAATGCGGCCGCAACAGATATGTATAATGCGGCGAATGCTTCTGGCGGAACGTCAGAACAAAGTTCTAATGCAGGAAGTACCAACAATGGACCATCAGATGTAGAATATGAAGAAGTGAAATAATTCATTTGTGTTAATGTATAAAGCCCTTCCAATGGAAGGGCTTTTTTATTTTAAGAAGAAAGAATTTCAAGCATCTGTATTAAGTCCGGATTGATTTCCTGAATATGTTTGGTGGCTTTTTCAAAAGGAGTGTAGTGCACATGTTTATCAATAATTCCAATCATTACTAAGTGCTTGTTCTCTAATAATGCTTTTACAGCGTGGTAACCCATAATGGAGGCATTGACTCGTTCCATACAACTAGGATTCCCCCCTCTTTGAATATGTCCCAGAATAGTCACTCTGACATCATGTTCCGGATGATGTTGTTTTACAATTTCAGCGACTTTGTAAGCCCCCCCACTTTCATCGCCTTCTGCTACAATGATGATTTTACTGGACTTGTCTTTTCGCCATGAATGAATTTTTTGGAGGAGTGTTTCAATATCATTTTTAAGTTCAGGCACTAATATCGCTTCTGCGCCGCTTGCCAGAGCACTGCGTAGAGCAATTAAACCCGCATCGCGACCCATCACTTCTACTACAAAAATTCTATCATGACTTTCTGCGGTATCCCGCAGTTTATCTACGGCTTCCACGACTGTGTTGATGGCAGTATCATAACCAATGGTAAAATCTGTGCCTATTAAATCATTGTCAATCGTACCCGGACAGCCCACTATTTTTACAGTGGTATAATTTGCCAGTTCCAATGCCCCTTTGAATGAACCGTCGCCACCAATAATTACAAGACCGTCTAATTGATGCTGTGCAATGGTATGTGCAGCTTGCTGTAGTCCTTCTGTTGTTTTGAAACGTTCACTTCGTGCAGTTTTTAATATCGTTCCTCCCCGGTGTATAATACCGGATACAGCACGGCGGTTCAGTACAATAAACTGATTGTCAATTAAACCATCGTATCCTCTGATAAATCCGACCACTTGTATATTGTAATAGCAGGCGGTTCTCACCACCGCACGAATACAGGCATTCATACCCGGAGAATCACCACCCGATGTTAGTATTCCAATTTTTTGCATGATGGTATTTTTTGACAAAGGTAAGCAGTAATTTTAATTTTCTTTGCAGAAAAAAGATGAGAAATAGTGGTATTTTGAAAGAGGAAAGTAGTTTGAAAATAATGGCGATTCTTAATTATACTCCAGATAGTTTTTATGATGGAGGAAGGTATTATACGATAGAAAAATTTTTTGAACGAGCCGCACAATGCGTGAAAGAAGGTGCGGATATTTTAGATATAGGAGTAGCATCCACACGTCCCGGGGCTCCACTCATAGAAGCTAATAAAGAATGGGAAATAGTGAAACCATTATTATTAGAACTAAGAAAACAATTTCCGGACACATTGATTTCTATTGATACATACAATAGTTATACTGCTGAGAAAAGCATTGAACACGAGGCAGACATTATTAATGATATTTCGGGTGGACAATTTGATACAAGAATGTTTGAAGTAATTGCAAAAAGTAATGTGTTTTATGTTTTGATGCACACATCCGATATTCCTGAGAGAATGCAACAGCGTAGTAATTACACGAATGTAGTGGAAGAAGTGAAAACATTTTTAAAGCAAAGAGTACAAGTGTTAGAAGATAAAGGATTTTCAAACATCATTATTGATCCGGGATTTGGATTTGGTAAAACAATAGAACAAAATTTTCAATTACTAAAAAAGTTAGACGAGTTCAAAGAAATTACAAAACCCTTATTAGTCGGCTTATCCAGAAAGAGTATGATTTATAAAACGTTATCAAGTTTGCCAAATGATGATTCTGTTTTATTAGGTACAATAGCACTAAATACCATTGCTATAACAAAAGGTGCAAATATTTTAAGAGTGCACGATATTAGGGAAAACGCTATCTTAAAAAAGGTTATGTAGGTTCAATTTACAAGTTTTACACTTTGTTAAAACAGAACTCTGGCTCCGATTTATCGGGAACATCACCAACCCTTCCACGAAAGTGGAAGGGTGAATCCGCAATATTAATTAAATCACTAAATCCCATTTTCTCATGTACTTTTAATTTAAATTCTCAAAACTAAA
>CAZNVL010000039.1:0-19493 GCA_964576565.1 uncultured Flavobacteriaceae bacterium | reverse complement strand
AATGACACTCTGTATCCTACAAGCCCGAATGGGCTCAACACGCTTGCCGGGTAAGGTCTTGAAGCCCATCGTTGAGAATATCCCTGCTTTGTTTTTACAATGGGAACGAATTTCGCCTTCACAAAAAATTGACAAAATCATCGTAGCCACTTCTGATTTGCCACAAGACGATGTGATAGAAGCCCATTGCCATCAATGGCAAATACCCGTATTTCGTGGCGATGAACAACATGTTTTAAAACGTTTTTACGACGCCGCTTGTTTGTATCAAGCCACTACTGTTGTGCGAATCACGGCGGATTGTCCGCTACACCATTACAAAGTCATCGATTGGTGTGTAAAACAATTTGAAGAGTTGCAAGTAGATTATTTTTCAAACTCAAATGAGCCGCCTGTTTTAGAAGATGGCTGGGATACAGAAGTATTTTCCTTTAAAGCATTAGAAGCTGCTTATTTTCATGCAACAAAAAATTTTGAAAAAGAACACGTAACGCCTTACATCAAACAATCCGGAAAATTTAAATGCCATTTTCAAAAGTATCTTTCGGGAAATAATATAAACTTCAAACTTTCGTTGGATAATGAAAATGACTATCAGTTGATACAAAAAATTTTTCAACACTTTTATCCGAATTTATTATTTGAAGTACAAGATGTAGTGGCATTATTGCGGCAATATCCACAATGGTTGGAAATTAATAAAAACAGTGTCATTAATGAAGGATACCTCAGAAGTATTCGGAATGAACATAATACGAATTAAAAAAGCCCCAATCATTGGGGCTTTTTGAATTTTTCCTTTGATTTACAGTAAAGTAAAACTTACTCAGAAGTAGAATTTTCTTTCCCTCTGGCTTGTGAAACAATGAGTGGTCTCTCAAAATGCACGTAACCGTTCAATGCTTCAATGGCTTTGAGTGCTTCTTCATCGTTTGGCATTTCTACAAAACCGTAGCCCTTGCTTCTTTGAGTATCGCGGTCTTTCACGATTTTTACTCGTTCTACTGTGCCATATTGAGAAAATAGTTCTCTCAAGGCATTTTCTCTTACTTTAAAGCTGATGTTGCTTACAAAAATGTTCATACTTGTACTTTTTTGCAAAAATACAAAAAGTAATTTAATCTAACAAAATAAATTTTTTATTTGTTAAAAAATGAAATTTATCTCAACTAATTAAAATGAAACATTTCTAATGTGTTTTGATAAATTTTTGTTATCAATAGATCGCTTGGGATGTTTTTTATTTCTGAAAGTTTATTCAATACATATTGAAGATAGGCGGGTTCGTTTCGCTTCCCTCTGTGTGGAACTGGTGCCAAGTAAGGCGCATCGGTTTCTAATACGATATGTTTTATATCAATGGTTTGTAATACTTCTGGCAGAGTAGATTTTTTGAAAGTAAGCACGCCGCCTATTCCTAATTTAAATATTCCATAACTCAATATCTTTTCCGCCTGTTCTTTTGTGCCTGTAAAACAATGAAAAATACCGCGTGGTAGTTTTTTTAAACTATCTAAAATTTCAAATATTTCATTAAAAGATTCTCTGCAATGTATAGAAACCGGATAATCATATTCTACTGCCCATTCCAATTGCGTTTTGAAGGCCAATTTTTGTTCATTAATAAATGTTTTGTCCCAATACAAGTCCATTCCAATTTCTCCAATTCCGATGAACTTTCTTTTTTTGAGTTCATTTTCTACGATATTTAATTCCTCTCTAAAGTTCTCTTTTACACTCGTAGGGTGCAAGCCCATCATAGGCAAACAAATGGTAGGGTAATCTTGTTCCGTTTTATATAATCTGGAAATTGTAGTGCTATCAATATTGGGCAATAGAATTTTTTCTACACCGGTATGAATTGCTTTTTGTATGCATTCGCCTCGGTCAGTATCAAACTCTTCTGAAAATAAATGACAATGGGTATCTATTAAAAACATAAGGACTCCGATTTGCTTGGAAAAACTAACTGGAAGATGAAACAAAGAAAAGTAGACAATTAAAAAATTAATATTGCAATCCTAATATCGTTTTCAGTTTATTAATTTGTGTATTCCACCACAGTTTATTACTTTCTAATTCGTTTGGCTCAGAAAAATCGGTTACATATAACACCACATCTCCTGTTAATGGGTTTTTATGAATGCTAAATTCAAAATAACTCCCATCATTTTTATCTACCCATTGAAATCTCACCAATGTATTGCGTTCCTGTTTCACTAATCTGGCTTGTTGAGGGACGCCGTTCCACACAAAGGTATAAATACCATTACGAATGTTGACATCATCGCAAAACCATTCGGATAATTCAATAGGATCGGTTAAGAATTTATAGAGCAGTTCAGGTGCTGTTTTACAGGAAAATTCTAAGGTGTATTTGCCGGGCGGTTCTGGTAAATCCTGAGAGGCACGGGCATACACGGAAGATAAATCATCGGACAAACTGTCGCTGAATACCGTATTTTCAGATGGTTTAATACTTTGGGGGAGAAAGTCATTTTCTTTTTCTGTTTCTTTCATAACCTGTTCAATCGTCATTTTTTCTTTGGTTTCGTTTTTGGGTATAGACGAATGTTTTTCTTTTTGACTTAGTTGTTGAGGGGTTGGGGGGTTAACTGTTTTTGACTCTGATTTTTTTTGTAAGGGCTTTTGTTTTGGAGGACTTTTTTGATTATTTTTTGCTTTTCTGGCGGCATCGGCTTTTGTAAGTTTTACTTTTTTAGCACTTTTGGCAGATGTGTTCGTTTTGGTTTGTTTAGAAACAGTTGGTTTAGTTTTTTTTACAGATACTTTTTTTACAGTTGTCTTTTTAATTTTAGATTGGGGTTTCTTCGGTGATGATTTTTTTTGTGTAGAGGATTTTATGGCTGCTTGAGAAGAACGTTTCTTTTTTTGAACAGTAACTTGCTTTTTATTTTTATTCAATAAATGTTTAGAGGTCTGTTTTTTATTGGTGGATTTTGTTTTTTGGACAGAGCGTTTTTGTGTCGGTTTCTTCTTAATGTTTTTAGATGGTTTAGAGGGCTTTGTTTTACTTTTTTTCAATGAGGTTTTTGGGGTCTTTTTCTTTGCATTTTTTTTCGCAGGTGGGGACAGTTTATTCTTTTTCGCCGCCATAAAATTTTTGGCAAAATATACCCACTAAAATTCTTTTTGAAGATATATAATTAAAAAATTAACACATTTTAACTTTTTACTAAAATTTTTTTATTCAAGAAATTGGCTGTGTGGCTGTTCACGTTCAGAAAATTATCTATCGGTCCTTGATAAAGAACATAGCCGCCGTTTTTTCCGCCTTCTGGGCCAAGGTCTATAATCCAATCCGCATTTTTAATAATATCAAGTTGGTGTTCAATAATAATAATAGTATGACCGCGCGTTATCAGTAAATTCAGTGCTTTCATTAAGATGTCAATGTCATAGAAATGCAGTCCGGTGGAGGGTTCGTCTAAAATGAAAAGGGAAGGGGCAGCTTTTATGTCTTGTAAAAATGTAGCAATTTTTAATCGTTGTAATTCACCGCCGCTCATCTTTGAAGTGCTTTGTCCCATTGGTATATAAGCTAATCCTACTGACCGAAGGATTTCAAGAGTTTTGAGTATTTTAGCTTCTATATCCGGGAAAATTTTTTCTTTTTGAAAAAGTTCATACGCCTGATCTATTGTGAGATTAAGTACATCGCTAATGGAGTGGCCGGCATATTTGACTTGCAAAACTTCGTCTTTGAATCGTTGTCCGTGGCATTCATCACAAACCATTTCAAGGTCGGCCATAAATTGCATGGGTATTCGGATAATCCCTTCGCCTTCGCATTTTTCGCATCTGCCTCCGTATGTGTTAAAAGAAAAATAAGAAGGATCAAAATAAAAGCCCTGTAGTTTGGAATATTTTGAAAATAATAAACGAATATCGTCATAAACTTTTGTATAAGTGGCGCAATTGCTTCGTGTAGAGGTGCTGACAGAATTTTGGCTGATGTAATGAAGGTGTTTTATTTTGTGAATAGCACCTGAAACTTTTGATGAATTTTTGTTATGAATGATAATTTGTTCAATTTCTGGTATGAGTTCTTCTTCTACCAGTGTAGATTTCCCTGATCCGGAAACGCCTGTTATACAGGTAATGGCATTAAAAGGAAATTGAATGGATATGTTTTTTAAGTTATTGGAACAGGCATTAGAAAGATGAATAAATTCAAAATGCTGGCGTGAAAAGGAAGAAAGGTTGACCGCTTTTCTTTTGAACAGATAATCTGCAGTCAAAGAATGGCTTGCTTTTTCCATTTCTTGAATGGTGCCTTGAAAAACAATGTTTCCACCATCGTTCCCTGCTTTGGGGCCCAGGTCGATTATCCAATCGGCATTTTTCATCACATCTTCATCATGTTCTACCAATACGACTGTATTTCCTTCGTCTCTTAATTTTTTTAGGGCACTTATCAGTCGTGCTGTATCTCTTGGATGTAAGCCGGTCGTTGGTTCATCTAAAATATATATACTGCCCACTAAACTGCTGCCTAATGCAGTGGTTAAGTACACTCTTTGAGTTTCTCCGCCGCTTAAGCTGCGCATTTCTCTGTTGAGTGTCAGATAAGGTAGGCCCACATCGCATAAAAATTCCAGACGATGTATAATTTCTTCCAAAAGTTTTTGGACGGCTTCTTTATGAGGAATTTTTTGAGTAACTTCGGATTGAAAGAAATTCAGAAGTTCGTCTATAGGCATTTCTACAAAATCGGCGATGGTTTTGTTCAATACTTTTATGTAGAGTGCTTCTTTTCTAAGCCGAGAACCGAAACAGGCATTACATAATTTTTGAGATTTTAAGTAGGAAAGAGATAATTCATTATCATAAGAATAGTGAGAATATATTGCTTCATAGTTTTTCAGGAGATAATAAATTCCAGGCGTGGATGAATCGCCATACCATATTGTTTCAAATTCTTTTTGTGATAATTCCTGATAGGGTTTAGATATTATATGGGGGAACTGTTGTTTTAATGCTTTAATATTATTCATTAAACTATAGGGTATTTTTAATGCAGAAAGCAGGGGGGTAGTTTTATTGCTAAATACTTTATCTGGGTCAAAGTCAAATACTCGTCCTGTTCCTTTGCAGGTGGGGCATATTCCGTAAGGATTGTTGAAAGCAAAAAGTTGAGGAGTAGGTTCTTCAAATGTAATACCATCGGCTTCTAAAACATTACTGAATTGGTGGAAATCCCATTCGTCGTTTATTTGGCTGATGATGTAACAGGTACCATTGCCTTGATGGTAGGCGGTTTCAATACTATCTATCAGCCGTGATTGGGTATCTTCGTCTATATCTGATGAAGGTGTATAGCGGTCAATAATTAAAAAACAGTGTTCAATTTTTTTAGGTAAAGTGGTTATGGCATCTGCAATTTTTACGAGCTGATAATTTATTAAAATACGGGAAAAGCCCGATTGAGAAAGTGTTTCTAAATCTTTTTTCAGATGTGAGGAAATAGGAATAGCAGTAGCAATGAAGACATATTTTGAATAAGTGAGCGTGCGTATAAAGTTCAGAACATCTTCCGGATAATGTCGTTTGATTTCTTTTCCGGTGACAGGATGTACTATCACGCCTAATCGGGCAAACAATACTCGCAAATAATCATAAATTTCAGTAGCCGTGCCGACTGTACTACGTGGATTGTTGGAGGAAGTTTTTTGTTCTAATGCTATGCAGGGAGAGAGTCCTTTAATATAATCTACTGGTGGTTTGGGCAATCGTTCTACAAATTGCCGGGCGTAAGAGGATAAGCTTTCAATATAGCGTCTGTGACCTTCGGCGTAGAGTGTGTCGTAGGCAAGTGATGTTTTTCCGGAACCGGAAACGCCAGTGATAACGACTAATTTATGATGCGGGATGCTTACGTCAATGCCTTTCAGGTTATGCGTGTGTGCGTTTTTTATGTGAATATATCTTTCTTCCATAAGCAATAAAAGGATGTGCAAATTTACAATATAACAATGAAACTAATTATTTTTTTGTAAAATTGTGCGAAAGCAAAACGAAAGTAGGCGAATGAGAAGCATATTAAAATATATTTTAGTGAGCATCTGCTTGTTAGGTTTTTCTTTTGCGCAAAATTGGACGTATAAGAAATTTACAGTATCAGATGGATTGATGAGTAATCAATTGGATGCTTTGTTTATAGACAGTAAAGGTTTGTTGTGGATTGCGAATGGAAATGGGTTGTCAAGGTATGATGGTAAAACGTTTTTGAATTATGTAAATGATTCGTTATTGACGCCAATAAATAAGGTGAATCAATTTTCAATCAAAGAGTTATCGGATGGGAGTATTTTTTATTCTATGAAATATGGGTATGTAAAAACTTCTCATCAACGAAAAGGATATTTAGATGTGTTTTTAGCAGATACTATTTCAGATGAAAGAGGTGTCAATTCAAGTAATGGTATTCGTTACTTTAAAGAAGGATATATTGATTTTGACTTTAAAGCGTATTCAATTAAAAATTACGTTATTCAAAAATATCCGAAAAATTACCAGTATCCATCTAATTTATTAGCTACTAATTGGGGGCATGTTATTTATTCGTTTTATAGATCTGAAAAAGATGTTAGAAATATATTTTTGTTTGAACATAATGCGTTCAAAGAAATCTGGGATTCTGTCCCATTTATCATGGCAGGAATTTATGAAACGGCTCATCAGTATTTTATCCTACCTGAAGAATTCAATGCTACTCATCCAATTGTAATTATTAATAAACAAAACAATACTAAAACGTTTGTACGAAAAAAGAAATCTATTCCGGATTTAGTTTTGTTGGGAAATGGGTATTTTGAAAACAATCAATTGATATTACCTGCATTGGATGGTGTTTTAATAATTACGGCTAAAAATGAACAAATTTTTATAGCAGATAAGTTCGTTCAAAAAGTAAAAATTTATGATGAAGAAAAGTTTTATCATTCTTTGTATCTTCCATTGAATAAATATCGGAATTATTTGGTGAATGGTTATAGATTGATTGATTTAAGTACTTTGTCTATTGATATTCCTGACATTATAGAAAAAGAAATTTTAAAGTCAAATTATATTGTTGAAGCATTACCTGATGAAGAAGGAAATATATGGTATGCGACATTGGATGGTTTATTACAAACGTATCAATTACCGTATCAACAATTATATGAAATTTCAGAAGAAAGGATTGCTGCAATTAATGATTCATTGGAAGTTACCCGTTTTAAATGTCTAAAAAGTGTGGAAGGCATTGACTATTGCTTAACCAATGATTCTGAGAATGTACAAATTCTCATTCCAAAAATTAAAAGTAAGTTTTACAAGTATGGGATTGGAGATGGGAAAGTTTCACCAATATACATAGCGGGTTTGCAATCAACTGCTTTACGGGAGCGTTTATATCCTATAATGGCTTATAAAAAATTGATTGTTTGTCAGGAATATACAAGGGGTTTGGTCTTGTTTCGTTTAAATGAAACTTTGGACACTGCATACTATCAATTGTTTAATTATTCTAAAGGTTTGTTATCTAATTATGTTGAAAATGTGTTTGCAGATAAAAGTGATAATATCTGGATTATTACCTGGGATGGAATACAAGTAATAAACTACGATAACTTGCTCAATGAGAATTATGAACAGGCAAAAAAGTATACGGAGAGTTTAAAGTTAGATATGATTCCATTTAAAGTAAACGATGAGATTTTTTTTGCCAATGGTCTGATGCTATATAAAATTCCGACTAATAAAGTGCTTTTTAATAAAAAGCCGCCTACTATCCTTGTAGAGAACGTAAGTTATCGTAAAAATAATAAAATTGTAAACTTGATTTTCAAACAGGACTCGGTTTATGCATTGCCTCATAATGCTTATGACTTTAATATAGAAGCCAATGCAGTTTGCTTAAGTGATGGTTCAAAGGTGAAGTACAAATTTGTGGTAGATAATATGGTGTACTATCAAAATGAAGGACAGTTTATTTTATCCGATTTAAAAACAGGCCTGCACACTATTGAAGTATATGCCAGCAATAATTTTAATGTGTGGACAAATAAACCTTTAAAATTTTACATCAACATATTACCACCCTTTTGGGAACAATGGTGGTTTAGAATAACAATACTGATTGTTTTTATTTTTGCTTTGTTTCTTTTTATCAAAAAAAGAGAATACGATTTAAGAAAAAAACAAGAGGAGTTAGAAAAACTGGTCAATGAACGTACGAAAGAATTAGAAGAAAAAAATGTTTTGATTGAACAAAAAAATCGGGATATATTAGACAGTATTAATTATACAAAAAGATTGCAACAATCGTCTTTGCCATCTGAAAATGAAGTGAGAAAAATTTTTCAGAATAGTTTTGTCATTTATCAACCAAAAGATATTATTGCAGGAGATTTTTATTTTACAGGTTTAATAAAAACTAACGATGGCAGGAATTTTAAAGGTATTGCTGTGGGGGATTGTACAGGGCATGGTGTGCCGGGAGCATTTATGAGCGTTTTGATGTTGGCTTACATAAAACAATCGCTTGTTGAACGAGATGTCAATTCACCTGCCGAAGCACTGGAATTTGTTTCTAATAAAATTCAAAAAGTGTTGGAGTATAAAAGTGAAGAAACAGAAGTAAAAGACAGCGCAGATATGGTCTTTGCAGTGATTGATGAAACGACAAATACTTTGTGGGGTGCTTGTGCTAACAATCCTGTTTATATTGTAAGAAACAAAGAACTCATTGAAATGCCAGCACAAAAAAGAACAGTAGGATATTGTTATCAAAATGAGCCATTTCAAAACCAGATGTTTCAATTACAGAAAGAGGATATGATATACTTGTTTACAGATGGTTATGCTGATCAATTTGGAGGAAATTTTAATAATGATAAAAAAGATAAAAAGTTCACCAAAAAAAGATTCAAAGAGCTATTAAAAGAAATTGCTGAACTTAATGTGGAGGAGCAAAAACAAAGATTACTACAAGAACATAATAGATGGAAGGGAGATAATGTGCAAACAGATGATATTTGTATTATTGGAATCAAGGTATAATTTATGTGATATTTTCATTATACTTGTGCAAATGATTTTATCTTATACTAAATATGTCTAATTTGTACATTACCAATTTTCAAAAATCTGATCAATATAGAAAAAAAATTCACGACTTAATTCCCGGTGGAGCACACACTTATTCCAAAGGAGATGATCAATTTCCCTTACTTTCTCCTGCGGCTATTGCGTATGGAAAGGGCTCTCACGTATGGGATGTAGATGGCAACGAGTATATTGAATGTTTGGGCGGATTAGCATCCATTAGTTTAGGACATGCATACGAACCGGTTATTCAACGGGTAATTCAGGAATTATGGAAAGGAAATAATTTTTCTCGTCCTTCTGTCATTGAAATGGAAATGGCTGAAAAATTTCTGGCCAATCTGCCCGGACACGATATGATTAAGTTTGCCAAAAACGGCTCTACTGTTACAACCGCAGCGGTTAAATTAGCACGAGCGTATACCGGCAGAAAGTTGGTGGTGAGAGCCGCAGAACATCCGTTTTTTTCTTACGACGATTGGTTTATTGGAAGTACAGATGTAAAAAGTGGAATACCGGAAGAAATACAATCACTTACGGTTACCTTTAAAGCCGATGATTTACAATCTCTGAAAGAGGTTTTTGCCCAATATCCCAATCAGATTGCCTGTGTGATTAGCGAGCCGGAAAAGTTTAATCCGGTAACAAGAGAGTATCTTCAGCAAGCCATTGATTTTGTGCATTCACAGGGAGCGCTGTGGATTATGGATGAGATGATTACGGGCTATCGTTCGCACTTTCCGGGCTCAATGGTAAAGTTTGGAGTAGTGCCGGATTTAGCCACCTGGGGAAAAGGTATTGCGAATGGTTTTTCGTTTTGTTGTTTGACCGGGAAGAAAGAAATCATGGAGTTGGGCGGTATTCGGCAGAAAGGGAGAGAGAAACTGTTTTTGATTAGTACTACACATGGAGGAGAAACGTGCAGCATTGCAGCTGCCTTAGCAACGATGGAAGAATTTCAGAAGCACGATGTGATTGGACACAATCATGCATTAGGAAAAAAATACATGGATGGTGCCAAGAAAATCATTGAGAGTTATCAATTGCAAAAGCATATTAAAGTACTGCAATTCCCATGGCATGTGTCATTAGGATATTTTGATGAGAATGGCAATAATTCGTGGGAATTAAGAACGTTGTTTCATCAGGAGATGATAAAACGGGGTATATTGTTTCAAGGGATATTTTGTCCGCATTTTTCTCATACGGAAGAAGACGTTGAAAGAATATTGGAGGCATTGGATGAATCGGCAAACATTTTCAGAAAAGCATTGGAAGAGGGCTGGGAAAAATATCTGATTGGAGAACCTATAAAACCGGTGTTTAGGAAGTGGATTTAAAAAATATGCGTATAAAAAAATTTAGTTACTCGTTAACTCCATCACAGTCCATATGGATTGATTTAATCAGAGCGGCTAGTGCTCAAGGAGTGCTTATTGGACATTTATTGTTTGGGACAAATTTTTTAAGTAAAGAAAAATACCATTTTTTATTTGGTCTTGCTTCATACTGTGTGTTGATTTTTTTTATTTTATCAGGTTTTTTAATTTGTTTATCTATTATTAATAAACAAAATTATACATTTAAACTTTTTTTTATTGATAGATTTACTCGTATTTATACAGCATACTTACCATCGTTAATATTTATTTTTTTTCTGGATTTTATATCGTCAAAAATAGTCAATAAACCCTTTTTAATTAAATTGTATATTCAAGAATTTATAGGCAATCTTTTTATGATGCAGGAATTTCCAGTATTAATGTTATTACATAAATTAACGAATAATAATTTATTCTATTCACCTTATTTTGGAACGGCGTTGCCCTTATGGACACTTTCAGTAGAATGGTGGTTATATATGTTATTTGGGTGGATAATTTTACAAAAGAAACATAATGTTATTTTATGGTGGATGGTAGTTGTATTTTTCTCAATTGTTCCATTATATCAACTTTTTATTGGATCTCACATGGAAGCAGGAATTACAATATATTGGTTTTTGGGTTGTTTATTACCAATTTTATTATCTACTTATGAGCATGTGCAGATTGACAATCAAGTATTTGCAAAAATTACATTAATAGTGGGTTTATTTGGATTTATGTATAGTTTTTTTGTTGGAGCGTTTATTTTTATGTTTGGTTTTTTTCTATTATTAAAGTATTATGAACAACATGAAATGAAATTGGGTAAAGGGTATAAAGAAATTGTAAAAACATTGGCTAAATTTTCTTTTTCTTTGTATCTCATACATTATTCATTTATAGAATTTTTATTTTCTATTGTACCAAAATTACATTCTTTATCTCTTTTTAATAGAATATTTGTCGTATTTGTATTTGTTAATTTAATAGCTTATATTTTTGCTTATTTTACAGAATTTCATTATCAAAAACTAAGAACTTTCATAAAAGAAAAAATAATTTTATGACTTATATATCAGACGTAAGTGAGATTAATTTCAAAGAAAAATTTAATCTAGGTGGCAAAGTGGTTATTATTAGTGGCGGGTGCGGGCTTATTGGAAGAGCGTTTTGCGAAGCCGTGGTGCAGTTTCTTAGAGGTTTAGTAAATAATCATCGTTACTACTTTAAAGATGGTAGATTTTGTTGGGAACTTACTGCTAAATTTTAGACATTTAATTATTGAACAATCTAAAATTTCTTATATGAAAAAAAAGAAAAAAATATTAATAACGGGGGTTAGTGGAATGATTGGTTCACATTTATTGGATGAACTTTTGAAAAGAGATGAGTATTATGTTGTTGGTATTGATAATTTAAGTTTTGGGAAAATAGAAAATATTGAACACAATTTAGATAATGAAAAATTTAAATTTTACAAGATAGACATTAGAGATTTTGAAACATTAAAAATTATTGGAAAAGATATTGATATCATTGTCCACTTAGCAGCTTACAAAAAAATTAGCGAAAATGAATCTTCAATGCCATCTTTTCAAGTTAATGGTGATGGGACAAAAAATGTTTTAGAATTAGCAAAAATGTGGGGAAGTAAAGTGGTATTTGCTTCTACCTCAGACGTGTATGGTATGTCAAATGAATTGCCTTTAAGAGAAGATGGTGATTTATTATTAGGCCCTAGCATGATAAAACGATGGAGTTATGCTGTTACCAAATTATATGCTGAACAAATGGCATATGCATATTATAGGGAGTATGGGGTTCCTATCGTCATTTTAAGGTATTTTGGAGCATTTAGTCCAAGAAGTAGTTTTGAATGGAGTGGTGGACATATTCCAATTTTTATAAATGCAATTTTAAGAGATCAGGAGGTAATTATTCACGGAGACGGTTCTCAAACTAGAAGTATGGGATTTGTTTATGATTTAGTAGAAGGTACAATATTGGCAATGAATAGTGAGAAAGCAATAGGAGAAATAATTAACCTAGGAAACGATGAAGAAATGAGTGTTTTAGATTCAGCTAAACTTATTCATGAGATTGCAAACACAGGTAAAAAACTGAAAATCAAATTTGTTCCAATGGAAGAAGTTTTTGGTCAGTATAAAGATATAATGAGGCGAGTCCCCGATTTATCAAAAGCAAAAATGTTATTAAACTATCAACCTAAGTATAAGATCAGGGATGCAATAAGGATTACAATAGAAGAAGTCAGAAAAAAAATAAATTAATTATTCTATGATTTATATTTTAATACCTACCTACAATGAAGAAAATAATATACCTTTTTTATATGAACATCTAAAAAAATTAGATTTAGAGGATGTTGTTTTTTTTGTTTTTTCTGATGATGGATCAACTGATAAAACAATTAGTTTGATTGAAAAATATTTTCAAAACAAAAATTATATTGTATTATCGAATGAAAGAAATTATGGCCCTGGAAGAGCATTTAACAGAGGATTTGAGTGGATAATTAATCATTCAAAAAATACACAGGATATTATTTTAACAATGGAAGCAGATTGCACTAGTGATGTTACTTTAGCTCCCAAAATGATAAAAATATGTCAGTTGAATTATGATATGGTATTAGCATCGGTATATGCACAAGGTGGCGGATTTGATAAAACTACCTTTTTAAGAAAGATCTTATCGTTTACTGCAAATTTTATGTTAAGATTCGTTTTTGATATTAAGGTATTAACACTAAGTTCATTCTACAGATGTTATAAAGTTGAACTAATTAAAAACATCAAAAAAAGGTATAATGATATTATAAAAGAAAAAGGATTTATATGTATGATAGAAATTTTATTAAAAGCAATATCATTGAATGCTCAAATTATTGAAGTACCTATGGTTTTATATTCTGAAAGAAGAAAAGGAAAATCTAAGATGAAAAAGCTAAAAACTATATTCGAATATATTTTGTTTTTAATTCAGAATTTACGAACATATAAAAAATTTAAGAAAAAAAATTAATATTTTTCAGAGATGCTCATCAATAGATATTTTAATGATAATTTTGAAAGCAAATATTTTTGGCTTTTTATTTCTTTACTCATAAAAGTTGTCTTGTATTATATTTTCATTTTTCCCAACATTGATAAATATCCTCATGTGGGGCCTTTTTTGTTAATATATGATTGGAATGAACATATTTTACCAATAGATAACCTGATTGATAAAGGCGTTTACTCCATTGATGGTATAAATCCTTATGCAGGAAGATTGCCTGGTTTCTTTATATTGTACGCTCCAATTAGATTTTTGTTTAATTCAAAAATAAGCAATTTGATTTTAGGTATTATACTTGTTGCTCTTGGTCTAATTAGAAGTTATTTACTTGCAAAAATTGCCTATATTTTATGTGATAAATCAAAATTTGCTTTTTTAATATCATTTTTTTTAGCAGAAGTTTTTCCTTTTACTTTTCAAGCTGATTGGTTAAATAATCCATATTCTTTATGTAGTTCTATTTTAATAATAAGTAGTTATGTTTTATTAAATATGAAGATGTATGATTTCAAAGTTAAGTATTTTTTATTTTCTGTTGTTGGCTTTGGAGTTACCTGGTGTTTTTTCTTGCGACCTTACAATTTTCCTTTTCTACTAATTTTTTGTGGTTACATGGTTTATGAAATGTTAAAAAATAAAATGGAAATTAAAAGGATATTTCTATCAAGTTTATTTTACGTAATTCCATTTTTAATTGGAGAAACAATTTGGATAATTAGGAATTATTATGCCTTTCATCAATTTATTCCTCTTCAAACATCATTCGTTCCTTTTTCGTATTCAAAAAACTCTGAATATGGAAGATTTAGTAAAACTAAATATTCAATGATTAAATTAAGAGAGTTAATTCATTGTTGGGGTGGTGATAATTTTTGGTATTATCCCAATTCAGATATGGGGTGGTTTTTAGGTGAACATAATAATGCTACTATTTTTTCAAATTACATTTTCTTTGATGGATTTACCATAGATTCATTTCTAGTGCTTAAAAATGATATACTAAATTCTTTTGATAATAAACTCACAGTTGAAGAATCAGAAATCTTGGAACAACGAATAATTGAAAGATGTGAAAGATTTAAAAAAATGTTCATGAAAGAAAAAACTGCTTACTATCTATTTGTTGCACCCTTTAAAAGAATAAAAAATTATTTACTAAGAAATCCTGTCCAAGATATAATTACAAAGCCCTTCAAAGAGAGTAGTTTATTAGAATATGTTATAAAATTAATTTCTATACTGGAATATTTTATATTAATTCTTTCAATTCCTTTTCAAATTCTTTTTTATTCATTAAAAAAAATTAAAATGAAAAGCTTTATTGCTCTTCTTTTGTGTCTGATTTTATCAAATATATTGCTTTTTATGTTTTTTATTAATGCAGCCTATTTACATTACTTTCAGTCGCATTATTATCTATTAATTATTACATTTACATTTTTTTCTTACAAGTTTACGAATAACTTTTTTACCAATAACTTTTGGAATGATAAATCTTATTAAAAATTAAGTGGGTTTATGGAATTTTCTGATAAATTAGAGTTTAAAACAAACTTCAAAGAAAAATTTAATCTAGGTGGCAAAGTGGTTATTATTAGTGGCGGGTGCGGGCTTATTGGAAGAGCGTTTTGCGAAGCGGTGGTGCAGTTTGGGGGAAATGTGGTAGTAGCAGACATTGAAGTAGCCCAACCAGCAGAATTTGCAGCAGAATTACAAAATAGACATTCTATTAAATGCATTGGCGTCGTTACTGAAGTTGAAAAGAAAAATTCTGTGCAACAACTCAAAGAAATTGCCTTAAAAGAATTTGGAAAAATAGATGGTTTGGTCTGTGCTCATCAAAACAAATCCCATTTAAAATTTGAACCCTTTGAAAATGTTTGTGAAGACAACTGGGATAAAGTAATTGAAGTAAATCTGAAAGGCACTTTTTTATTGTGTCAGATTATTGGCAGTTATATGGCACAGCAAGGCAGTGGAAGCATTGTGACCATGCCCTCTACTTACAGCAATGTTGCTCCCAATCAAAATCTGTATAAAGGCACTTCCTTAGGATGTCCTGCCGCTTATTCAGCGAGCAAAGGAGGAATTGATGCCTTGTCGCGTTATCTGGCCTCTTATTGGGCTGATAAAGGCGTTCGTGTCAATATGATTACTCCGCATGGTGTCTGGAATCATCATGAAAAAACATTTGAAGAAAATTTTGCTAACTTCAGCCCGATGAAAAGAATGAGTTATAACCACGAGGTAGCCCCGGCGTTAATTTATTTATTGAGCGATGCCTCCTCTTATGTAACAGGGCTGAATTTAAAAGTAGATGGCGGATGGACCGTGTGGTAATTAAATCGTTATGTTATGAAAATACTTGACTTCATTAAAAACTACAACAAAGATATTATTTCTACTCCCTATATTATTGCCGAAGCGGGAGTGAATCATGAAGGATCTATGGAATTGGCAAAGCGCTTGATTGATGAAGCCGCAGAAGGCGGCGCACACGCCATTAAATTTCAATCGTACAAAGCTGAAACATTAGCATCCAAAAACAGTCCTTATTACTGGGATATTTCAAAAGAACCTACACGATCACAATATGAATTATTCAAGAAATACGATAAGTTCTGGAAGAAGGAGTATGAAGAATTAAAAATATATTGCGATAGAGTAGGTATTGAATTTATGAGCACTCCGTTTGATATAGAGTCCGCTACTTTTTTGAATGACTTAATGCCGGTGTTCAAAATTTCTTCTTCGGATATTACCAATTTCAATTTTATAGAATACCAATGTTCGTTTGGAAAACCCATTATACTTTCCACCGGCGCCTCATATTTATGGGAAATTCAGGAAGCTGTTGATATTATTGAAAGACAGGGTAATCCATTAATTTTAATGCACTGTGTATTAAATTATCCTACGCCAAACAAGAATGCCAATTTAGGTATGATTCAGGGGCTTAAAAAACATTTTCCGCAACACATTATTGGATATAGCGATCACACTCTGCCACAAAACATGGAAGTAATACATACTGCGATATTATTAGGCGCTGCTGTTATTGAAAAACATTTTACGCATGATAAAAGCTTGCCGGGTAATGATCATTATCATGCTATGGATAAAGAAGATTTAAAATTGTTTTGGAAGAAATGGAAATTTACCGAAGAGTTGTTAGGTTCTTTCAAAGTGACGGCCTTAGCGGATGAAGAGCCAGCAAGATTAAATGCCAGAAGAAGCTTAGTAGCAGCCAGAGATATTCCAAAAGGAAAAATTATTGAATCATCGGATTTAACATGGAAACGACCTGCACACGGAATTAGTGCAAAGTTTTATAATCAAATAATTGGTAAAAAAACATTGGTGGATATTAAAGAAGATGATATTTTAAAATGGAATATGTTTGAAAATTAATTTAATTGAAATGAATCATTTTTTATTCATAACTCACAGTACACCGATTAAAAAAAGAACATTGTTGAGAAATGCATTGATGAAAATTTATTCTAATGCTTTGCTCTCGCAAACTTATCCTCACTGGGATGTTGTGATATTAGGAGATTCTATTGATGTAGAAGATAAAAGATTTCATTTTTTTGATTTACCGGATGATAAAACAACAATACATGCGAATTTATTGAAGATATTGGAATCTCAAGAATTTAATGCGTTATTAAATAAAAGCCAGTACATAATTAAATTAGATGATGATGATATTATTTCACCCCATATTCTGGAACAATTGAAGGATTTTAATGGTGATCTTTATTACGATACTTATCACACTTTTATAGATATTACAAGTGGTATTATTACTCAACAAAAAAGACCATGGATGGCCAGTACTTGCGTACACAAAAAACAACACGCATGGTCAACATTGCCACAATCATTAAATACCAATGCTATTAATTTATTGTATTCTGATCATAGTAAAACTTGGCATCTTTATTACAAAAATAAAAATATCTTTTCTGCACCTCCTGATCATCCAGTGTATCTTCGCATTTTATCACCTACTTCAATAACAGCCGGACAACTTATTCAAAAAGATAAGTTTAATTTTGAAGAGGTGAAAGAAAAATATTATCATTATTTATCCTCGTTTGGAGAATGGAAAAAATCTAATGTCAGAGATTTTGATAAATATTTAGTGGATATACAAACAGCATGGAAAAATTTTTCAGGTTTGGACTGGCATGCCCCTCTTATTAAGCAGAATAAAACAAATTTATTGGGAAAACTTAAAAGAAAAATAAAATCTTTGTTTTTGGAATCATCACTTTTTATACACCGTCCGCATAAATTCTGAAGAGAATACAAAATTTTCTAAGGCCTCGTTGCCGCTGTGTAAGACACTTTCTTTCGTGCCTTTCCATTCGGCTCTTCCTTTGTGAATGAATAAGATATTTTCTCCAATTTCTATAACCGAATTCATATCGTGTGTAATTACAATCGTGGTCATATTAAACTCTTTGGTCAACTCGTAAATTAACTCATCAATAACAATGGCTGTTTTAGGATCCAATCCAGAATTGGGCTCATCACAAAACAGATATTTCGGAAAAGCCGCAATGGCTCGTGCTAAGCCAGCTCTCTTTTTCATACCACCACTCAATTCTGCTGGGTACAATTTATTTTTTCCATCCAATTTTACCCGTTTTAAGACAAATTCAACCCGTTCTTTTTTTTCTTCTTCACTCATAGTGGTGAACATATCCAATGGAAATTGCACATTTTCTTCTAAGGTCAACGAATCAAATAACGCTCCCGCCTGAAACAACATGCCCAATTCTTTACGAATAACTTGTTTTTCCTGAGGTGTCATTTGAATAAAATCCTTTCCTTCAAATAAAACTTGACCGGAGTCGGGCGGATGAAGCCCGACCATGACTTTTAATAAGGTTGTCTTGCCACATCCACTTTCTCCAATGATTAAATTTGTTTTACCTTTTTCAAATGAAAAACTAATGTCCTCAATGATGACACGCCCATCAAAACTTTTGGTTATGTTCTTTACTTCTATCAAGTGAAAAAGATTTGTGTAATAATAAGATTAAAAATTAAAATCAATATACTTGAAATAACTACTGCTCTTGTACTGGATTTACCAACTTCTAATGCTCCTCCACGCGTGTAATATCCATAATAAGCAGGTACAGAGGTGATGATAAATGCAAACACAATCACTTTTGTAAAAGCATACCAGATTTTCCATGTTTCAAACATAAATTGTATTCCAAATATATATTCATAAGGTGTTACAGCGCCCGATGCAATGCCCATTACATACCCACCCATTAAACCTAAAAACATACTAATAGCAATTAAAAATGGATTGATGAAAATGGCGGCTAAAATTTTAGGAAGTATCAGATAACAAGCCGAATTGACGCCCATAATTTCTAATGCGTCTATTTGCTCCGTAATGCGCATAGCCCCAATTTCTGATGCGATATTAGAACCTACTTTTCCCGCTAAAATTAAACTGACAATCGTTGGACTAAATTCTAACAAAATAGATTCTCTTGTTGTGAACCCAACGGCATACAATGGCACCCACGGACTTGTAAACCCAAATGCAGCTTGGATGGTAATTACTCCTCCCATAAACACTGAAATAATGGCCACAATGGGAAGTGAAGTAATGCCAATCTGGTGAATTTCTTTAATAATTTGTTTTCTGTAAACCTTCCAGTTTTCGGGCTTCCGAAATACCTTGCCCATCAACAAAACATACTCACCTAATTGAAACAATAAATTCATTCTTTGTAATTATCGTTAATTTTGCAGCAAAAATACATTTTTCTATGAACATTCGTTATGTTGTTTCTATTCTTCTGATTTTATTTTCTTCTTGTCTAATCAGTTGTTCTACCAAGAAAAAATATCATAAAACAAAAGGATGTGATTGTCCTACTTTTGGAAAACATT
>CAZNVL010000038.1:6547-20024 GCA_964576565.1 uncultured Flavobacteriaceae bacterium | reverse complement strand
CTCCAACTAAAAATATCTTCTTTAACAAGATAAAACCCATAAAAAACAAAGCCCGACAAAAGTCGGGCTTTGAAAAAATGATTGTTTAATGCAATAAATAAAAACACTTTATTTCATAAGATTTTCAAAATCAGAATTACCTTTCATTTTCAAAAATTCAGCATCATCTTTTGCGTACTGTTTTAGAGAAGCGTCTTTTTCAAAGGATGTTTTTAAATTTTTAGTTACATCTGCAGTATTTCCTTTTCTGGCAGCAGCGATGGCTTTCAAATAGTACGAAACGGCTAACTCTTTGTCATTGCTGTTATCAATGGTAGAATTAACTGCATCGGCCGAACCACTTAATAGTTGAGCCAATGCTTTATTAAAGCCGTTGAAATCTCCAAAAGAACTTACGGCATCTGAATATTTACCATCTGCAATGTAAATAATGCCTTTGTTGTAACTAACTTCTTTACCGGCGCCACTGGCTTTATTGTAATACTCCATAGCGGCTTTGCGGTTATTTTTCTTCGCTTCAATAATACCAAGGTTATTGTGGACTATTGGATTTCCATTAGAAGATTGTAATGCTCTTTTTAAGGCCTGTTCTGCTTCATTGATTTTATTTACCATAATTAGTGCGGCACCAAGATTATTAGATGTTCTCCAGTCGCTTCCGTATTTCTTTTCGGCTGCCTGATAAATGGCAATTTTAGTATTAATGTCTGTAAATAAATTAGCACCATACAATAGTTCTTCCAAAGATAAACTATCGGGTGCAGAAGTGCAAAGCGCTTTTATTTGTTCATCTGTTCTGGATTTTTTATCGGCTATTAAAATAATTTCTGCTCTTCTTAATTTAGGTAAAATTTTATCGGCTAATTCAAGGTAGGTTTTAGAAAGGTTTTTAATTTCTTTTCTTCTTTGGTCTGGATCCGGATACATAGATAGCACGCGAATAATAATGTCTTTGTCGGCGATATTGGATTGTTGAACCATTTCTTTAAACCCTTCCCAGTCCTCACGAGTTGTTACAATTTTATACTGGTCTTTTTCTTTTCCCAATTTGTTATTTTTATCTTTGTTGATTTTTTTGAATTCTTCTATCATCGCTTTGATAGCGCTATTGGCTCTGTCTTTTGCAAGATTTTCGTTTTTAGAGGTTTCACCATCGGGAGAGGCAAATGCAGATACTTCCAATCCTTTGATTTCATACCACTGACTTGCAAGATAATTAGCAACGTTGGTTCTGAAATTATTCGTTTCTTCGCTTTTCAGTTCAGAAGGTCGTACTTCAGAGCGATTGATGACATAATAGATATGTGTAGATTGATTGGCTGGTGTGATCTTTACAAAATTATCTTTGGCAAAGAGGGGCTTTTCATCGTGGCGAACCAGTAAGGGGGTAATAATCGTTCCGTCGGCGATTTCAACAGGATTAAAATCTTTTGTTTTACTTTTAACCTGACCTTTTGCTTTCAGAACAATTTTGGCAGATTTCATGCCTGGTTCATAAGCAATTTTTTCAGAGGTGTAGCTGAATGAACCGCCTTTGTCATAACTTATTTTTTGTCCGCTGCCTACGGCTTTATCGCCTACTAATGTAATGGGTTTTAGTTCTTTTTCACCGCCGTTATACTTAATAGTAGGCGTAACTACCATGGTTACTTTTTTGGCAAATAATTTGGGGTTAAACTTACCCGTCGCTGAAAACTGGATACTATCCCCATGCATTTCAATAGGATTAGGCGATACATTGTATACAATCTCTTTTTGTTTTTTCAGCATTTTACCTAAACCATCGCAGGCCGTCAATAAAACAAGAGAAGAACCCGTAAGGAAAAATCCTAACTTGTAAATGTTATTTTTTATCATAAACGTGTTTTTTAGTTTAATGAATTAACAAAAATCTGTAATTGTGATTTTAATCTGGCGGCTTTATTTTTATGAATAATATTTCGTTTAGCCAGTTTATCAATCATAGCCATCACAGAGGGCAATTGTTGAGAGGCCTCTGCTTTTGATGTTACAGATTTTAATTTTTTGATAAAGGTTCGTGTGGTTTTAGCATAATACTTGTTATGCAACCGTCTTTTTTCTATTTGTCTGGTTCGTTTAATAGCTGATTTCAAATTTGGCATAATGAATTTTTGGGGGCGAAGGTAATAATTTTTTTACTAAACAAATTTATTTTTTTTCAATTTTATTTTTCTCAATTAAATTTGCCACAAATTATTATGTATGAAAAGCATTAAAAATTTTAGAATAAAAACCTTGGAGGAATATAAGAAAATATATGAGTATTCTGTCAAACAGCCGGAGGCATTTTGGGCAGAAGTTGCAGAAAGTTTTCAATGGCGAAAAAAATGGGATAAAGTTTTAGAATGGAACTTTAAAGAGCCGAATGTGAAATGGTTTATTAATGGAAAATTAAACATTACTGAGAATTGTTTGGATATTCCTGCTCAACAGCATCCGGATAAAATAGCGTTTTATTTTGAGCCCAATGATCCCAATGAAAAAGGGTATTCTATCACTTACCGGGAATTATTTGAGAAAGTATGTCAGTTAGCCAATGCTTTAAAAGATTTAGGGGTTCGAAAAGGCGATCGGGTAGCCATTTATATGCCGATGGTGCCTGAAGCCGTTATAGCTATGTTGGCTTGTGCCCGAATAGGGGCTATTCATTCGGTTGTTTTTGGTGGCTTTTCGGCCCAATCCCTGGCAGATAGAATAAACGATGCGTCTTGTAAATTATTAATTACAGCCGATGCCGCTAAAAGAGGAAATAAACTGGTACCTTTAAAGCAAACCGCCGATGAAGCCCTGCTTCAAACATCTTCCATACAAAAGGTTCTGGTATTGCAACATACGAAGGCACCGATAAATTTTGATGCCAAGAGAGATGTGTGGTGGCAGGATATTGTTCCTAAACAAGATAAATTTTGTGAACCAGAAATTATGGACAGTGAAGATATGTTATTTATTTTATACACATCTGGTAGTACTGGCAAGCCAAAGGGAGTGGTGCATACAACAGGTGGTTATATGGTCTATGTAGCGTATTCTTTTTTAAATGTATTTCAATATGAACCAGAAGATATTTATTGGTGTACAGCCGATGTGGGTTGGATTACAGGACATTCTTACATCGTTTATGGGCCGTTGCTGAATGGCGCTACTTCTGTTATTTTTGAAGGCATACCAACCTATCCAGATGCTGGTAGGTTTTGGGAGATAGTAGACAAATATAAAGTGACACATTTTTATACGGCGCCTACCGCGATTCGCTCATTAGAATCTTTTGGAACAGAAATTATTAAAAAGTATCAATTAAACAGTTTAAAAGTATTGGGAAGCGTAGGAGAACCTATTAACGAAGAAGCGTGGGAGTGGTATCATAAAAACATTGGCAAAGGCAAATGCCCGATTGTAGATACATGGTGGCAAACGGAAACAGGCGGTATTTTAATTTCGCCGTTGGCTAATATTACACCCTTAAAACCGTCTTTTGCTACTTTACCATTACCCGGCATTCAACCTGTTTTGGTAGATGAAAAAGGCAATGAAATAAAAGGAAATAATGTGGAAGGAAATTTGTGCATTCAATTCCCATGGCCGTCTATGATACGAACAACGTATGGTAATCATGAACGATGTCGTCAAACGTATTTTTCAACATATCCGGATTTGTACTTTACAGGGGATGGTTGCAAAAGAGATGTCGATGGATTTTATAGAATAACGGGTAGGGTAGATGATGTCATCAATGTGTCGGGGCATAGAATAGGGACAGCAGAAGTAGAAGATGCTATCAACCAGCATCCGGATGTTGTAGAAAGTGCTATGGTGGGCTATCCGCATCCTATAAAAGGACAGGGCATTTATGCGTATGTGATACCCAATAAGGAAATTAAAGATATAAAACAATTACATAAAGAAATTAATGAGATTATTACAAAAATTATTGGACCGATAGCAAAAGCAGATGTGATTCAAGTGGTTTCTGGCTTACCTAAAACAAGAAGTGGAAAAATTATGCGTCGGATTTTGAGAAAAATTGCCGAAGGAGAAACTAATCATTTAGGAGATACCACTACGTTATTAGATCCTTCGGTGGTGGAAGAAATTAAACAAGGTAAAAACAAATCTATTCTCTAATGCTTGTTGTTTTACAATAGAAAGGAGATAGTCAAATTATTTTTTGTTTATGAGAAACTATATCTTATTTTATGATAAGCATCTGAGTTAAGTCCTTACTATTCAATTATTTTTTTACTACTTTTGCCTGCTTATTAAAATAATGTCAATGAAGTTTTTTTTCAGAAAAGAATATCTGATAGCCCTTGTGGTTATTTTTGCAATCGCCTGTTTGTATTGGGGTATTAAATTCCTGAAAGGCGTTGAAATGTTTTCCAAAAAAACAGTTCTCTATGCGGTGTATCCGCGTTTAGATAATTTAATAGAAGCCAATCCTGTATTAGTAAAGGGTTACAAAATTGGCACAGTGAATAAAATTTCTCTTATCAGAAGGGGAGATTCTTATGAAGTATTGGTAAAAATGCTGATAACAGAAAGCGTAAGGATACCGAAAAATTCAATAGCAAAAGTGATTAGTACGGACTTATTGGGTTCTAAAGCCATTGAAATTACTTATGGTAATAGTAGTGAAATGGTGATTGAAAATGATACGCTTTTATCAGAAACAGAACAGGGTTTGAAAGAATCTGTTGATAAAAGAATAGCCCCCTTGCAAGCTAAAATAGAAAATCTCATTGGTTCAATTGATAGTGTGGCCACTATTGTTACGTATGTATTGAATAAAACATCCCGGCAAAATATTATTGCTTCTTTAGAAAGTACTCGTAAAGCCATTTTGAGTTTAGAACATACAGCGCAGACGTTTGAACAGGATGCAGAAAAAATTTCTCAAATTATTTCTAAATTAAACTCTATTCTTACTACATTGGATAAAAATTTACCGTCTATTACAAAAAATTTAAATCAACTATCGGATAGTTTGGCGAATGCACCGTTAAAAAATACCATAAAAGATTTAAACAAAACTCTGGCTGAAACAAAATTATTGTTGGCGAATATCAACGAGGGCAAAGGGACATTGGGAAAACTGGCAAAAAATGATTCTGTTTATAATAATTTGAATAAGTCGTTGGCCAATCTTGAACAATTGTTGGGTGATTTGAAAGCACAGCCCAAACGCTATGTACATTTCTCTCTCTTTGGTAAAAAAGAAAAAGTAAAAAAATAAAAAGATATGAGTAGTATTGTTTTTATAGTAATAGTGTTGATGGCATCGGGTTATTTTGTGTACAATATTCGTAAAATCCGAAGAAATGTTTTGCTGGGCAAGGAAGTGTTTTTTAATTCTTCTTCTCAAGAGCGTTGGAATAATATGTGTAGGGTGGCATTAGGACAAAGCAAGATGGTAACGCGTCCTGTGGCGGGTATTTTACATATTCTGGTGTATGTGGGCTTTGTTTTAATCAATATTGAAGTGTTGGAAATTATTTTGGATGGGATTTTAGGTACGCACCGTTTGTTTTCTGCAATGGGAGGATTTTATAATTTTTTGATAGCTTTTTTTGAGATACTGGCATTGTTGGTTTTTATCAGTGTAGTCATTTTTTGGATGAGAAGAAATGTGGTGAAATTAAGCAGATTCCAACATCGGGACTTGAAAGGGTTCCCATTTAAGGATGCTAATTTTATTTTAATTATGGAGATGATTTTAATGACTGCTTTAATGCTTTCAAATGCATCGGATAAAATACTTCAAGAAAGAAGTATTGAACATTATGTGTCAGCAGGAAGTTTTCCGGTGTCTTCCTTATTCATTCCGTTTTTGCAAAACATATCTACCGAAAAATTAATTTTAATAGAACGTGGTTTTTGGTGGTTGCATATTATTGGTATTTTGGTATTTTTAAATTATTTACCTGTATCTAAACATTTGCATATTATTCTGGCTTTTCCTAATACGTATTTCTATGAGCCGAAAAAACCGCTTGGTCAGTTCAGAAGGATTGAAGAAGTGAGTGATGTGGTTATCCCTAATTTTGACCCAAACTACGTGGTGCGTACCAATGCGAATACAGAAGTTACTTTTGGGGCAAAAGATGTGTTTGATTTAAGCTGGAAACAATTGTTAGAGGCCTATACCTGTACAGAGTGCGGTCGTTGTACTTCAGTTTGTCCACAAAATACAACAGGGAAATTGTTATCCCCACGAAAGATTATGATGAGTGTAAGAGACAGAGTAGAAGAAGTGGGAAGAAATATAGATACGAATGGAAAATTTACAGAGGATGGGAAAAACTTGTTTTCTTATATCAGTGAAGAAGAGATATGGGCTTGTAATACCTGCAATGCCTGTGCTGAAGAATGTCCGGTGAACATCAATCCATTAGCTATTATTATGGAGTTACGATATAATTTAATTCTTGAGCAAAGCAAAGCACCGGCTTCTCTTAATGCGATGTTGTCTAATATTGAAAATAATGGAGCACCGTGGCAGTTTTCAAGTTCGGATCGTTTAAATTGGGTAAATAGTTGAGAACTTAACTCCCTGATATAGTGGTGAACAAATAGGTAGATGGGGGTGATTGATAAAAGAGATTTTTAGAATACAAGGCCTGCTGTGAGGTAAGGCATAATGGGAAGTTGATAAATAATATCATAAGTAAATCGGTCTACATAGAAAACATTTTTCCGGTTGTAGATATTGGTAGCACCGGCATTGAGTTCTAATTTGATTGTGGGCGTAAAATGATAGAAATACCGAAATCCAATATCTAAACGATGATAATCAATGAGTCGGGCAGAATTGAGTGTGCCGGGAATGTAGCCCAAATTGGCATTCGCGTTGACATAATTAAAATTGATGTTGTTATTAAATTGAATGTTAGGATAAAAGCCCTGTGTAGGCGTAAAAGGGTAGGGTGAGCCAAAGTTCCATCTTACATTCACTTCATATTGTTTTTTTCTTCCAAAATTGTAAGAAATAACAGCATTAATATTATGTCTTCTGTCAAAAACAGGAGGATAATTGAAAACTTCGCCAGTAGAGGGATTGCCATTCCATCTGTTTGTAACCATATAGGAATAAACAATCCATACATATAATTTTTTATTTTCATATTTTAGTGTAAAATCAGCACCCATTGCATCGCCTTGTTCAATGATGTATACTTTTTTGTAGATGTCCGGAATGTTTTGATTGATTTGATTATCATCATAGAGTTTATCACGATTGACATTAATTATAGTGTTGAAAAATTTGTAATATCCTTCTATGTTGATTTCAAAAAACTTCAAAAAGTCGTATTCCAGGCCGGCAACAGCGTGCCACGCTTTTTGTACAGATGAACTGGTTTGCTTTTTTTGTCCATTTTTGTCTAAATATTCATTTGGAAATTTATCACTGTCGGGACCATGGATATAGCCATAAAACAGATTGACAACATCGCGGTCAGAATTGGCACTAAAAAGAGATTGAGAATAGAGGCCGGCAGCCGCTTTCATCCGCAGTGTATTTGTAATGTTGTACTTCATTCCTATTCTGGGTTCGGGAGAAAAAATGTTTAAGGTAGCATAATATTGAGTACGAATGCCCGGTTCTATTACGAAATGTTTGTCTAACAGTATCCATCTGAATTTGAAGTAAGCGCCTAATGTGGCGGTAGAACGTTGTTCTTGAATCGGAGAGAAGTTAGGGTTTTGTATTTGATAGTCCGTATTGAGCACATTGGCATCAATACCAAAACGAATATCGTTTCTGCCAACAAATCGTACAAAGTTAAACCCCGCATCAAAATTATTAACAGTACTTGTTTTAGTATCGCCGTTTATGGTATTGTTGACGTATTTTATTTTGTAGTTTGAAAAATTTGCAAAGCCATCCATAATCAAATTAGAAGAAGGAGGGATGATGTAGAAATTAGAGCCACCACCAAAATTTTTCCAATTAAAAGTGGCTACATTTTTAAAGTCGGCTTTATCACTGAAATTAAAGCCAAAAAAATTAATTTTTGAACCGCTTTGTGTATTGAAAGAAGTTTTGGCATAAATATCTGTGAAATAGTAAGGCAAACCATTAGTTTTGTTGTTGGTGAAATCGGCGGCATATTTATATAAGTTAGAAGAAGTTTGTGGCAGATAAGAGTGTTTTATTGAAAGAATATAAGAAGCACCGGCTTTGTTACTGTCTTGTTTAATAATAGGTCCTTCCAGCGTGAGTTTGGAAGAAAAGGTAGAGGCCTGAATTTTACCGGTAATATTTTTTTTGTTTCCGTCTTTTGTCCGAATATCCATAATAGCAGAATTTCTGCCGCCATATTCTACATTAAATCCGGCAGAATAAACATCGGCTTGTTTGATGAGGTCGTTATCAAAAACCGAAAAAAGCCCGAGTGAATGGAAGGGATTAAAAATGGTCATTCCATCTAATAAAATTTTGTTTTGAACCGGTAGTCCGCCCCGAATATAAATCTGTCCGCCTTGATCGCCGGTAGAGACAACGCCCGGAAGTACTTGCAGATATTGTGCAATATCGGGTTCGCCGATGCTTGGTAATTTATTGATGACAATGGGATCAATTTTAGTTACGGAGATATTGACTTTTTCTGTTTTGTCGGTTTTATCTGCTGAAACTTCTATTTCTTGTAGTTGTATACTTTTTCGTTCTCCAAAATATTTTTTGCTAATAATGCTATTTTCTTTAACCTGAATGATGTCTTGAATCGTGTCAAAATCTAAGGAAGTAATGACAAGTGTTTGGGTGCCAATTGGAACTTTTGAAAGTGTGAAGAAGCCATTGAAATCTGTACTTGTTCCTATAGTTGTTCCTTTTATGTAAACATTGCAGAATGCGGCGGACTCGCCGGTGGATTGGATGTAAATTACTCCTTTGATAGTGCCGTATTTATTTTGTGAAAATCCTGAACAGAAGAGGATAAGATAAATAGAAGTTAAAGTTAAAAGGACGGTTAATCTCATAGTGTTGTATAGAAATTAAGGGTGCTGAATGTAGGATAAAGAATAAGTATTTGCAAGTTTCAGAAATAAATAGGTGGATTGGGATAAATTAGCGAAATTTGAGCACAAAAAATTGTGAAGAGCTATAAGCCAGAATTGTTAGATTTTATCTGGAAAAAAAATATTCCCCGTGTATTTATTGTTTTGCTGGATATTGCATTAGCTATTCTTTCCTTGCTTGTATCTGTATTGCTTCGGTTTAATTTTGAACATATTCCAGATGTTGACAGAAAAAATCTGCCGTATAATTTTTTGTTTGTAGTGCTTGTTCGGTTGTTGTTTGAGTTATTATTTAATATCCATAAAGGTATGTTTAGGCATAGCAGTTCCAGAGATGCCTTGCGAATTTTTTACAGCACATTAGCCGGAAGCACGGTGTTGTTAGGAATTAATTTTGTATGGCTGTATTTATATGGTCAATTTGTATTTCCCACTTCTGTGATTATTATTGATTTTTTGGTGTATATATTTCTAATGGTATCTGTTCGTATTATTGTCAAAACATTATACATTGAGTATAAAAATCCATATAAGAATAAAAAGTATGTGTTGATATATGGAGCAGGGGAAGCAGGGATTTTAACTAAAAGAGCGTTGGATAAAGATGTACTTTCACACTACAAGGTCATTGGGTTTATAGATGATGATGAACAAAAACAAGGGCGACGAATAGAGAACATTCAGATATATGCTCCGGAAGATATGGAAGAATTGGTAAAAAATAAAAACATTGATGCCGTTGTAATTAGTATTCAAAATCTTACTGTTGAGAAAAAACAGGAAATAGCTGAAAGGGCTTTGAATTTGAATATTCAGATATTGTATGTGCCGCCGGTTTCCAAATGGATAAACGGACAGTTGAGTTCGTATCAGATTAAGGCCATCCATATTGAAGATCTATTAGAAAGAGCGCCCATTAATCTGAATAATCCTTTCGTTAAAAGTGAATTGGAAAATAAGGTGATAGTGATAACCGGCGCCGCCGGATCAATAGGTAGTGAAATAGTGCGTCAGTGCGCGTATTATCAACCTAAACATCTGGTGCTATTGGATATTGCAGAAACAGCTTTATATGAATTAGAATTAGAAATGAAGGATAGATTCCCGCAGTTATCTTTTGAAACCGTGATTGGGGATGTGAAAAATGTTGTTCGTATGCGCAGAGTGTTTGAATATTTTAAGCCCGATATTGTTTTTCATGCTGCAGCATACAAGCATGTTCCTGTAATGGAAGAGAATCCTTCGGAAGCGATATACAATAATGTGTTAGGAACTAAGGTCATAGCAGATTTATCGGAGCATTTTGGAGTAAAGAAAATGATATTAGTATCAACAGATAAAGCGGTTAATCCAACGAATGTGATGGGGGCTTCCAAGCGCATAGCAGAAATTTATGTGCAGAGTAAAAACAAACTCTCTTCAACGAAGTATATTACGACACGATTTGGTAATGTGCTGGGTTCTAATGGTTCTGTTATTCTGAGATTTAAAAAGCAAATAGAAGCCGGTGGTCCTGTAACGGTTACGCATCCGGACATTACTCGTTTTTTTATGACCATACCGGAGGCCTGTCAATTAGTTTTGGAAGCGGCGGCTATGGGGAATGGGGGGGAAATTTTTATATTTGATATGGGAGAGCCGGTTAAAATATATGATCTGGCAGTTAAAATGATTCGTTTGTCGGGGTTAAGAGAAAATGAAGATATAAAAATTGTTTTTACTGGATTAAGGCCCGGAGAGAAGTTGTATGAAGAAGTGCTTGCAGATTTAGAAAAAACAATCCCTACACATCATCCTAAGATATTAATTGCTAAAGTTCGGGAATATGATTTTGATACCATAAGTAGTGAAATAGAACAATTGATTAAAGCATTTGATACGCAGGATAATTTTTTAATTGTTCAGCAAATGAAGAAACTGGTACCGGAATACACCAGCAATAATTCGGTTTTTGAGGAGTTAGATAAGAATTAACAGTTGAATTTAAGAGTATAAAATTTGCCAATGGAACTCATATTCTAAATGTTAGGTCTTTAAAAAGCCATTTCTTTTCATTAGGTTTGTCAAAAAAAATTGAATGCAGATTTCCTTGGTGATACCATTAAAAGACGAGGCAGAATCATTGATAGAATTATACGAATGGATCGTAAAAGTATTGCAGAACAAGTACGAGTTTGAGATATTATTTATAGATGACGGGAGTACGGATAATTCGTGGAGTGTCATTCAAACGCTATGTGCAAAAGACAATCGGGTGAGAGGCATTCGTTTTATGAGAAACTACGGAAAATCGGCTGCTTTGCAAGTAGGATTTGAACACGTATCTGGCGATGTGGTGATTACAATGGATGCGGATTTGCAGGATAGCCCTGAAGAAATTCCTGAGTTATACAAAATGATTACGGAAGAAAATTTTGATTTAGTGAGTGGTTGGAAAAAGGTTCGTTATGATAATGTGGTTACTAAAAATATTCCTTCTAAAATTTACAATGCAGTGGTCAGATATTTTAGTGGGATTTATTTGCATGATTTTAATTGTGGATTGAAGGCATACAAGAAAAAAGTTGTGAAAAGCATTGAGGTGTATGGTGAGATGCATCGCTTTATTCCTGTTATTGTCAAATATGCAGGTTTTAAAAGAATAGGTGAAAAAGTGGTGCAACACCGTCCAAGAAAATATGGAAAAAGTAAGTTTGGATGGGAAAGATTCATCAATGGTTTTTTAGATTTATTGACCATTATGTTTATGTCTAAATTTGGAAAAAAACCGATGCATTTTTTTGGATTAGTGGGCACCATCATGTTTTTCATAGGGTTCATATCGAGTGTGTATTTGGGAGCAGATAAATTATACAGAGTGTATCATCATTTGCCGGCACGACTTATTGTTCATAGACCTTCTTTTTACATCGCCTTGACCAGTATGATTTTAGGCACTTTACTTTTTGTGGCTGGTTTTCTGGGAGAAATGATTAATCGTAATTCTATTATTAGAAATAAATATCTGATAGAAGAAAAGCAGAATATTGAATAATGTCAGCGGATGAGAAAGATACAGAAGATATTCAACGGTTAAAGATTGAAATTATTTTTCTAAAGAGAAAGATAGAACATTTAAAGTTTAAAAATTCCTTACTGTTCCGAATCTTAAATATCATCAACCGAATCATTTTCATGGTATTTGTTCAATACATTATTTCCTACCTGTTTGAAATTAATGTTATGAAAATTCAGAATCACAACATTGAGTTTAAAACCTATCCTTATGAGGCAGAGCAGGTAAAACTGTATACGATTGTATTTAAATATCATCATTATTTTTTTAAAGTAAGAATAAACAAAGAACTTGATAGAACAATTATCTATTCCGATGCTATGATTAGTCAGGACTTAATTTTTCGATTACCACAAAAATTTAAGTTATTGAACTTAAACAACAAATGGTTTTTAGTGTATGAGTCACTGGGCATTTTGACTATTTGTTTAATAATAGTTTTTGTTCAGGTAGTTGCTTTTTTATACAAACTAAATGAAAGTTTTTATTCCCTGTTTTCAATTTCTCTGTTAAGTATTATTTCTTTTATTGGGATAATTATTTTTTCTGCGTACATTCATAATTTTATTTAAAACAAACAATTTGTTTTCAAAAAGAGCAAAAAATTCTTTTGATTTGCTGCATAAATATGAATCTATGAAAAAGTATTTTGCATTATTTTTAATTTTAAGCGGGAATGTAGTATGGGCACAAAAAACAGCGTATGTAGATACAGATTATATTTTAAGTAATGTACCAGAATATAAAATGGCACAAGAAACGTTGGATAAACTGGCAGCCGATTGGCAGAAAGAAATAGATGCCAAATATGCAGAAATTGATAAATTATATAAGGCCTATCAGGCCGATGCTCTGCTCTTAACTGAAGACATGAGAAAGAAAAGAGAAAATGAAATTATTAACAAAGAAAAAGAAGTCAGAGAGTTACAAAAACAACGTTTTGGAGTAGATGGGGAATTATTTAAGAAAAGACAAGAACTTGTAAAACCTGTTCAGGATAAAGTTTACAATGCTATTAAATCAGTTGCTGAAAGAAAAGGCATTGCATTTGTATTTGATAAAGCCGGTGCGGTTACATTATTATATTCTAATAGCAAATACGATTTGAGTGAAGAAGTGATAAAAGAGTTGGGCGTTAAAAAGAAATGATGTAAATTTGAAAAGAAAAAACATGCGCAAAACAAAAGAAGAATACATAGCCGAAGCTCGCCGGCACATAGAGAATGCGAGAACAATTTTAAAAGAGAAAGGGAAGAAAGAGGATGGATTTTATACGGATAGTAAATATGTTTCTGCTGCTGGACATTGGGCATATAGAGGCGTATTGATAGCATTGGATGAGTTGATGAAAGTAAATGGGATAAAGAAACGGACAAGGAAACATGT
>CAZNVL010000038.1:0-6447 GCA_964576565.1 uncultured Flavobacteriaceae bacterium | reverse complement strand
GATTGGGTAGAGAAAAAACTAAAATGATATGCGCAAAACGAAGGAAGAATACATAGCAGATGCACGGCGTCACATAGAGAATGCGAGAACAATTTTGAAAGAGAAAGGGAAGAAAGAGGATGGATTTTATACAGATGCAAAGTATGTAGCCATCGCCGGTCATGCTGCATATAGAGGCGTATTAATAGCATTAGATGAATGGATGAAACAGCATGGGATGAAAAAACGAACAAGGAAACATGTAGATGATTACAGAGATTTTATTGCCAAGCAGGATAGGAAAGTATTGAATTGTTTTAATGTTGTTTATGAGATATTACATCTTGTAATGGGTTATGATGGAGTTGGAAAATATACCATTGTGCAGGATGCACTTGAGTGTGCAGAGCATATTATAGATTGGGTAGAGAAAAAATTAAAATAACTCAATTAAATTCATTAAACTTGCACGGTAAATTATTAACTAAAAAATAAACACTATGAAAATTCAGAAAATCATCATTGCAGCAGGATTATGTTTTACCATGTCAACCATTGGAATAGCACAAAAAGTTGCACACTTGAGTTTGGACTCACTGGTCAGTTCAATGCCTGAAACTAAAACGGCAAGAGAACAAGCACAAAACTACCTGAAAGACCTTGAAAAAACAGTGATGTCTATGGAACAAGAACTGCAAACCAAATACAATGACTATCTGGCCAATGAAGCCACTATGAGTGATCTGGTAAAGAAAACCAAACAAGAAGAATTACAATCTTTGCAAAAAAGAATAGAGGACTTTAAAACTCAAGCACAACAAGATTATCAGGCCAAATATCAAATGTTGATTAACCCTATATTAGAAAAAGCAAAAAAAGCCATTGAAATAGTGGCTAAAGAAAATGGCTATAAATATGTTCTTGATTCCAGCGCTGGATTTATCTTATATTCTGAGCCATCTGACGATATTTTACCATTAGTTAAGAAAAAAATGGATTCAATGCCACCCGCTAACCTGCCCGGTACAGGGAACAATCCTGCCAATCAGGATAAAGGTACTACTAAACCGGCGCCCTCTAATAACAAATCTGGCACAAAGAAATAACACGTTCTAAACCTAAACTAAAAATTTTTACTTATTTTTGCGAAAGAAATAACAAAACAATACCACTATGGCAAACGTAAACAAAGTTATCCTTATTGGAAATGTAGGCAGAGACCCTGAAATCAGGTACTTAAACAACAATGTACCAAAAGCCAATTTTGTGCTGGCTACACATGAGTACTTTAAAGACAGTCAGGGTAGAAAAGTTGAACAAACAGAATGGCACAACATTGTGTGCTGGAGAAAATTAGCAGAAATTGCTCAAAAAATTCTCAAAAAAGGAATGAAAGTATATGTAGAAGGTAGGTTACAAACCAGACACTGGGTTGACAAGAATGGTAACAAAAAACAAGTTACCGAAATTGTAGCGGATAATTTTATTGTCATTCGCAAAATCTTCAATAAACAAGAAGAACAGGAATTAAGTGAAACAACAACAATGACTAAGGAAATCATTAATGATACTACAGAGCCAAGCGACACGGAAAATTTAGATGCTGCTTTATAGTAGCAATCAATAGAACTTTTACTAAAATTTGAACCCTTCCCTTTTTAAAACTATAAAGCGGAAGGGTTTTTAATTAGCAAAAAATTATGAATATTCAGATATTTGAATTTGGCTTCTTTCAGGAGAATACGTATTTAATCTGGGATAAGACACTTGAATGTATAATTATTGATCCGGGAAATACAAATACTAACGAAGATTTAGAATTATTTAATTTTATTGAAAAAATGAAATTAAAACCGGTACGATTATTATTAACGCATGGCCACATTGATCATATTGCAGGAAATGATGCGATCTATTCAAAATATCAGTTATTACCAGAAGTGCATAAAGAGGATTTGTTTTTGATACAAGCCCATGAAATAACAGCAAAAATGTATGGTATCCCTTGTATTCCTTCACCATTACCACAAAAATTTATTGAAGAAGGAGATGTTGTGAAATTTGGAAATTCAGAACTGCATTGTATACATACCCCTGGGCATTCGCCTGGTAGTATTACGTATTATGCACCACAAGAAAATTTTGCCATTGTCGGCGATGTACTGTTTTATGAAAGCATTGGCAGAACCGATCTTCCAAAAGGAGAGTTTGAAACCTTGAAAAACAGTATTCAAAAAAAATTGTATTCTTTACCTGAACAAACTATTGTTTATCCCGGTCATGGTCCTTCCACCACTATTGCACATGAAAAAAAGTTTAATATGTATGTAAGAGGAAGTGTATGAAAAGACCTTGGTACATAACGATATTTTGCATAGCGGCGTGGTTGTGGTTATTTATCTTGTTCCCGTCCGTATTCTCACCTGAGACAAAAAAAATACATTTGTTATTACCAAGTATTTATGGTATTGTAATTGCCTTAATGTTTGTAGCAAGTGTAGGCGTCTGGCATCTGAAACGATGGGGATTAGAATTGTTTTTTATTATTTTATTTATAAAAGCATTTCTGGATAATAGTGTGCACAGCACTAACACACCATCGAATGCTAACATTTCTTTGAATCTCTCATTTGGATTTGTTTTTTTCTTTATTTATGGCGTAATAATTGCCATTTTATTTTATAATAAAATGCAAAAAGAATTATAAATTTTCTATATGAAACGACAACTTGCAACGTTAAGTGTATTTGTATTAATTTTAATTTTTAATGTTATGGCACAACAGAAATACGGGATAGTGATACATGGGGGCGCTGGCGTCATCTTACCGGAGCACTTTACAGAAGAACAAAAGAAAATGTATTATCAAAAGATGAATGAAGCATTGGACAGCGGATATGTTGTTTTAGAAAAAGGGGGGAGTGCTACCGATGCTGTTGTGGCGGCTATTAAAATTCTGGAAGATAGTCCATTATTTAATGCTGGCAAAGGTTCAGTATACAACGAAAAAGGACAAATAGAGATGGATGCTTCCATAATGGAAGGTAAAACGATGAAAGCAGGTGCGGTGGCCGGTGTTAGAAGAATAAAAAATCCCATTGAAGCAGCAAAATTGGTAATGGAACAAACATCTCATGTGATGCTGATTGGACAAGGTGCTGAGAATTTATGGAAAGAAAAAGCTTATGAGTTAGTAGATACGGCTTATTTTTATGATGAAAAGCAATTTGAAAAATGGAAAGAAAATAAAAAGAATAAACACGGCACAGTGGGAGCCGTAGCACTGGATAAACAAGGAAACTTAGCGGCGGGTACATCCACAGGAGGAATGATGAATAAAATGCCGGGTAGAGTGGGGGACTCGCCGATAATTGGTGCCGGTACGTATGCAGACAACAGAACTTGTGCGATTTCGTGCACCGGTTATGGTGAATATTTTATTAGAATGGCAGCCGCTCATACTGTTCATTCAAAAATCTTGTATCAAAAAAAATCTTTAAAGGATGCAGTACATGAAACTTTGTTTGAGATATTGTTGCCGATAGGAGGAACGGGCGGTATGATTGGAATAGATAAAGTAGGAAATGTTGTCATGGATTTTAATACAGAAGGAATGTATAGAGGATTTAAGCTTTCATCGGGAGAGAAATCTGTATTTATTTTTAAGGACTAAATATCAAAGTCGGTTGAAATTAACATTAAGGTGTGTATATTTTTTGTAAATTTTTACCAATCTCCTTTTATATTGTGTGTAAATTTGTGCAGAAATAGTAAAATACATGTTTAAGGGTTTTTTGAGTCAGGAAATAGCCATTGATTTAGGAACAGCGAATACAATTATTTATCACAATGATAAAATTGTAGTAGATGAGCCAAGTATTGTGGCGATTGATAAGACCACGAATAAAGTAATAGCTGTTGGTAAAGCAGCACAAAGAATGCATGGTAAAGAACATAAACATATTGAAACGATAAGGCCATTAAAAGACGGTGTGATTGCAGATTTTCAGGCGGCTGAAGAAATGATTAAGGGAATGATTAAAATGATAAACCCTAACCGAAGTTTGTTTGCCCCTTCTTTACGCATGATGGTGTGTATTCCTTCCGGAATAACAGAAGTGGAAAAGAGAGCTGTGCGTGATAGTGCGGAACATTCAGGTGCAAAGGAAGTATATATGATTCACGAGCCCATGGCTGCTGCGTTGGGTATGGGCATTGATGTGGAAGCACCGGAGGGTAATATGATTATTGATATTGGAGGCGGAACAACTGAAATTGCCGTAATATCCTTAGGCGGTATTGTGTGCGATAAATCTATAAGAATTGCAGGCGATGAGTTTAACGCCGATATTGAAGAGTTTGTGAGAAGACAGCATAATTTACAAATCGGTGAACGCTCGGCAGAACGTTTAAAGATAGAAGTGGGGGCTGCTACAGTTGATTTTGACAATCCGCCACCGGATTATCCGGTAAGAGGAAGAGATACAATGAGTGGATTGCCAAAAGAGGTGTATGTGAGTTATAGTGAAATAGCGCATTGTTTGGAAAAATCTATCTCAAAAATTGAGGAAGCTATTGTAACGGCCTTAGAAATGGCGCCACCAGAATTAGCAGCAGATATTTATCAAAAGGGTATTTATATGGCGGGTGGTGGTGCTTTATTAAGAGGATTAGATAATCGTATTTCGTTGAAAACAAAGCTGCAGGTTCATGTGTGTGAGGATCCATTGAGGGCTGTGGCGAGAGGAACGAACATTGCTCTGAAGAATTTTCGTAAATATAAATTTATTATGCAATAATGTTTAATTTAATGTGAAATCGCTTTTAAAGTTTATATACCGTCGACTGTTTGGTATTTTCTTCCTATTATTAGAGAGCTTTTGTATATACCTAATTTATCAGAACAACACGTACTCTTCTACAGTTATTTTTAATTATTCGAATGAATTAGCAGGGAAATGGTACGAAAAGAAAGCAGCAGTTTACAGATATTTTTATTTGGCAGATGAAAATAAAAAATTATTAGATTTGAATACAATCTTATTGAATAAAAGTTATTACGCTTACCAAATTCTTTCATTAAAAGAATATCTGAGACAAGATACAGTTCTGCATCAGGAATATAGTTTTGTAGAAGCACAGGTTATTAATAGCACATTTAATCAGCAAAAGAATTATATTACATTAAACATTGGTAAAAATAGAGGCATAGAAAGGGATATGGCGGTTATTACAAGTAATGGGATAGTAGGCAGTGTAAAAGATGTATCCGAACATTATTCTACGGTGATTACGTTGTTACATAAAGATTTTTTAGTGAATTGTATGTTGAAAGATGGCTCATGTGGGCCTTTGTCATGGGATGGTCAGAGTCGTTTTTTCATGCAAATGAATGATGTGCCCTTGCATGCAAAAATTAAAAAAGGCGATACGGTTTACACTTCTCATTTTTCGCATATTTTCCCGATGGGTTTGCCAGTGGGGGTTGTAGAAAGTTATGAAAGAAAACAGAAAAATCCTTTTTATACGGTGCAAGTCAGGATATTTACAGATTTTAATTCTATACAACATGTGTATGTTGTAAAACACATTTATAGAAAAGAATTGGATTCTTTAGAGGCACGATCTATTAAATAATTTTTATATTTTTTATGAGTATCAATTTTGTTCTGAAATATATTTTTCAATTTTTGTTTTTACTGTTTTTACAGATTATTGTTTTTCAAAAAATTTATCTGACAGTGTATTGTGTTCCTTTTTTTTATTCCCTGTTAATTTTAACTTTACCTGTTTTTTTGAATCGTTATTTTGTTTTAATAATCGCATTTTTATTAGGCGTCATCGTAGATGCTTTTTACCATACAGGAGGTATTCATGCATCGGCTACTACATTGATTGCGTATTTAAGATATTATTGGTTAAAAATAATAGAGCCGTCCGAAAGGTATGAAGAGAACCAAATACCTGTATTTTCAGAAATGGGACGGGAATGGTTTTTAAAATACACATTGCCTTTAGTTTTGATTCATCATGTGTTGATATTTGGACTGGAAGCGTTCCATGGACGATATGTGTTTATGGTTATTATTAAAGGTGTACTAAGTGCCATCGTTGCAGAAATTATTTTGTATTTTTCTCATTTCTTATTTTTTCGTCCTAAGCAATAATGAACAGAAATCAGAAAATACAACTTTCAGAACGCCAATATTACATTATTGGATTTATAATAGTGGTGATAGTATTGTATATCGCAAGATTGTTTTATTTACAAATTATAGCAGATGAATACAAAGTGTATGCTCAAATTAATGCATTTGAATTTTTGACAGAGCATCCGCCAAGGGGGTACATTTATGATAGAACAGGGAAATTATTGGTCATGAATGAACCATCTTATGATTTAATGGTTGTTCCTAAAGAAGCAAAGGGTTGTGATACGATGGCATTATGTGAGATATTAGAAATATC
>CAZNVL010000037.1:0-20223 GCA_964576565.1 uncultured Flavobacteriaceae bacterium | reverse complement strand
ATTGCTACTTAAAACTTCTATCCCCCAACCTACTAAAAGTGCGGGGATATATCGGTTTTTCATTAATTGGCCGCACACAATATTGGTACAGAGTAGAATAAAAGGAATGGCATAATAATTGACAATAAACAACACAAAATTTATTGAAAAATGTTTGAAAACATATTTAATCCAATGATGGATGAAGAAACAGAATTTATCCCTTTACTTACAGCACAAGATGAAGAAGGCATTCTTTCTGAAAAATTGCCCGATATTCTGCCAATTTTACCGCTCCGCAACACGGTTCTTTTCCCCGGCGTAGTCATCCCAATTACAGTGGGAAGAGACAAATCCATTGCCTTGATTAAAGACGCTTACAAAAATAAATCCATTATCGGCGTTACCGCACAAAAAGACGAAAAGATTGAAGACCCTCTACCCAATGATGTGTACTCCATTGGCACAGCAGCACGTATTCTCAAACTATTACGAATGCCCGATGGTAATACCACTGTCATCTTACAAGGCCGAAAAAAAATTCATATTAAAAACATCTTTCAAACAGAACCTTATTTTCAGGCAGAAATAGAAGGAATCAACGATCAACCCATCCACACTAATAATCCGGAATTCGTTGCCATCATATCTTCCATAAAAGAAGTAGCCGATAAAATTATCAAACAATCCCCCAATATCCCATCAGAAGCAAGTTTTGCGATACAAAATATTGAAAGTCCCGGATTTTTGGTAAGTTTTATTTCATCACACCTGTCCATTCCCCCACAAGACAAGCAAAAATTATTAGAAACAACAGATACAAAATCCCGTGCCTTACAATTATTATCCCTACTCAACAAAGAATTAAATATAATCGAACTAAAAAATCAAATTCAGAATAAAACAAAAAGTGATATTGACCGGCAACAACGCGAATATTTTTTAAATCAACAATTAAAAACCATTCAGGAAGAATTAGGGGGCTCGCCTTTTGAACAAGAACTCAAAGAGTTTGAAGAACGGGCAAAAAATAAAAAGTGGAATAAAAGTACAAAAGCATTCTTTGAAAAAAATCTCAACAAACTCAAAAGAATGAACCCCAATTCACCAGAATATGGCATTAGTGCTGCCCATCTCGATTTAATGTTGGATTTGCCATGGAATGAATACACAGAAGATAAATTTGATATTCCCAATGCAAAAACAATTTTAGATGACGATCATTTTGGACTAGAAAAAGTAAAAGAAAGGATATTAGAATATCTGGCCGTCATCAAACTCAAAAAGAATTTGAAAGCCCCCATTCTTTGTTTATATGGCCCGCCCGGCGTTGGTAAAACTTCACTTGGAAAAAGCATTGCAAGAGCATTAGGCAGAAAATACATACGCATGAGCTTAGGCGGTCTGCACGATGAAAGTGAAATCAGAGGCCATCGGAAAACCTATATCGGTGCAATGCCCGGCAGAATCATTCAAAACATCCGAAAAGCAGGCAGCAGTAATCCGGTGTTTGTGTTGGACGAAATTGATAAAATCGGCAGAGATTTTCAAGGCGACCCCGCTTCGGCATTATTGGAAGTTTTGGATCCGGAACAAAATAACACCTTTTACGATAATTATTTAGAAACAGAATTTGATTTGAGTAAAGTATTATTTATTGCCACTTGTAATGATTTGAATTCTATTCACCCTGCGTTGTTAGACAGATTTGAAATAATTAATGTAACAGGATATAGCACCGAAGAAAAAATACAAATAGCAAAGAAATTTTTAATACCAAAAGTATGTGAAGAAACTGGCATCAAAAAGCAGCAACTGAAAATATCCGATAGCATATTGGAAGAAATTATTGAAAATTATACTTCCGAAAGTGGTGTCAGAAATCTGGAAAAACGTTTATCCAAAATAGCCCGCCACATCGCTCTGAAACAATCCTTAAACGAAGAGATACCCAAAATTACCAAAGATTATTTACCCAAAATTTTTGGACCAACACATATTAAAGAGAAATACGAAGGAAATGATATTCCCGGCGTGGTGACAGGATTGGCATGGACACCCAACGGCGGAGAAATTTTGTATATTGAAACAGTCGCATCGCCTGCCAAAGAAACAAGTTTGAGTTTAACCGGCAATTTAGGAAATGTGATGAAAGAAAGCGCCAACATTGCACTGGAATACATTAAAGCACATCATCAGGAAATAGGCATAGAACATAAATCGATAGAAAACAAACACTTTCACATGCACGTTCCGGAAGGTGCAGTGCCAAAAGACGGACCAAGTGCTGGTATTGCAATGCTCGTTTCATTAGTAAGTTGTATCCAACAAAAGAAAGTCAAAAAAAGTATAGCCATGACCGGCGAAATAACTTTGAGAGGAAAAATATTGCCGGTGGGAGGCATAAAAGAAAAAATTCTGGCTGCCAAAAGAGCCGGCATTAAAGAAATTATTTTGTGTGCGGCGAATGAACAAGATGTAAAAGACATCCCACAAGAGTATTTGAAAGGATTGAAATTTACGTATGTAGAAACAATAAAAGATCTCCTCTTATTGGCAATATAGCAAAGTCAAGTGTATTCATTTATTTATGCGGCTTTAATGGCTTTTTCGTGATAACTCTTACAATGCGGTCCCAAAAATAACCGTGCATATAATTTTATACCCGTAATTCCTGTCAAAATAAAATGTGTAGAAAAACAAAATGCCAGCAATACCTGCTGCGGATGAATATGATTGAGAATAATATCTTCTCCTAAAAAAGTAAGAGAAATAGGAAAGCCCATCATACCTAATATCGAAATTAAAAACAGAAATCCTGTCCAACGATATTCATAAATATGTCCGTAATATTTATTTAAATCAAAATAGTTTTTCTCTTTATTTCTCATATAAATTAAAATCAACCACGCCACTATAAAACTTGGGAATATCCCGGAAAGATACAAAAGTAACGACAAAACATCGTATCGTTCGTTATAGGAGATAGATAACGCAATAAACAATTCGCTGAAAAAAATTAAATATATCACTAAAAAAGGATTAAATCTTTCTGAAAACGCACGAATAATAAGCATGACAGCAAACACAGAAAGCACAGCAGAAAATACATATTCAGAAAAATTCAATAAATGAATACGGTAGTGATGTACATAAAAAGCCAATATAAACAAAGGAAAAATAACCCAGAGAAATGTTTTAATATAGATAAATCTCATACTTTTTCCCAATCGTTTTATCTTGCCAAAAACATAATAATTTATCCAATTATCCAGATACCATTCATTCTGAGCTAATACAAACAAAGTGTAAGACCATCTTTCCGGTAAATAATGTATCAAATGCTTTTTAGTTTGTAAAAATTTTGAATAATACATTTGCTGTTTCATAATATACGCTGCTACCGAAGGAGAAACTAATAGCTGATAAGATCTCAAAAAAGCATTGCTTACAAAATGCAGTAATACCAGCCATTTCAGACCCATGGCAAGTTCCATAAACATCACTCCGATTTGTGCAATAGAACTGTAAGCAATTTGTGCTTTGATAGAGGCTTGTAATTTAGCCGATTTATTGGCTGTAAAATACGTCACCACTCCAAGTATGGCTATAATCCAACGTAGCAGTGCGATATTTTCCCACATATAAAAACTGCGTAGTAATAATAAAATTCCCATGTGTACAGATAAGGCCCCATAAAAAATGGCCGATGATGCAGTAGGACCTTCCATAGCACGTGGAAGCCAGTATGAAAACGGAAAGATGGCAGATTTTCCGGAAGCCGCCAATAAAATACCTACTCCAATAGCAAAAGCAATATACGGATGGTTATCTGCATACCGAATAACGTAAGAGTTTTCCTGCAAATCATAAAACAAAACATTCTCATGAATCAGTTGATGTGTGGCCCAGATAGAAATTATCAAACCAATATCCCCGATGCGATATACCGAAAACACTTTTACAGCATTGCGTACCGGCAAATAACGCTCCCTGTAAAATGCAATCAGCAAAAACGACGAAACACCAAGGTACTCCCAACCTATAAATAAAGTCGTAAAATTACCTGCCAGAACAGTAATGTTATAGGCCAAATAAAAAAACATTAAGGTGTTGAAAAAACGTTTGTATCCTTTTTCACGATGCATATAATAACCACTGAAATATAAAATCATCAGTGTGATAATATTACCGGTTAATAAAAAAATCAAACTGCTTGTATCCCATATCAAATTAATACTAAAACTATAATGGGCTGTCTTTAATAAACTAAATAAATACACATTAAAAGACGGGAAAAAATAGAAAATGTGAATTATGGAAATTAAAACAGTATGCAATAAAATGAGCCCCACAATACCAAAACAATAACGCACTATCCACTTCTCTTTATGCTCCTGAAAAAACAAGCTTCCAATAAATCCAATAAAATTAAACATTAACAAAGAAGATAAAATAAGTTTAATAGTAGTAATCATAACTTTATTTTAAATAAAAAACATCCAAGTTTTCATCCCGTGTTTCAAACAATTTCTGAAGTTCTTCAACAGATACGGATGCAACCGATTTAAGTGGAATAGCTAATTCCATAAAACTTGTATCCCACGTTCCCTGTAGTCCTTTGAACTCATAAATCTTTTTGGTTATAGGATCCAGACAAACTAAATTGATATATTTATTTTGATACCACTCCATCACTCCGGAATAACGGGATAAAGCGGTAAATACCTTTGATGGTTCCTGTTCAATAATCATCAGAAGCCGAACAGGATCGTGAATTTCAACCATCTGAAAAGGCAAACCAATTCGTAAATCCCCTTCTGCCCCATTGGCTACATTCAGCAAGCCAAAAACATTGTGCGGAAGTTTGGAGCCGGAACCTAATTTCTGATTGTCCGTACGCGAATAATAATACTCCAGATTAATACCGCCACACACCGCCGTGATGGCTTTAAGAATATCTGCCAGCAACCAACCTTCCGGATCGAGTGTATAATCATACGATTGAAGAAATGCTCTCCGGTCTAAAAAGATGTTTCTGCTCAATTGTCTGCGTCCAACAATGCAAATCGCATTTGTAGCATGATTGTATTCTGGTCTGGGTTCAAAAATAGCATTCTGACGAATCTTGATTTTTTCATGTATCTCCTTTGGATGTTTACTTTTTGATTGAAAATTGGCAAAGCGCCTTGCCCGTTCTTTTGCATTCAACATTAATGCTTGTTCAAAAATACTTTGATGTTTCTGAAAATATTTGTATTGTTCATCAGATAAATTCTCAACATCATAATAAATCATTTCATCGGTCGTAGTGTTATGCAGACATGGGATAAAACGGGTTGATTCCGGAATAAAGATATTTTTCAATTGCAATCGTTGTCTGACATCGGAATGATTAAGAAAAAAACACAAGGTTCTGGCATTGACAGAGCCCGGTTTACCAGAACAGGCACCACAATCGTAAGCAGCGTAATAAGGATTATTAGTACTCCCCGCTCCATGCGAAATAATATATACCCATTTCGCAAAACCTTGAACGAGCCCGATATTTTTCAGCAGTGACTCTATACGCTCCGTTATCTCTTCTATTGTATATCCATATCTCCATGGATTCGCCTCGGCATCAAATTCATAAAGAACAGAAGAATCCGGACGAATATGATCATTAGCACTTATACTCACCGGATTTTTTTGTGGTTTAAATAAAGTTTGGGTTAATTGAAAAAAACTCCACAGTCCTAATGTTTGAGCCAATAAAAGCGATTTGATATTGCTTTCCTGTTGCATCTCTAGTTGTACATCGGTATGGGCATCACGACCCACCACCACAGATTTTTCTTTAAGAATATGTTTGGGTTGAACAGGTGCCGGCGCTATCTTCATATTATATTGACTGTGTTGCGGCTGATAGTAAGCATCTATATTGAAAAATCCGGCCGTAGAAAAAGTTTCGGCAGAAGGACATAAATATTCGAGATAACGACGAAAAGATTCTTCCCGGTCATCAATGCAGTGAATGGTCTGAAACTCAGGCACTGTCGGATTGGTAGATAGGCCAACCGTGTAGTGTTGTGTTAATCCATTCAATACTTTGAAATAATACGTCCATTCCAGTGCTTCCTGCCAGAGTTGTAATAATTCAAAATGTATATTTTCTTCCGTCGGGTCAAATAAATGATGAGCAGGAAACAGCGTTGAATGAGCAAGTGGTTTCCATTCCCTTAAGGTGTTGTCCAGATAATCTATTTGAAAGAGCAATTCCAGAATCAAAAATTCTTTTAAACTAATTTCTCTTGGTTTAATCAGATATTCCGGATGATCTTCTATCACACTAACAATACCACTCCAACCGGGATGTTCAAAGGATACATCAAATAAATAATCTTCATACCAGGCAGAATCACCTACCAAAAACTGAAGTAAATTTTCTAAAGTGCATTGCTCCGGGTCTTGCAGCAGCCATGTTCTGGCTCTTCCGTCTTTTTGCAGAAAATAAGAAACAAACGATTGCTTTTCTATATGACGAATGTTTTCCAGCAATCCGCCTTCTCTATAAGGAAATTCAATGACTCCAATGCCCTGATCGAGATAATTACCGATAATTCTAAATAATTTGGGCTGGACATATTTGCTGATATTAACTTTGTAATGGTCTTTCCACAAATGCATTACTTTTCCGATTCTGCCTTCAAAATTCATTTCCACATTATCATACAACATTCGGAACTTATACTCTTCCAGCAATGCAGGTTCTTTATGCTTTAGAATAGTATGATGGATAATGGACTCCTCAATGAGTCCTTTGTGATAAAGCGATCTGAATTCGTGAATATTCAGATAAGTTTTATAACCAAAAATTTGTGTTGCCCGTTGATTGGCCTCATGAAAAGATAAATGCTGAAAAAAATGAAGTAAGTTGTGATGCACAAAATCCTTTAAAGGACTTTGTGATGGTAGAAAATGCTTTAAATGATGTAATGTTTTTGATTCATCAAAAACACTATATGATAACATACGTATGAATTTTAAGTTTGTAAAAATGTTGATCTAAAAAACAAAAAACATTTATTACTTAGGAATGATTCTGAACAAAAACATATTGAATACCTTTACAAACATTGTGGCAGCGAATATACAAATAATTTTGCAGCAAAAAGGATTGTTTATTTTTAAAACAAAAAGCAGCAGCGCATTGGTGCTGCTTGTCATTCATCGGACGCAATGGATTAAACACTAATCTTTGTCTTCATCTTTTGAAGCATTCGCCTTTTCTTTCAGAAAATTCCCTTGATGATCAAAGATCAAATCTTTTTCGTTGACTTCTGCTTCGTAAGTAACTGTTCCTTTGGCATCGGTGATTTTAGCCGCTTCTTTCACTTTGTGTTTAGGGTAATTTTTTGAAACATACGCCAAAACAGGGGCGGGCAATTCCGAAACAGCAATTTCTGTTTCCGTTTCAAGGATTGTCCCATCCGGATTAAGCAGCACGGAAATTTCATTTTTGTTCCAGATTAATTCTGCTTCGTACTGTTCGTTTTCTTTTTCCCATTGTTTAATTTTGGCCTGTGGGAATTTTTTAAGCACGGCATTTTTCACATTAGCCGGTACTTCTTTTTCTGCCAGTTTTTGAGCGTGAGCGATGGACAAACTAAGTGAGGCGCTCACAAGGATGACGATGGTTTTCATGGTTTTAGGTTTTTAAGTTTATGAAGCAAAAATAGAACGGAATTCTGAAGAGATTCTGAATTTTCAAAACGTAATTGAAAAAATATGCAAATTGTTTTGAAAAGTATAAGATAGTTTCCAATGATAACGTTTAGCGATTTCGGCTACTATTGCTAATCCGAGCCCACTTTGTAGTTTTTCATCAGATAGAACAGCAAATCGTTGAAATAATTTTTCCTGATTAAGAGCGTGTAATCCAGTATTAGAAATGATCAAGGTATTGTTTTTCAATTCAATGAGTATTTTTCCTTGTTCTACATTATGTACAATAGCATTAAGAATTAAGTTACTGATGCACATTTCTATTAAATGATGATTGCAGCGAATAGTAAAAGGTATTAATGAAAGATGCACCTGTAATTTTTTGGATTGAATATAGTCGTGCAATAGGTCTATTGTATCAGTAATGATGAGGGTGAGATTTATATTTTCTGTTTCAGAGAATTGATTGTTTTCAATTTTAGCAAGCAATAATAAATTTTTATTTAATCGTAACAGACGAGAAAGCGATTTTTCTATTGAGAGAACAAATGCTAATTCTTCGGGGCTGATGGAGTTTTTCTGGAGATAATTATCTATTTTGGATTTGAGAATAGCCAGAGGCGTTTGTAATTCGTGAGCAAAGTTTTCAATAATCTTTTTTTGTTGTTGATAAGCTTGGATATTGTTTTGAATAAGTTTTTCTTATTCTCTATTCAACGTATCAAATTCGGCGATAGTGCTGTTTGAAAAGTGTATTGGTGTTTGTTGAGACAATTCAAAGTTCCGCAGCCGATGAATAGTGGTATAAAAATCATTCCATAACTTTTTTTGTTGGATTTGTGTCATGATGATTAATATCAATAATAGCAGAACAATGAGTATTAAAAAAACAATGCTCAAACTTTCAATGATATCTTCATTTTCAATTAAATTTATTTTGGCAGTAAATAAATAAGGATGTTGTTGAATAAAAACAGTGGTTTGAAAAATTCTGTGTGGAGCAAGTTCTTTTTTAGTGCTATCAAAAATAGTTTCAGTAAACAGTGTGTCTTTGGGATGTTGAGCAGAGTAGGAAGAGATTTTATTGAGTTGAATTTGTTGATTAAAATAATTAAAACTTGCTATTTGCGAGGAATCTAATTGTTCTGCGTATAGTTGATTGAATTTATGATATAGTGATAAGAGTTCTTCATCGGTTTCTTCAAGTATTATTTGGTGGATGAAGTAATAACTTAGAGGCATTGCCAAAAACAATGTAAATAAAAAAGCAAAAGAATATACTTTTAAGGTTTTATGTATTAATTTTATTCTTCCCATTTGTATCCCATTCCGTAGATTGTTTTCAGAGGGAGTTGAAAGCCCGCCTCTGCCAGTTTCTTTTTAAGGTTTTTGATGTGTGCATAGACAAAGTCGTAGTCGTCAAATATATCGGCTATGTCTCCTGAAAGATGCTCGGCAATTGCATTTTTAGAAATTAATTTATTTTTATTCCCGATAAAAAAGAGTAGTAATTCAAATTCTTTTTTGGTAAGAGATATAGGTGTTTTATGAACATACACTTGTTTAAGCAGAATATCAATTTCAAGATCATTCAGAACAATTTTATTCTCGCTATTAAACTGTTTTCTGCGAATAATAGAAAAGATTCGTGCCGCAAGTTCAGCCATGTGAAATGGTTTGGCAAGATAATCATCTGCGCCGATGAGTAGTCCTTTAATTTTATCATCCAAAGAATTTTTAGCAGAAATGATGATAACGCCTTCTTGTCTGTTTTGTTTTTTCAAATACTCTAAAATATGCAGCCCATCGCCGCCCGGAAGCATTAGGTCAAGTATAACACAATCGTAGGTATAACATTCCAGTTTTTCAAGTGCCTGATGATAATTGTGTGCTAATTCAAATAGATATTTTTCTCCCGCCAAGTATTGTTCAATTTGTTGCACAATTCTTTTTCATCTTCAATAATTAATAATTTCATAATGTTCAGAAAGTTTAATGAAAAATAAAAGAGTTTACAAAGGTAGGAAGATAATTTTATTTAAATCAGAGAAATACGAATTTATGAAGCCAATAGTGATGTTTTAATGCAAAATGCGGAATACTCTTAATTAAAAAGAGAAAGCAAACAACTTTATATTAACTGAAGCAAATAAAAACATTTCATCTAAAAAAACTACTTCGCGTATTTGCTTTTGCTGTTTAACCGGCTTCAGATATGACATTTAAAATAATCAAATGGTTCTTTACAATGATTGCATTGCATCAATGCTTTGCAAGGTGTACTTCCGAAAGGGGAAACAAGTTTTGTGTCCATACTCCCACAGTGTGGGCACGGAATACGGTGTTTATTTTCTATGAGTTCATGAATAGAAGTTTGTTTTTGTGGTGGAGCAATGCCGTATTGTTTAAGTTTTTCCAATGCTTGTGGAGCAATCCTATCGGTGGTCCATGCGGGAGAATAAACGATTTCTACTTTTGCTTTGATGTTTTTTTCTGATAATTTTTTTTGGACATCATTTTGAATTTGCCATGTAGCGGGACAAGCCGTGTAGGTTGGCATTAGTTGCACTGTTACTTCTCCGTCTTCCTCTATAATAACATCCTTCACCATTCCCAGTTCTACGATATTTACGACAGGAATTTCAGGGTCGGGAATAGTTTCTAAAATTTTTAGTATAGAACTTTTATCCATTCATTACCATTTGGCTTCCGGATACATTCTTGGAAGCGATTGCATTTCTGCAAGTATATAATCTAAGTGTTCTGTATGAATACCTTGTTTTCCACCCATTTGCATAAATACATTTTCGGGTATGGTAAGGGTTGCTTCTTTCATTAAGTTTTGCATATCTTCATTCCAGATGTATTGAATTTGTTTTAAGGAAGGAGCAATTTTTTCTTCTTCCATAATTAATTCACTTTCATCTGGAGTAAACAGTTCTCCTGTAAATCTCCACAGATTGTTGAGAGCATTCTGTGCTTTTTGGTGACTTTCTTCTGTGCCATCACCAAAACGTTTTATCCACCATGAAGAATGTCTGTAATGATACTGCACTTCCTTAACTGCTTTTTGGGACAGAGCAGCGAGAGTTTCATCTTTACTTTCGCAGAGAGTTTTAAAGTAATGATAACGAAAAGCATCCATGAATACTTGCCGAACAATAGTATCTGCATAATTTCCATTGGGTTGTTCTACCAATTTTACATTGTAAAATTCCCGGCCATTTCTGAAATAAGCCAATTGATCTTCGTCTCTGCCTTTGTTTTCAACTTTTGCGGCGTATTCCAGTAGGGTTTTAGCATGGCCGAGTGTGTCTAAGGCAATGTTAGTGAGCGCTAAATCTTCTTCAAGAAAAGGACCGTGTCCTGTCCATTCGCTCAATCGCTGTGCTAAAATCAGAGACGTATCTCCTAAAATGAGTAAGTATTTAAACAAAGCTTCCTGAAAATTCATAATTACATATTTTTAATAGCGTCGGGAATATTGTAAAATGTAGGATGACGATAAATTTTATCATTCGCCGGTTCAAAAAATGAACCGACGTCTTCGGGCGTGCTGGATACAATAGCGTGTGAAGGCACTACCCATATTACTGTTGCTTCTCCGCGACGTGTATAAGTATCACGGGCATTTTGTAAGGCCATTTCTTTGTCAAAAGCATGAATACTGCCCGCGTGAATAAAAGGTTGTCCTGATTTTTTTTGCAGGAAAACTTCCCATAACATTCCCTGATTTTCTTTTATTTTATTCATAGTTCTTAATTTATTGTGTTATGAAACTAAAACTTCCTTTCTGTGTTTTTGGGCGTAGGCCTCTGCGGCTTCTCTTACCCATTTTCCTTCTTCGTGTGCTTTGATCCGTGCTTCCAATCGTTCTTTATTGCAAGGACCGTTACCTTTAATCACATTCCAGAATTCATTCCAATCGGGAGGTGTAAAATCATATCCTTTTTTTGTTTCATTCCATTTAAGATTGGGATCAGGAATTTTTAATCCGATGAATTCGGCTTGCGGAACGGTTTGGTTGACAAATTTCTGGCGAAGTTGATCGTTGGTTTCTCGTTTTATTTTCCATTTAATAGCATCTGCAGAATGAGGCGATTGCTCATCAGGTGGGCCAAACATCATAAGTGTTGGATACCACCAACGATTAAGAGCGTCTTGTGCCATTTGTTTTTGTTCGGGCGTACCGAGTGCCAGACGCATCATGATTTCATATCCTTGCCGTTGGTGAAAACTTTCTTCTTTACAAATACGAATCATCGCACGGCTATAAGGTCCGTACGATGTACGTTGGAGCATGACCTGATTCATGATGGCTGCACCATCTACTAACCAGCCGATAGCCCCAATGTCTGCCCAGGTGAGTGTAGGATAATTAAAAATAGAAGAATACTTTGCTTTACCGGTATGTAATGCTTCCAACATCTCGTCTCTTGACATACCCAAGGTTTCAGCGGCTGAATACAAATACAAACCATGTCCGCCTTCATCCTGCACTTTTGCTAACAACACAAGTTTGGCTCTTAAACTGGGAGCACGGGTTATCCAATTACCTTCGGGGAGCATCCCTACTACTTCCGAATGGGCATGTTGAGAAATCTGCCGAATAAGGTGCTTGCGGTATTTTTCAGGCATCCAATCTTTGGGTTCAATAAATTCGTTGTTGGCTAACTTTCTTTCAAATATTTCTTCTAATTCTTTTTCTGATTTCATAGAAATTTAATTTGTTCATTACAAATTTACGGCAAAATTCCTGATTATGAAAATATTAGAAAATGATTTTTATCATATTTTAAACAAAATCTAAATTGGAATAGCGTGCCGGTACCAGTCCATAATGATAGAAAAACACTTCTAACCATTCGTTGGGCATCAGGATTTCAAAAATGAAAATTAGCACATTGAGACCTATCAAAAAATAGTTGACTATCGGCACTCGTGAAGAAGGTATAGTATCGGCTATTGGAAACATTGTAAAAAATTCTTATCGTAAAAACGTCGTCAACAGGGGTTCACAGCAAATGTATAAAAACTATTGCTCTATCCTCCCTCTTAAAAAACAGCCGTTGTTTCTTTTAATGCTGTTCTGACTTTTTCCTCAAGTTCTGATAACAGTTCCGGGTTATCTTTCAATAATTGTTTAAGGGCATCTCTTCCTTGTCCTAACTTAGTGTCGTTGTAAGAAAACCAAGAGCCACTTTTTTTAATAATGCCTTTTTCTACCCCAATATCAATGATTTCGCCAACTTTACTTATACCTTCACCAAATACTATATCAAATTCTGCTTGTCTGAAAGGCGGTGCTACTTTGTTTTTTACCACTTTTACTCTCACGCGGTTCCCTGTAACATTGTCCCCTTCTTTGATTTGTGCTATCCGACGAATATCCAGACGAACAGAAGCATAAAACTTCAAGGCATTTCCGCCTGTGGTTGTTTCAGGGTTTCCGAACATCACACCAATTTTTTCTCTTAACTGATTGATAAAAATACAACAACAGCCCGTTTTATTGATAGTAGCGGTCATTTTACGAAGTGCCTGACTCATCAAACGTGCCTGCAAGCCCATTTTACTATCGCCCATTTCTCCTTCTATTTCTGCTTTTGGAGTAAGGGCCGCTACAGAGTCAATAACGAGTATATCAATAGCACCGGAACGTATCAGATTATCTGCAATTTCCAGTGCCTGCTCCCCATTATCGGGTTGAGAAATAAGTAAACTTTCCGTATCTACTCCTAATTTCTCGGCATACGTTCTGTCAAAAGCGTGTTCCGCATCAATAATAGCTGCTATACCGCCATTCTTTTGTACATTGGCAATAGCGTGAATAGCCAGTGTTGTTTTACCAGAAGATTCCGGTCCAAAAATTTCTACAATGCGTCCCCTCGGAAAACCGCCCACTCCAAGCGCTATATCCAATCCGATCGATCCTGTAGAAATCGCATCTAAGGGTTCTACCACTGTATCGCCTAATTTCATGATGGTACCCTTTCCATAACTTTTTTCAAGCATTTCAATAGTAGAAGCCAGTGCTTTCAACTTTTCAGGATTAGGGGCTTTTTTATTGGTTTCTTTTACGTCTACTTCTTCTGTTTTCTTAGCCATATAATTAAAATTTTCCTGTAAATTTATGGCATTTATCAATAACTTTCTAAAACAAAAAATAAAAAGTTTTCCACATTAACTTAAAATAATCTTCTAAATGGTAAATAATGGCTCTATACAAAAAGTAGGCTTAGCCCCCGGCACTCTCAAATACACTGGCAATAGCCCAAAAGAACGGGTTAAATTAACCCTCATGCTGTATCATGAAACCGAAATAGAAAGCCATGTTTTTTATGACTGGTCGGAACTTGAGAAATATCTTCAATCTGTTGAGACCAGTGATGCCGTGAAATGGATTAATGTGGATGGCATTAACCATGTGAATTTAATTGAAAAGATTGGTGAAGCATACAACATTCACGCACTTTCGTTGGAAGATATTGTGCATATTGAACAGCGTCCTAAATTTGAAGAGTTTGATTATTATTTGCTCAGTATTTTCAGAGCATTTTATTACAATGAAAGTACTGAAACAGATGGAAACTTGATTTCAGAACAACTCAGTGTGCTATTAGTTCGTAACAACACCCTGATTTCATTTCAGGAAAACATTTCAATAGATCCATTTGAAGTAGTAAGAAAACGACTACAAAATCATAAAAGCAAAATTCGTCGCTCAAAAGCAGATTATCTTTTATATGCACTACTGGATGCTACAGTAGATTATTATTTTTTATGCATTGAGAAATTAGGAGATAAAATAGAACATCTCGAAACAGAAATCATTAAAAATAAAGAAGTATCCGTTTCTTCTAAAAACATATTCAAAATTTATCGTCTGAAAAAAGAAATTATACAAATGCGAAAAATTATATGGCCAATGCGGGATATGATTAATTCTATACTCCATAATGACAATGAACTCATCTCTGAAAATACCAAATTTTATCTACGTGATGTCTATGACCATGTAGCCAGAATTATAGATACGATTGAAACACAAAGAGATCTGGTAACCGGACTTATTGATTTTTATTTATCCATAAATGCCAATCGTATGAATGAAGTGATGAAATTTTTAACCATCATATCCACCCTTTTTATACCGGTAACTTTTATAGCAGGAATTTACGGTATGAATTTTGAAAACATGCCAGAACTCAAACACCCTTATGGCTATTTTGCAACAATAATCGTGATGTTATTCATCATTCTGAGTTTATTAATGTATTTCCGAAAAAAGAAATGGCTATAAGGTATAGTCCATAAACTCATTATTCATAATTTTTTTAGCATCTTTGCTCAAAAAACATGTCAGATATTCAGCAAGTTATTGAGAACTTAAAAAAAGTACCATTGGAAACTTTATCCAATGCAGAACTGGATCAATTAAAAGATGAATTAATTAAATTATTAGTGGACATTCAGATTCAAAAAGATATTAACATCCAAACAGCAGAAAAACATCTTTCTACGGATGATATTCAATTAGAAGTAATGCAAAAAGCCGACCATTCAGAGCAGAAATCGGATAGCCCTGTAGAGAAAACAAGTGCGTTTACTGAAACAAAATCCGCCACTAATGAACCACCAGAACAAAAAGAAACAAACTACTTGCGTGTTATACAGGAAGAAATTTCTGAAGAAGTAATAACGCTTTATACAAATGTTGACCCATCCTACACGAATACAGAAAAAAATAAAAAAGAAGAGACCCATGAAAAAAAGAAGGTTGATACAATTCCGCATCCTTCCAAAAATATTACTTTTTCTATCAATGACAAATTCAGAATACAAAAAAAACTTTTTCAAAACAATAACACAACATTTGAAAAATTTATCTTTGAACTAAATAATCAAACCAACTTAGACACTTCTGTTCAACTCATTCATAATTATGCTCAGCAACTTAACTGGGATGAAAATTCTGCTGAATACAAACTCCTCATTCAATACAATCGCAAAAGATTTCAATAATTTATTACAATATCAACTGAAAAGAAAATTTAAACCCAAAGTTATCAATGGCTCGTGGCAATGGATACGTCAGACGCCACAACGCATCTATTCGGAATATCTTAAATATATTTTCAACCCCGACATTCGCTTCTAAGTAAGGTCCTTTATCCAGTGCTTTTAAGGATGATGGAAAAATCAATACATTACGATTAGCATCGTTAATACTTCCCCAAACGCCCTTTATTCCAGCAATTTCTCGAAACTTTAATTTCTTCAATAGCGGAATTCTATTCAAGAATAATCCATTAAAATGATGTTCTGCACTTCCGGAAACATATTGATCAGAAGCAAATTCAAAATACCGCATCATATTGTAAGCATAAGGGTCATACATATACGTTTCATTTCCACCGTGTAGTTCCATCAATGGATATGGCAACACGCCAAAAATTTTGCCACCGGTTATATTCACATCCGTATAGCCCAATATCGGCGTTGTTCGGATTCGTTTTGAAATTGAAATGGCTACTCTCTGAAAATTATATTCTCCTCCATAAGCATCTGGCAAAGATTTAGAATACATCAACTGAATCACTGGATAAGTTGTTCCAAGTGATACACGTTCAAAATCACCACCTACAAATTTTTCTTTATAAGCAAAACGCACATTCAACCGTACTTCTACATTCTTTATAAATTCTTTTTCTTTGATTTTATCATCCAAAGGATTTTTATACAAATACGGATCATTCAAAGACAATGGGGTATAAGTAGTTCCGAATAAAGTAAATTTAGTAGTGAGTCCGGGAAACCATTCGCGTTCATACCATCCTTCTGTTCTATTCACTTTTGTCAATGTCCTTAATCCCCTTGATCGTAAAAAAGAAGCGAACAAATTGTCCTGTGAAAAACCATTTGAACTTTGCCCCAAAATCTCATAATCACTCTTAAAAAATAATCCAAATAATTGTCTATGTGGTTTTTGTGTAATAAAACATTTAAATCCTAAACCATATTTCCATTTTTCATCCTTTGTACCATAAGCAATATAACCATTTAATTCATACCACCTGCTGAATATGGCACTCGTTCTGCCACCAAAACGAAAACGGGGTCCCTCAATAAGATTGTAACTTATCATATTGTAATAAGGCCCGATTTCAAAATTATTCAGCTTTTTATACCCGTTAAACAATAAATAGAAAAAATCCACCCACGTCCGATAAACAGGTAAGGTTTGAATTGTATCAATCATTTTGAATATCTTAAGTTCTCTTTGACTTAATGTATCGTGCCGATTTTGTTGCCAGAATGTTTCATCCTTGTGAAGCGCCTCGTCCTCCACCACAATAGCATCTCCTAATGTATAAAAATCATCTGGTTTGGGCTGATTTAAAACAAATTTTTTGTAGGATGTTGTCTTTCGTCCATAAAATCCAATAGAATTTTTGGTAGGTGAAAAATCAATGACTAATCTGTCTTTTACCATCATCCAGCTTGTATCAATTAAATCAAATTCCTGAGTGGCTTTGACCGCATTAATAAAATTGATATTGGCTTCTTTGGGCAAGGACATTTCAAATCGCTTCACCGCCCAGGATGTATCGGCTATCCAGATGTTGCCAGTAAAAACCACATCGCCCGAGCGTTTGGGTTTAAACCGAATGTGATAACAGTATTTATTCCCTATAAAACCACTATCTTCCAGAAAGTATTTGTAATAAAAAAATCCTTCTGATGAAATAGGACTGGGAATTTGCTTGTCAAAAATTAAAACATTATTATCATAGATATTAATCTTTTGATACATATCGCCCATAATACTGGATATGCTGGAATTTTCTACTCCTGTAATTTTACTGGCTTTTACAATTTCTTTTCGTCTTGTAGGATTTTTTTTGTAATAAAATTCAGAGATGTTTTCCACCATAAAAAAAGGCAAGGATGGTTTTTCATCACTGTACACACTATCTATATTCTTAAATACAAAAGAGACGGGCTTCATCAATTTGCTTTCCCGCATTTCTTTCGGAATTTTATTTAAATCAAATTCAATTTTGTTGTACACTTCGTACTGATAGGACTCTAATTTATTAGGATTATTGCGATTTCTGTTGGCTACCGCATTCCGGATAATCCGATGCGCCGGGTTTTCCCCTGCTTTCACGGTAACTTCTTCCAAGGCAATACCTTCCAATTCCATTGGCATATTGATGACCTGCTGAAACACCCCTTTTTGTATCGGTCTTGCCATACGCTTATATCCCACATATACAGCAATTAACGAATCCCCTATTTTATCTGTTTTCAAAATAAAATTGCCATCAAAATCGGTTTGTGTACCTATTGTAGTGCCCTTAATTAGCAAGGGCACAAAAGGCAAGGGCTCTTTCGTTGATGCATCAAAAACTTTTCCACTAATCGTGTATTTTTGTTGAGAGAAAAGGGACATTACTCCAATTCCCAACACAAATGCAATGAATAACCTGATATTACACATAAATTTCTTTGCTTTGTAATAAATCATTCGCTACACGAATACTCTCAGCATGTGTTTGTATAAGTTCCTCTAATGTTGGATGGGCAATATAATGAATTTTTTCCAGAGTTTTTTCAATTAAAATAGGTATTTGATAAAACTTTATTTGACGATTCAGAAATGCTTCCACCGCTTTTTCATTAGCCGCATTGAGTACACAAGGCGCATTACCTCCTTTCCTTAACGCATCATACGCCAATTGCAAACAAGGAAAAGTTTTTGTATCCGCTTGTTCAAAATTTAAACAAGGATATTTCGTCAAGTCAAACCGTTCAAAATTTGTTGAATATCGAAGAGGATAATGCAAAGCATAATGTATTGGTAATTTCATATCGGGCAAACCCATTTGTGCCTTAATACTGCCGTCACTGAATTGCACCATACTATGAATAATGCTCTGTGGATGTACAATCACTTCGATTTCCGACACTTTCAATCCAAATAACCATTTTGCTTCAATCACCTCTAATCCTTTGTTCATCAATGTGGCAGAATCTATGGTGATTTTATTACCCATTTTCCAATTCGGATGTTTTAATGCTTGTTCCAATGTAACTTCTTTTAATTGTTCAGCAGTCAAACCTCTGAATGGACCACCCGATGCAGTGAGAATAATTTTTTCAATAGTAGAATATTGTTCACCCTGCAAACACTGAAAAATGGCGGAATGCTCAGAATCCACTGGTATTAATGGAATACCCTTTTCCTTTACTAATTGTTCTACAATCTCACCTGCAACGACCAAACTTTCTTTATTGGCAAGTGCGACGGGCTTTTTACACTCCAATGCTCTAAGAGTAGTGGATAAGCCCGCAAAACCGACTGCAGCCGCCAACACCATATCTACACTATCCCATTCTATCACTTGTTTGGCCGCCTCTTCTCCCGCATACACTTTAATAGCTAAGTGTTGCAATGCCTCTTTAAGTATAGTGTATTTGGCTTTATCTACAATCACTACCGCATTGGGCTCAAATTCTATGGCTTGTTGAATTAATAACTCTACATTATTGTTCGCAATTAAAACCTCTGCTTGCAACTCTTCACTCTCTCTGATCACTTGCAAGGCCTGTGTGCCTATGCTTCCTGTGCTTCCTACTATCGCAATTTTTCTTTTGTTTTTCTCTTGCATAAATTTTCACTTAAATTTTCTACCTAATTCTCTTTCAATGTCTCTTTTTTTAATGCTTTCTCTTTTATCATACATTTTTTTGCCTTTAGCCAGAGCAATTTCCAATTTTGCTAATCCTTTTTTATTAATATAAATTTTAACAGGAACAATTGTAAATCCATCTTCTTTTACAGAACGATACAATTTTCTCAACTCATGTTTATGTAATAATAATTTTCTATCTCTCAATGGATTATGATTGGCAAAGCCGCCGTGCTCATAAGGCGAAATATGCATATTCTTAACATACAATTCTCCGTCTTTGAAATAACAATAGGCATCAGATATATTGACTTTTCCTTGCCGTATAGATTTAATTTCCGAACCCGTTAAAACAATACCGGCTTCGTATTTATCAATCAGATTATATTCAAAACTCGCACGCTTGTTGACAATATAAACGGTGTTCTCCACTTCTTTTTTCATTCGTGCAAAAATAAAAAGATTTTTCTTACAGTTTCAAATTGAGTCCCTTGCAAAACTCGTCAGCTCTTTGATTTTACAACGCAATCCTTTTTTATCTCTTATTTCGCTGAATTATCAATGAGTGAGAAAACCTGAAATCATAAACCCTTGCAAAAGTCAAGAAAAATTTAATTTTGCAACGGACATCTTGTAAATTGAATCTACCTACATTTATCTTTTGAACAAAGAATGAAAATTCAACTACTCAAAGAACAAGGGGTTAATGTTCAACAAATCGCCCTTCCCTTCCATTTGTGGGAGGGAAGGGATGTTCAAGGCAAACTATCTATAACGAGCTTAAACGAAATGCCTCGCCTACTTATGGCAAATACACTGCTACACAAGCCCAAAAACG
>CAZNVL010000036.1:0-21475 GCA_964576565.1 uncultured Flavobacteriaceae bacterium | reverse complement strand
TGTTCGTGAATATGCTTCTAATGTTACTTTCATTAAGGTAAAAGTTTTTTTATTGTAACATTTTCAGCATATTTGCAGCGGTACTTTTATGCCCGGATGGTGGAATTGGTAGACACGTACGTTTGAGGGGCGTATGCCGAAAGGCGTGGGGGTTCAAGTCCCCCTCCGGGTACTTTATTCGTAGTCATTCTTAAAATTTTAGGAAATTTGATTTTACCAGTATATTTGCCTTTTAATTAAAAACATAAAATTATGAAAATTCAAAAAGTTGCTGTTATCGGAAGTGGAACAATGGGTAATGGTATTGCTCATGTGTTTGCTCAATATGGCTATGATGTTCACCTCATTGATATTAATGAACAGGCCTTGCAAAAAGCATTGCAGACGATTTCCAAAAATATGGATCGCCAGGTTACCAAAAATATTCTTACTGAAGAAGAAAAACAACAAGCCCTTAAGCGTATTAAAACCTTTACCAGTATTGATAATGCGGTAACAGATAGAGATCTGATAGTAGAAGCCGCTACAGAAAACCCTGTTGTTAAATTAGATATTTTCAAAAAAATAGACGCACTTGCTCCGGAACATTGTATTCTGGCCTCTAACACGTCTTCTATTTCTATTACTAAAATAGCTGCCGTCACCAAAAGACCAGAAAAAGTAATCGGTATGCATTTTATGAATCCTGTTCCGGTAATGAAGCTGGTAGAAATTATTAATGGATTTAAAACCTCTTCTACGACGAATCAAATTATTACTGAAACGGCGAAGTTACTTCAGAAAGTACCAGTTACAGTGAATGATTTCCCCGGTTTTGTTTCCAATAAAGTTTTAATGCCATTGATTAACGAAGCCATTTATACTTTGTACGAAGGCATTGCGGGAGTGGAAGAAATTGACACGATTATGAAATTAGGCATGGCTCATCCGATGGGACCTTTGCAATTAGCCGATTTTATTGGATTAGACGTGTGCTTGTACATTATGCGGGTGTTGTATGAAGGTTATGGTAATCCTAAGTATGCGCCTTGTCCGTTGTTGGTAAAAATGGTAGATTCTGGGAATTTAGGTGTAAAATCGGGAATGGGCTTTTACGATTATTCAAATAAAAACAGCAAAGAGTTAGTCGTAGCACCGCAATTTAGAAAACAAAATCCTGTAGTAGTTTAACTCTATAACACGGTGATTTTAAAGCCGCCTTATCTTAAAAAGGGAGATACCATTGCCATTGCGGCAACGGCAAGAAAAGTATCTCCCAACGATTTGTCTTTTGCTATTCGTCTCATTCAGGAAAAAGGTTTTAAGATTGTATTATCGAAAAACATTTATTCTGAGTTTCATCAATTGGCAGGGGATGATAGTGTGAGAACGCAGGCATTTCAGGAACTTATTGACAGAGAAGATATACAGGCCATTTTCATTGCCCGTGGTGGATACGGTACGGTGCGAATCATAGATCAAATTGATTTTACAGCATTAAAAAAATTTCCTAAATGGATTTGTGGATTTAGTGATATAACAGTATTACATGCGCATTTATTTCAAATGAATATACAGAGTGTGCATTCTACAATGCCGATGTTGTTTAATCAATCTGAACTTGCAACGAATAGTTTGTTTGACATTTTAGAAGGGAAAAAGATTCATTATCCTATTACACCTCATCCATTGAATAGAACGGGCGAGTGTCAAGGTATTTTAGTGGGTGGAAACTTATCTGTGCTTTATTCATTAAGTGGTAGCCCTTCTCAGTTGGATTTGAAAGATAAAATTTTATTTATTGAAGATGTGGATGAGTATTTGTATCACATTGATAGAATGATGATGCAATTAAAACGTGCGGGTATGCTTAAAAAATTGAAGGGATTGATAGTAGGCGGATTTACAGATTTAAAGGATAACACAGTGGCTTTTGGTAAAACGGCCGAAGAAATTATTTTTGAGGCTGTAAAAGAATACGATTATCCTGTTTGTTTTCATTTTCCTGCAGGGCATATAAAAGATAATTGGGCTTTTGTGCATGGAGGCGAAGTGTATTTAAACGTCGGTAAAAATTTAATTCATCTTAAAAGTTTAGAGTAAGAGAATCAAAAACATATTTCGGACTTTAATAATTGTCTTGCAGAAATAGTATAGTAAGAATTATTCCTTCACAAACAGTTTAAATCCCTTGCCGTGAACATTGACAATGCTAATGTTAGGATCTTTGCTCAGATATTTTCTTAATTTAGCAATATAAACATCCATACTGCGGCTGTTGTAATAACTATCTTCGCCCCATATTGATTTTAGCGCAAAGGATCTATCTAATAAATCGTTTTTGTGAATAGCAAATAATCTTAACAATTCTGATTCTTTAGTTGTTAAATTGATTTTTTCTTTGGAAGGATTGTGCATGAGTAATTTTTCATCGTAGTGAAAAGTATATTCCCCAATTTCAAATACTCTTTGGTCGGATTCAATGGCTTTGAATACATTGGTTCTTTTTAAGATGGCGTGTATTCGTGCAATCAATTCGTCCATTGAAAACGGCTTGGTAATATAATCATCTCCACCGGCGTTAAATCCTTCTAAGGTGTCTTCTTTTTGACTTTTAGCCGTTAAAAAGATAATAGGAACATCGGAATTTATCTCTCTGATTTTTTTGGCGACTGAAAAGCCGTCCATTTTCGGCATCATGACATCTAAAATAACTAAATCAAAAGTTTTTTTACAAAATGTATCAAATGCATCTTGACCATTGGACTTTACAGTAACATCAAATCCTTTTTGAACAAGATATTGTTCTAAAACAAAAGACAAGTTTTCGTCGTCTTCGGCTAAAAGAATTCTAATTTTTGCATTTTTTATTTCAGCCATAAAATAAAATTTTGTGATAAATATAAGAAATAAATGTATGGTTTAAAAAACATTTTAACAATTGTTTGAAATATTTTCGCTGAGTTTTTGAGAAAAGGGGGTGAAAATGGTGAATGTGCTTCCTTTATCGGGTTCACTTACTAAATGGATGGTGCCGTGATGCAATTCTATGATTTTTTTGACGTAAAACAATCCTAAGCCAAATCCTTTTACATTATGGGTATTACCTGTGGGTACTCTATAAAATTTGTCAAATATCTTTTTTTGATGTTCTTTTGGAATACCTATTCCGTTGTCTTGAATAGCAATATAAATGCCTTTTGCATCAGAATGAGTGGTTATTTTAATTTCCGGTGCATCTTTAGAGTATTTGATAGCATTGTCCATCAGATTATTTATAACATTTGAAAAATGTGTTTTATCAATTTCTGCACAATGCTCTTTGGCTTCTAATTGTGCTGTGATGTTTCCGCCTTTACTTTCTACTATTAATCGTGTATTTTGTATTATTTCATTTAATAGGTTGTGAATGTTTTCTTTTGAAAATTTAATTTTAATTTCTGCTTTTTCAAGAGTAGCGGAAGTTAAAATACTTTCTACCAATTGATGCAGCCGTTTTATTTCATTAGACATGATTTTGAGTGTCCGTTCTTCTGCTTCAGGTGTTTTTTGAATAGTTTTATCGCTAAAAAATTGTATGCCAAGATTTAGTGTTGCAATGGGCGTTTTAAGCTCGTGTGTCATATTGTTGACAAAATCATTTTTAATGTCAGACAATTTTTTTTGTTGAAAAATGGTGGATAAAAAATAAATGTAGGAGGATACGAGCACTGCAATGATAATAATGGAAAGTAAAAGTAAAAATAACATTTCCCGAATAATATACCTTTTTTGATGTTGGAATTTGAGTGTAAGATACGTGGGTGTTACAAAAATATTTGAAGGAAATAAATTAATACTATATTCAATATTGTTTTCATTTTCATTAATGATGGGAGAGTTATCAGTAATGTTGGACTTGTTTAGATTTATATAGGGTAACGTACTTTTTAATTCATAACAATACTTTGCTTTTATACCATTATTCAAGAGTTCATGACGAAGTACAGAATCTATTTTAGCAGTATCAATTTTAGGAGAAAAATTATTATACACATTAATACTAATGGACTCATCAAAAATATCGTTGACGATTTCATTTGTGTTTTTTATCATTTCCGGTTGAATGCTTTTTATTTCCTGTTTTTTTTGAGGGGTAATGGTGGAATTTAAGTTCACTGGCAGTAAAGATTTAAACAATGCTTTTTTAATGTGAAAAGAATCAAAAGGAATTTCTTTGTGGATATATTTGGACGAAACAAATCCGTTGGAATCTGTATTTAATTCTTCAAATAAACGTATTCTGTAATCGTCGGTGTTGTTTTGATTTTTATTTTGAACAGTAACGCCCTGTGAACGGTAATTGATTTTTTTGACCACTAAATTTCCTGAAATAAATTTATTGGCTTTTTGGCTGGTGTTAATTAGGGCTGTTTGTACCTGATGCGAAAATTTTTCCTGTTTGATTTGATAATCTTCATAAATAGAATATACCTGAATACTAATTAGTGCAATAATGCTCAAAGCCAAAATAAATGCGACGATGTATATTTTTTTTATCATTCTGCACAAAAATAAACAGCACTTTCTCTATAAGCAAAGGGTCTTTTATTAAAAATGGTGAAAAAGGATTTCTGTTTTCAAATAGAATAAAAAGCAGGTATTCAACAATTCGTTCGCAGTAATCGGGTATTTAAATATACCAGTGTCCTTAATACATCCCTTCTACGGATTTGTAATAAATTATTTTTTCACTTTCAGAAATGCGCTCAATGAAATGTGTATGATAGGGTAATAAAAATGTTTCATGACAGTTTGGTCTCTTTATCTCCATCCAAATCAAGCCATTATTTTGCAAAAAATCTTCAATAGTACCTATCCACTGATTATTTTTAGCTGTGTCTAAAACTTTAAATCCAATCCATTGCTCCCATTCATTTTCAAGAATACTTTTTTTAGGAAGCAATATATTGAGATGAGTGAGTTTTTTAGCATCCTCCCATGATGAAATACCTTTCAATTTCACAACAATTTTTTTTGATAAAACATCCAGGGTTTCAATGAAGAATGGAACGGGCTCGTTTTGTATTTCTATAAAAAAATACTCTGTATCGTTCCATTGAATATCGGCTGTAAGATGCACACTGACAGCCCCTTTAATGCCGTGCGGTTTTCCGATTTTCCCAATGACGATTAAATCATCCATTGTTTTCAATGGCGGCTTTGATAAAATGAATAAAGAGCGGGTGTGGATTTTCAACAGTGCTTTTATATTCAGGATGAAACTGAACACCAATAAAAAAAGGATGATCTTTTAATTCCATAATTTCTACCAGTCCTTTTTCAGGATTAATTCCCGAAAATAGCATTCCGTTTTTTACAAACACATCTGTGTACTCATTATTAAATTCATATCTGTGCCGATGTCTTTCGTATATTAATTTTTGGTTGTATATTTTATAAGCGAGTGTATTTTCTTTTATTTCACACGGATAAGCCCCTAACCGCATCGTGCCTCCAAGATAATGGACGGATTTTTGAGTTTCCAGCAAATCAATGACAGGATGTTTGGTAGCCGGGTTCATTTCACGGCTGTTGGCATCTTCATATTGCAAAACATTTCTGGCAAATTCAATCACAGCACATTGCATACCAAGACAAATGCCTAAAAAAGGCACTTTGTTTTTTCTGGCGTATTCAATGGCTATAATTTTTCCTTCAATACCTCTGTTACCGAAGCCCGGCGCCACTAAAATTCCTTTTGTTTTTCCTAACAAACTTTCTACATTTTCCCGGGTAATTTTTTCGCTATGAATCCAATGAATGTTGACTTTAGAATTGTTTTTCACGCCCGCGTGTATAAATGCTTCCGCAATCGATTTGTAAGAATCTTTAAGTTCTACATATTTCCCAACCAATGCCACCTCTACCTGATGTTTTGTAGAATACAATATATTTAGAAATTCTTTCCAATTCTTTAAATCCGGTTTGGTATCCGATACAACATTTAATTTTTTCAGCACCACTTCGTCCAATTTTTCTTTTTCCATTAAGATCGGAACTTCGTAAATAGATTTTGCGTCGATGGCCTCTATCACGGCGTCTTTACTAACGTTACAAAAGAGCGCTATTTTTTTTCTTATATCGTCATTGATTTTGTGTTCGGTGCGGCACACAATAATATCGGGCTGTACGCCGTGTTCTAACAGCATCTTTACAGAGTGTTGTGTGGGTTTGGTTTTTAATTCCCCTGTTGAAGATAGATAGGGCAGAAGTGTCAGATGGATGACGATACAATCGTTGGTTAATTCCCACTTCAACTGGCGCACGGACTCAATATAAGGGGTTGATTCAATGTCTCCCACAGTGCCGCCAATTTCAGTGATTACAAAATCAAACTGATGATTTTGTCCCAGTATTTTTATTCTTCTTTTTATTTCATCGGTTATATGTGGAATGACCTGCACGGTTTTTCCCAGATAGTCGCCTTTTCTTTCTTTGTCAATAACGGTTTGATAAATTTTGCCGGTTGTAACATTATTGGCCTGAGAAGTTGGTATGTTCAAAAAACGCTCGTAGTGTCCCAAATCCAAATCCGTTTCAGCGCCATCATCGGTAACATAACATTCTCCGTGTTCGTAAGGGTTTAAGGTGCCGGGATCTACGTTGATATAAGGATCTAATTTTTGTATAGTAACTTTGAATCCCCTTGATTGTAAAAGCTTGGCGAGAGAGGCCGATATAATACCTTTTCCTAAGGAGGATGTAACGCCGCCTGTAACAAAAATATATTTGGTAGAGGACATAGGTCAATTTGCGTGCGAATTTGCGAAATAAAATAAGGACTAAAAAATGGATTTGTTTATGTCTTCTTAAGGTGCTGTATTTTCAATGCTTTGAGAAAGCCGCCCATTAAAATATGTACAACTATCAATGGATAGCACCTTCGTGAAGTGCTGAAAGGCAATTCAATCGGGCTTTTTGCGGCATAGTTATCCACAATTCCTACAATTTATCAACAAAATAGCGATTTTTCTTGCGAATTCCCTTGACAAATCAAATAAAACCCATTATCTTTGCCGTATTAAAAATCAAAAAAATAAAACTATGAACAAAGCAGAATTGATTGATGCCATTGCATCAGGAGCAAAGTTGACAAAAGCCGACGCTGCAAGAGCGTTAGATGCAACCATTGACGCTATCAGCAAAGCGTTGAAAAAAGGAGACAGAATCGGTCTTGTAGGATTTGGTTCTTTCTCAGTTGCTAAAAGAAATGCACGCACTGGTCGTAACCCACAAACAGGAAAAGAAATTAAAATTCCTGCAAAAAAAGTGGTGAAATTCAAAGCTGGTGCTGAATTAGCAGGGGCTGTAAACAAAGGAAAATAATTTTTCCGTGTAGAATTGGAATCAAAAACCCCGCAATAGGCGGGGTTTTTTGTTTTTTAGAGGTAGTACTTTAAATTTTCTGTGCTTCTATTTTCTCTCCAAAAAATAAAGCAGTTTTTTCATTAAACCATTCTGATTCAATGGTAGTAAAAAAATGTCGTACACTATTTTTTCCAAGGCGGTTATCTATTTCAGGATGTCTCTGTAAATAGTTCTTTAAACTTTTCGCAACAATGTTGCCTTGTGAAATGTATTGAATGTTGGAGGGGGTATATTGTTTAAGTTTAGGTAAAAGCAAAGGATAGTGTGTGCAGCCCAATAAAATAGTATCGATATTTGAATCTTTTTCAAGTAAGGCATGGAGGTGTTTTTTGATAAAGTAATCCGCACCTTCTGATAAATGTTCGTTGTTTTCTATTAATGGCACCCACATTGGACAGGCCTCCTGATGCAGTGTAATTTCCGGGAAGAATTTTTTGATTTCAATGACATACGATTCTGATTTTACAGTGCCTTCTGTTGCAAAAAGTCCGATGTGTTTGGTTTTTGAATAATGCCCAATAACTTCGGTAGTAGGGCGAATGACGCCTAATACTCTGTTGTCTTTTGCTATTCGTGGCAAATCGTTCTGTTGAATAGTTCGTAGGGCCTTTGCTGAAGCGGTATTGCAGGCAAGTATAACGAGCGGACAGTTTTTCTCAAATAATAATTTTACACATTCCAGTGTGAATTTATAAACCGTTTCAAAACTTCTGCTGCCATAAGGTGCCCGTGCATTATCACCTAAATAGATGTAATCATATTCTGGTAAAAGGTTTAATATGTCTTTAAAGATTGTAAGCCCGCCGTAGCCGGAATCAAAAATTCCAATTTTACCTTTTTCTGTCATTTCGTTGTATTTATACGTTCTACATAAAGATGGATATTGTTATGCCTGATTAAGTAGTTCTTTGGCGTTTTGAATAGCGGCTTCTCCGGGCTTTCCACTGCTGAGCATTTTTGCAATTTCAAACACTCTGTTCTGTTTATTTAATTCTTCAATAAACGTCATGGTTTTATTTTCTACTTCTTTTTTATACACATAAAGATGTTGTTGTCCTTTGGCAGCAATTTGTGGTAAGTGTGTAATAACTATTACCTGCATCGTATCGCTCATGTTTTTCATAATATCGGCCATTTTGCCTGCAACCGCCCCACTTACACCGGTATCAATTTCATCAAACAGAATGGTCGGTAAATGAATGTGTTGTGCCATCATCGATTTAATAGCGAGCATCAGGCGTGAGATTTCTCCGCCCGAGGCGGCTTTTTGTACTTCTGAAGGAGCAATGCCTTTGTTGGCAGAAAACAAAAATTTTATCTCATCTTTTCCGTACATGTTTAACTCATTGTTTCCCTTGTGCTGAATATCTATCCTAAACTGTGCATTAGGCATGGCAAGTTCTTTCAGTAATTGAGTGCAGGTGTGTTGAATAAAATCTCTTACCTTCGTTCGCTTTTCGGACAGATGTTGAGCTTTTTGCTGCAGAATATTTTCCAGTGCGTCCACTTGTTTTTTCTTTTCAAGAATATTGTCGTCTATGCTTTGATATTGAGATAATTTTTTTTGTAATTCATTTTGAATAATGAGTAATTCTTTGTCTGTTTTGACATTATGTTTTTTCAAAAGTTTATTAATGCTGTCTGCTCTTGCACTTAATTGTTCTATTCTCTCCGGATCAAGTTCTATATCGTTTAAAAGTTGTTCAGATTCACGGGCAATATCTTTTAATTCAATAATGTTGCTTTGTAATCGTTGAACTAATGCATCATATTTTGAGTTATACCTTGCAATGGACTGAAGATTATTTTTTATTTGTGTCAATAATTGTATGACATTGATATCGGACTCCTGTAAGGATTGAACAGATGAAGACAATTGTTGAATGATAATTTCTGCATTTTCTAATTGATTGAGTTCTTCTTCTATACGTTGTAATTCGCCTTCTTGTATTTTTATATCAAGAAGTTCATTTAGCAAATAATTGGTGTAATCCGATTCTTTTTGAAGGTTTTGCTGTTCTTGAATCAATACCTCCAGATTTTTCTTTTCTTTTTCCAGTTGCTTAAATAATGTAGTATATTCATAACGTTCATGAAGGCATCCTGCCACGGCGTCTATAAAGTTATATCGAAAGAGTGCAGAATTTATCATCAAATTCTGATGTTGTGAATGAATGTCAATCAGATAATCTCCTAATGCTTTTAGGGTAGATATATTCACCAATGTATCATTAATAAAACAACGGCTTTTACCTTCCGGAGTAATTTCTCTTCGCAGAATAATTTCTTCGGAGTAGTCCAAATCATTTTCTTTAAAGAAATCTTTTAAAGTTAATTCAGAAATGTCAAAAATAATTTCTAAAATCGTTTTTTTGGAATTATCAAAAGCAAAACTGGTAGTGGATTTTCCGCCCAGGACCAAAGAAATAGCATCTAATAAAATGGATTTCCCTGCACCTGTTTCACCGGTAATCACTACAAAAGAATTCTGAAAAGTAATTTCAGCACGATTGATAAGTGCAAAGTTTTGAACCCTTAATTGTTTCAACATAGCTGCAAAAATAATAAATCAAACGAATGCAATAAAAGGATGAGCCAGACGAATCACGAATAGTTTTCCGTATATTTGCAAAAAAAATTATGGGACGAATATTTGAAAAACGCAAAGAAAAAATGTTTAAGCGGTATGCTAAGATGGCAAAGGCGTTTACTAAAATAGGAAGAGAAATTGCCATTGCAGTAAAGTTAGGCGGACCTAATCCAGAAGGCAATCCAAGATTAAGAATGGTTTTACAAAATGCTAAGTCCGTCAATATGCCAAAAGCCAATATAGAAGCGGCTATTAAAAGAGCTACTGAGAAGAATGCTGCGAATTATGAAGAAGTGATTTATGAAGCATACGCCCCTCACGGAGTCCCTTTATTAATTGAAACGACTACGGATAATCCTACACGTACGGTGGCAAACATACGCATGCATCTGAATCGGGGGAACGGAACCTTAGGGACTTCGGGCTCTGTAAGTTTTATGTTTGAACGAAAAGGGATTTTTAAGATTGATGCTACCAATCAAAATAAAGAAGAATTGGAACTTCAGCTAATTGACTGGGGGGCAGAAGATATTGAGTGGGATGATGAAACAAATGAAGCGATTGTTACAACGACATTCACGGATTTTGGAAAGATGCAGCAAGCATTGGAAGAAAATAAAATCATAGTAACGGAAACCAATAAGGTGTTTATTCCTACTACCACTGTAGAACTTCCGGAAGAGCAACAAAAAGATGTTCTGGCACTTATTGAAAGATTAGAAGAAGACGATGATGTGGTGGCTGTTTACCATAATATGGCGTAGTTTATGATTGTGAAGGGTTGCTTTCTTTAGAAACTAATTTTCTTTCCAATCGTAGCTGACGGGACGTTTTTTTACTTCCATCGTGACTCCAGCCCGGCGGACCAAAGATGTACATCAATTTGTCTTTTAAAGTAGGAGCACGTTTTACATCTTTAATTATTTCTATCCATTCATGGAAAATCAAAGTGAAAACATCTTGTTTTTTTAAGGGTTTGGTCAGACCGTACTCCACAGGTTCACTTTCTTCTTCAAAAGTTCCAAAGAGTTTATCCCAAATAATCAGCAACATTCCCATATTTTTATCTAAATAAGGCACATTTTTCCCGTGATGCACTCTATGATGGGAAGGTGTTACAAAAATATATTCTAGAAGTCCTAATTTATGGATAGTTTGAGTATGTACCAATATGCCAAAAATTTGAGTGGCAGAATACACCAACATTATATCTATACCTTTGAATCCCAATAGTGCTAACGGAATATAGTAAATAAACCGATATAATGGTTGAAATACCGAAGACCGAAAACCTACAGTTAAATTAAACTCTTCGCTGTTGTGATGCGTGGCATGTATAGCCCAGAAGAAACGACAATAATGATCTACCCGATGTAACCAGTAAAACATAAAATCCTGTGCAATAACTAGCCAAAACCAATACCAAAAGGCAGTTTGTATTTCAAAAAAATGAAATTGATAAAAGTAATTCAACACTAATAAACATATCCCACGCATTAAAATATCCAACAAAGCATTTAAGGAACTCAATACTATGTTATGAATAGTGCCTTTTACAGAATAGAGTTTTAAATTGTGCAAGTGACTATAAAGAATTTCAGCTAAAATCACGAGTCCATATAAGGGAAATGAGTATAGTATAAGAGTAGATTCTTTAAAGGTAGTCATTGATTTTTTTCGGACAAATGTACAAAGTAGTATGAAAATTTATTAATCATAATGGGAGGGAAGAATAAACTAAAGCACTCATTAATTTTAGTATCTTTGCAAAAAAACATGAAAAAACATCCTTTGCTTCGCTATTTGTTTATCGCCTCTTTAACGGCTATTATTATTCAACTGGTATCCCTCAGTATGAATTTATTACGTGACCCGAAGAAGAGTATGCTTGAACAGGCAGAAAAACTAAGAGATATTAAACCCGACATTGCTAATCAACTTGAAGATCTGGCTTATGAGTACGAAACCAATAAGTATTTCAAAGTAATGCCTTATATTAATTTGTTTTTTATCTTACTTTCTTTAACGGCTGTAGTGCTCATGTGGCAATTGAATAAAAAGGGCTGGTATTTGTATCTTTTATCAGAATTTGCTCCTTATGCATTGAGTGTTCTCATGTGGGGAAATTATGTCAAATACATGTCCGGTATAGGAGGTAAAACAATGGTTGTTGCCAGCACTTTTATTATGTTGGCGTTTGATATATTATTTGCGGGCTTGTATTTTTATGCTTTAAGAGAAAGTGAAAAACTTTCTATTCAACCAGACCTTTCAAATCGTGAAGGGACAACAGATTAAGGATTGTTTTTTTTCTGAATTAAATAGTGGTTAATTTTATCGTCCAGTAAATCAGAGGGCTCTGCCAGTATTATTAATTGGCAGTTTTCTTTTCCTGCCCATATTTGAGCGGCTTTTTTAAGTTTATATGTTTTCTGAAAATAATTTTCTTTAGTAAGACGCAGTTTGTAAGCAAGGTTGGTTTCGTTAAAAATTTCATATCCCAAGTATTGATTAAATTTTAGAGCATGAGTATTACTCTTTAAGACCGTAATGATGGATGTATCACCAGATTGAAACACTTCAAAAATGGCTTCTAACATCGTTAAAGAGGCAAATGCCGGAATAGGAGTGTTCCAAAAACCGGTTTCCCATAAAAATATCCCACCTTCGGCAACTCTGTTATTATCAGTATCTTTACAATTAATAAGCCCTATTTTTTTATTTTCGTATTCTATCAAAAAATAATAATTGTATTTGTTATTAATTCGTTCAAACCATTGTTGCTGCATTTGAGGTGTAATGTATCCCTGAAATTGCATCGTATTTCTAATAAAGGGCTTATTTCTCCAATAGCGAATTAATTCTATATCTTCTTTTTGAACACGGGTATATGTCAGTCCATATTGTTTTACAATCATAGTTCTTCTTTAATGTGATAAGGCGGTTTTTTATGAATATCCATTAAAATATAGGCAATGTATTCACCTATTACACCTAATGAAAACAATATCAAACCCACGCCAAACAAAATACTAACAATAATAGAAGTATATCCTTTTTCGGCATGATGAAAAACAATTTTTTGAATTAAATAATAAACACCTGCCAAAAAACTTAGCCCTGAAACAGTGAGTCCTAATGTTTTTACAATAATCAATGGCATGGTGGTACTAATCATTAATGTTGTTTTTGATAAATGAAATAAACGCAGGTAGGAATAGCTGCTTTTCCTTTTTTTAGAAGGATGAAACGGTAATACAACCGAATGAATAGTTTGAGTATACCAGAGTATAGTTTCATCAATTACAATTAAATGAGACGAATGCTGTATAATAGATTCTACAAGGTTTTTAGAAAGTAACCGAAAACTGGATCCTTTGCCTGCCTCCGGATTTTCAATCTGTGAGATTTTCTTGTAAAAACTTGAAAGTGCTTTCCGATACAGGGAATAGTGATATTTTTCAGGAATGATGTATAAAACGTCCATTTTTTCAGACAAAAATTTTTCAATTAATTCCGGTAGATGTTCAACAGGGTGCACACCATCATCATCTATTGTAATGACAATATCTCCTTTTGCTTTGCTTAGCCCACAAAAAGTGGCTTTTTGTTGTCCATAATTTCTGGATAAGCGAATGGCTTTTATGAATTCGGGGTATGTTTGTTTAAGTAAAATAACTTTTTCCCAGGTATTATCAGGGCTTTGATCATCTACAAGTATAATTTCAAAAAAGTAACGGTGTAAGCTATTTTTCAAGATCTCCACCAATTCTATTAAACAATGTTCACTTTTGTATAAAGGTATGACAATTGAAATTTTTAAGGACGTATTCATTTAGCACAAATTTACAAAGAAATATAGATATTAAGAGATGTCATTTTGTCAAAAAATAAGATAGAAAAATTAAAATTGGTTTGAAAATTTGGCAGAAATACTGTTCTTAAACTTATTTGGCACAAAATTTATGAATATGGGGGCAAAAAATACAACTATGAGTAAACTCAATGTAAAACCATTAGCAGACAGGGTAATTGTTGAACCTGCTCCTGCAGAAGAAAAAACAGCATCAGGCATTATCATTCCAGACACAGCCAAAGAAAAACCAATGAAAGGTAAAATTGTGGCTGTTGGAAACGGTAAAAAAGATGAACCACTAACAGTGAAAGTGGGTGACCAGGTATTGTATGGCAAATACGCTGGCACTGAAGTTCAAATTGATGGCAAAGATTATTTAATAATGCGTGAAAGCGATATTTACGCCATCATCTAATGACTCACTCAAAAAAACAAATTACAACTCATCATTCAAAACTAACAATTAAAAATTTAAAACTATGGCAAAAGACATTAAGTATGATGTAGAAGCAAGAGATGCCTTAAAAAGAGGGGTAGACGCTCTTGCAAATGCAGTAAAAGTAACCTTAGGTCCAAAAGGACGCAATGTAATTCTTGATAAAAAATTTGGTTCTCCACAAATTACAAAAGATGGGGTAACCGTTGCAAAAGAAGTAGAATTAACTAATCCCATTGAAAACATGGGTGCACAATTAACCAAAGAAGTGGCTTCTAAAACAGCTGATATTGCCGGTGATGGTACCACTACAGCCACTGTATTGGCACAATCTATTATAAACGCTGGTTTAAAAAATGTAGCCGCCGGTGCAAATCCAATGGATTTAAAAAGAGGTATTGACAAAGCGGTTGAAGCAGTGGTAGAAAATCTCAAAAAACAATCCAAACAAGTAGGTAATGACACTAAGAAAATCGAACAAGTTGCCAGCATTTCTGCCAATAACGACAACACCATTGGTAAGCTGATTGCCGATGCAATGTCTAAAGTAAAAAAAGAAGGTGTCATCACAGTGGAAGAAGCAAAAGGCACTGAAACTTATGTAGAAGTGGTGGAAGGAATGCAGTTTGACAGAGGATATATTTCTCCATATTTTATTACCGATGCAGACAAAATGGAGGCAGTATTGGAAAATCCTCTTATCTTGATTTACGATAAGAAGATTTCAAACATGAAAGAATTATTGCCTGTTCTTGAAAAAGCGGTTCAAACCGGAAAACCCATTTTAATTATCGCAGAAGATGTAGACGGTGAAGCATTGGCTACATTAGTGGTAAATAAATTAAGAGGTACTTTGAAAATTGCTGCTGTGAAAGCACCCGGCTTTGGAGACAGAAGAAAAGCCATGTTGGAAGATATTGCCATCTTAACCGGTGGTAGAGTAATCAGCGAAGAAATGGGAATGAAACTTGAACTGGCCGATCTTTCTTATCTTGGTAAAGCTGAAAAAGTTACTATTGATAAAGATAATACCACTATTGTAGGTGGTGCAGGCAAAAAAGCAGACATTACTGCTCGTATCAATCAGATTAAAGCCCAAATTGAAACCACTACTTCGGATTACGATAAAGAAAAACTACAAGAAAGATTAGCGAAATTAGCAGGTGGTGTAGCGGTATTGTATGTTGGAGCTGCTACAGAAGTTGAAATGAAAGAAAAGAAAGACAGAGTAGACGATGCTCTAGCAGCTACCCGTGCAGCGGTTGAAGAAGGTATTGTACCGGGTGGTGGCGTAGCATACATCCGTGCTGCCAGCGCACTTGAAAAATTAAAAGGCGATACCGAAGATGAAACTACCGGTATTCAAATTGTAAAAAAAGCATTAGAAGAACCATTAAGACAAATCTGCTACAATGCTGGATTAGACGGTAGCATCATCGTTCAAAAAGTAAAAGAAGGAAAAGACGACTTTGGTTTCAATGCGCGTACAGAAAAATTCGAAAATCTGTTTGACGCCGGTGTCATTGACCCAACAAAGGTTGCTCGTGTAGCACTTGAAAATGCAGCCAGTGTAGCCGGTATGTTGCTCACTACCGAGTGTGTATTAGCAGAGAAAAAAGAAGAAAAACCTGCACCTGCTGCACCCGGCATGGGCGGTATGGACGGAATGATGTAATAGTAATGTAACATACAATCAGAAAAGCCCGCCGAAATTCGGCGGGCTTTTCTTTTTAAATCAAATCGCTCAGTAGTTTTTTTGATACTTTTGCCGGTGAGATGACCACCGTATTTTCTCATAAATGGTTGGAAAAATACAATCGTTCTTTTAAACGCTCTTTATTAGATGTGTCCGATAAAATAGATTTTGCCAGTAATGATTATTTGGGTTTTGTAAAAGAACATAGAATAAAAAAAATTATACAAACTAAATTTGAAGAATTTTTTTTTGAAGGGAGCACGGGTTCAAGATTAATAAGTGGGCATAGAAATTTAATAAGTGAAATAGAACAGAAAATAGCGGATTTGCACCATGCGGAAGCCGCCTTAATATATGCGTCCGGCTATCAGGCCAATGTTGGTTTATTCTCTTGTATAGCGGATAGAAACGATTTGTATTTAATTGACGAATCGGTGCACGCTTCTATTTACGATGGCATACGGTTGAGCTTTGCAGCCCATTTTAAGTTCAGACACAATGATTTAGAACATTTGAAAGCACTTATTGAAAAGTATTATGCCCATTTTGAAAATATCTATGTAGTAGTAGAAGGGCTATATTCAATGGATGGGGATTCACCTAATACAGAAGCATTACTGGAACTGATAGACACTAAAAAACTATTTTTGATAGTAGATGAAGCGCATAGTTTTGGTGTAATGGGAAAAGATAAATTGGGAGCATTCAATGCAAAAGGTGTTGCGGATAAATGTGCCGCCCGGATAATAGGATATGGTAAAGCCGCAGGGTTTGCGGGGGCTGCTGTTTTGGGATCTTTTGTATTAAAACAGTTTTTAATCAATCATTCCCGTTCGTTTATTTTCAGTACGGCTTTACCAATTTATCATTATCAGATGCTTTCGTATATTTATGACGAACTTGTTCAACATTCAGAGCAATCTATTCATCAATTATATTCTAATATCCATTTTTTTCTTCAACAAACAAAGGATTTACATACATTTTCAAAAAATAATTCTCCTATTCAGTATGTGCTGATTCCACAAGATATTTGTACTGAGGTTCAACAAAATTTATTACAAAGTGATTTGTATGCGAAAGTGATATTACCGCCCACTGTTCCATCTGGAAAAGAAAGAATCAGGATTTCTCTTCATGCTTTCAATACAGAAAAAGAAATAGTACAATTGATACAATTATTAAAAACATTGGTCTATGCCTAAAAAATATTTTGTAACGGGCATTGGAACAGGAGTGGGTAAAACCTTAGTGAGTGCATTGCTTTGCGAATACCTGAAAGCCGATTATTTCAAACCCATTCAAACGGGCTATCCACCGGATAAAGACAGCCATTGGATACAAGAAAAGGTTTCTTATACCATTAAAATTCATCCTGAAAAATATCTGTTGCAATTACCAGCTTCCCCGCATTTAGCAGCTAAAAAAGAGAATATTACTATTGACTTTGATGCTATTAAATTACCGGATACTTCAAACGCTTTGATAATTGAAGGCGCCGGTGGATTATTAGTGCCTTTGAATGATCGCTATTACATAGCAGATCTGATACGAAAATGGAATGCAGAATGTATTTTAGTGGTATCCAATTATTTGGGATGCATTAATCATAGTTTATTAAGTTTGTATTATATTCTTAATGAACAATTACCATTCAAGGGTGTGGTGTTAAATGGGAATTTTGAAGACGAGGTAAAAAGTGCTATTATTCAAAAACTTTCGGACAATCACTTGATAGCAGAAATTCCATTTTTCGAAACAATGCACTTAAATTCTTTTCAAAATTTGTTCAAACTTTTTCAATCACATCTGAAAGTGAATCTATGAATTATCAGACCATTGATAAAAAACTCATCTGGCATCCTTTTACACACTTGAAATATCAAAAGAAAAATATACTCATTACAAAAGCAAAGGGGGTGTATCTGTATACAGAAGATGGAAGAAAAATCATGGATGCGGTGGGGAGTTGGTGGGTGAATGTGCATGGTCATTCGCATCCGTACATTGTTAATCAGTTGAAAAAACAACTGGACACGATGGAACATTGTATTTTCAGTGGATTTACGCATATTCCTGCTATAAAGTTGGCTCAAAAATTAGCGGACATTGTTCCTGTTAGTCGTCCGAAAATTTTTTATTCCGATAATGGTTCAACGGCTGTTGAAGTAGGAATTAAAATGGCTTTGCAATATTTTTACAACCAAAATCAGCATCATAGAACAAAACTCATTGCTTTTCGGAACGCTTATCATGGTGATACTTTTGGAAGCATGAGTGTGGCCGAACGCAATGTGTTTAATCATCCTTTTCAGAAAAATTTATTTTCGTCTTATTTTATAGATGTGCCGAATGAGAAGAATTTTTTTAAGGTAAAACAACAATTAGAAACATTGCTTCAAAAAAAGGATGTAGCCGCCTTTATATTTGAGCCACTCATTCAAGGGGCGGCCGGTATGGTGATGTATGAAGCAAAATTTTTAGATCCATTGCTTGAGATGTGTAAAAAACATAAGGTGTTGTGTATAGCAGATGAAGTATTTACCGGTTTTGGAAAAACAGGGAAACTGTTTGCCAGCGAGTATTTAAAGAACCAACCGGACATTCTTTGTTTGTCAAAAGGACTCACGGGCGGTTTTTTGCCATTAGGGGTCACCGTTGCTTCAAAAAAAATTTTTGACGCTTTTGTTCAGGACGATAAGACCAAAACATTTTATCACGGGCATAGTTTTACCGCCAATCCTTTAATGTGTACAGCGGCTCTGGCGAACATTGAGTTAATTCAACAAACTCATTTTTTAGACAAGATAAAGCAAATTGAACAATGGCATCAACAATTTGTAAACAGAATAAAATCTCATGAGCAAATAAAAGATGTCAGAGTGAAAGGACTTGTTCTGGCCATTGAAATTAAAACAACAGAAAAAACACATTACTTAAATCAATTATCCAAAACGATAGAAAATTATTTTTTAGAAAAAGATATTTTATTGCGACCTTTAGGGAATATAATTTATCTAGTGCCACCTGTGTGCATTACAAAAGCACAACTATCTATTGTTTACAAAACTATAGTTGAATTTTTGGATAAATTATCCACAAAAACATTTTCATAAAAAATCCAAAAGTATACGTTTCAATTGATGCTTGTTCTTTAATTTTACGCAACAAAAATTATGAAGCATATTATACAAACTTGGTGGTTTCGTTTATTGGTCAGCACTTTGAGTGCATTACTTTTATATTTTGTATGTCCGCCTTGTCTTTCTAAACAAGCGCTACTGAGTATTTTAATCGGCTTATTATTCATTATTAATTTTCCACAATGGATTATTAAATTTCCTATCATCACACATATTTCAAGAGCATTGACCGGGTCTTTATTTATTTTTTCTGGTTTTATTAAAGCCAATGACCCATTAGGTTTTTCCTATAAATTAGAAGAGTATTTTGAAGTATTTAAAGGAGACACGGGCTTAAGCGTATTTGATTTTTTTGCACACTACGCGTTAGAATTAGCGATTTTTATTTGTGCTTTAGAAATGATTTTAGGGTTTACATTATTAATTGGCTATAAAGTACGTTTAACTTTATGGTTGCTGATGTTGCAGATTGTTTTCTTTACATTCCTGACATTTTATTCGGCCTGCTTTAATAAAGTAACACATTGTGGTTGTTTTGGCGATTTTATTCCGTTGAAAGCATGGCAGAGTTTTTGGAAAGACATTGTGTTATTGTTTTTAATTACCATCCTTTGGGTGTCTCAAACGAATATCCGCTTGCTGTTTGTTGAATTATTTTCGCATACTATTTCGGCAATTGCTTTGGTGATAGCATTTTTTATTCCGATTTATGCGTACAATCATTTGCCCTATTTTGATTTTCGTCCTTACCACAAAGGGTCTAATATATTAGAAAAAATGAAACCCGGCAAAAATTATCAAGCCCCTGTTTATGAAACACGATTTAAGTATCAAAATCTGAAAACAGGAGAAATAAAAGAATTTACCTTACAAAATTATCCCTGGCAGGACACCTTAAACTGGAAATGGGTGTCTACTGAAAATATTTTGGTGAAGGAAGCTATAGATGCACCTAAAATTACGGATTTTGCAATTAAAACATTAGAAGAAGAAAATATTACAGATAGCTTATTGAATAATCCCAATTATCAATTCTGGGTCGTTTGTTACGATTTAAAGAAAACCAACACAGATGATAAAACTATTGCAAAATTAAAAGATTTACATGCACTCTCTCAAAAAGATAAAATTCCTGTATTGATTTTGACCTCCTCCGGAAAAGAAGATATAGAGATGTTCAAACAAAAAACCGGACTGAATATTCCGTTCTTAAATGCGGACGGCATTGTTCTAAAAACCATGATTCGGAGCAATCCGGGTATTATTCTTGTAAAACATGCTACGATTATAGATTATTGGCATTACAACGACTTGCCTTCTTATTCTGTAATTAAAGAAACAAGCATGAAATAAACCTGTATAATGTGTTGGCGGATAGTAATCACAATTGTTTTCTCAGTATTCTACTTTTGCATACCTGCATCGGATACATTATTTGTAAAAAAAGAGCGTAAAGATTTTTGTAAAAATGTCATAGGTATTCAGTTTCGTGAAACAAACTTGAATTTTGTTTTTGACTCCTCTATTGTACAACTTGGCTGTGATACTTTACCACAAATACAATTTTGGAAAAATGTTTTAAATCTTTCGCCGGATAGCGGGATATTAAATTTAGCACATAACAGACAGATTCTTGAAACAGTGCCAGTTAAATGGTGGAACAAACAATCCGATGCATTTAAATACTGTTACAGGGATAGTGTAAGAAAATGTTATTTCCTGCCAGATACCGCAAGAATACTATTTACAACCGGCAAAAAACATTATTATGTATGGGACAGTGTATTTTATTTGATAGACAAAGCCATTCCGATATTTATTGAAAATGATGTAGATCCGTGGTATGCTCAATCTGTGCTATTGATTGAAAGTCCCGGTGGAAACTTACGCTCTCCTTCCGGCGCCAGAGGATACTTTCAATTAATGAAAAAGGTAGCCAGAAAATTTGGCTTGAAAGTCAACAGGCAAGTAGATGAGCGTCTGAACTTTGAACGCTCAGCGTATGCCTCGGCCATGCTTTTTAAAACCATTTGTATTCCCGAAACAAAGAAAATGTTAGATTCTTTGCACATCGCTTATAATGAAAATGAATTGTGGTTTAAACTATTAACCATGCATGTATATCATGCTGGGGCATTTAATGTTCGTCATGCGTTGATGAAAAGTACTTGTGCTTTTAATGATATGCGAATGATTTATTGTTTATGGCAAACCCGTGCAGCAGCATTTCAATCTGCTTCACAAAATTATTCTCAATTAATACTTACTGCTTACATACAGGTTTACGAAAAATTGGATTTATTAAAGTGTTTCAGACCGAATTACATTTCTCATTAAAAATTAGTAGTGCTGATTAAAACACAAA